>NZ_CP067132.1:0-300000 GCF_028553745.1 Paracoccus seriniphilus
GATCCAGACCGGTCATGATCGCGGCCAGCCCGCGCTCGACATATCCGGCCAGGGTGACGCCCTTGGCCGTCAGCCTCAATCCGTCGGGTCGGCGATCAAAGAGGATGGCACCGATCTCGTCTTCGATTTTTTTGATGTGATAACTGACCGAACTTTGACTGACATTCATCTCGCGGGCTGCATGCGTCAGATTCCGGGTTTTTGCTACTGCATTGAAAACCTGAATGGATTTTATGTTCTTGATCTGGCGCATCCGTGACCTCCACCTGTCGGCAGTCTAGCATCCAAAAATTCGATGGCACCAGCGAATCTTTGCGTTTCTTGCCTGTCGCATCGCCGCCTATGGTCCGAAATTGTCGCTGATGGCGACATGGGGAGGAAGCGATGACAACCAAAGTCCTTGAGGTGAAGGGCCTCTGTAAATCATTCGGTGGCGTCCGGGCGCTGCGGGATCTGTCATTTACGGTGAACGAAAATGAAGTGTTGGGGCTGATCGGACCGAACGGCTCGGGCAAATCCACCACGGTCAATACGCTCAGCGGGGTTCTGCCGCCGACCGCGGGAGAAATCCGGCTGGGCGGGCATCCGGTGCAGAATCTGCCCGAATGGGATCGTGTCGCGATGGGGCTGACGCGGACATTCCAGACCGCCAGCGTCTTTCCCGAATTCACGGTGCGCGAACAGGTTGTGCTGGGCTGCGAGGCCACGCGCCGCTCGCGCCCGATTGCCTCGGCATTCCGTCTGAAAGCCGATCGAGCCGAAGAGCAGGAGATCGCGAAGCGTGTCGATACCGTGCTGGAACTGACCGGCCTGACCGCGCTGGCCGATGCCAAGGTCGGTGTCATTTCCGCAGCAGAGCAGCGTTTCCTGATGATCGCGACTGCGCTGGCCTCGGGGCCAAAGATGATCCTGCTGGATGAACCGGCTGCAGGCATGATCTCGCATGAAAGGGAAACCCTGACCAGGATGATCCGGCGCATTTGCGACAGCGGTACTTCGGTTCTGGTCATCGAACATCACATGGCGCTGATCATGGAGGTTTGCGACCGGATCGTGGTGCTGAACTTCGGCGCGCAAATCGCCGAGGGCACGCCCGCCGAGATTCGCGAGAACCGGGCCGTCATCGACGCATATCTGGGAGAGGCAGCCTGATGTTGGAAATACGCGGTCTGCGGACGGGATATGGTCCCATCGAGGTGGTTCACGGCATCGATCTGGATGTCCGCGAAGGGGAATGCGTGGCGCTGATCGGCGCGAATGGCGCGGGCAAAAGCTCGACGCTGAAGACCGTTTGCGGGCTGCTGCCTGCACGCGGAGGCTCGATCCGTTTCAACGGAGAGGACATCACCAACCTCAGGGGTCATGCCGTCGTCAAGGCCGGCATCACCATGTGCCCCGAAGGACGGCAGGTCTTTCCCGGCATGACGGTGATGCAGAACCTGCGGCTGGGTGCCTATGCGCGCAGCGATGCCGAACAGGCAGAGGATCTGGAGCGGATGATGGACATGTTCCCGATCCTGCGCGAGCGGGCGGGGCAGTCTGCCGGGACGCTGTCGGGGGGCGAACAGGAAATGCTGGCCATTGCACGGGCGCTGATGTCGCGCCCCCGGCTGTGCATTTTCGACGAGCCGTCCCTGGGACTGGCCCCGAAGATCGTGGCCGAGGTCGGGGAAACCATCGCGCGGATCAAGGCCATGGGGATGACCATCCTGCTGGTCGAGCAGAATTCGCTGATGGCGCTGCGACTGGCCGACCGGGCCTATCTGTTCGAGGCCGGAGAGATCGTGCTGGAGGGCACGGGGGAAGAGCTGCAGACCCATCCAGAGGTGGTCAAGGCATATTTGGGACATTGAACCGGGCGCGCATCGTCGCGAAGCGGCTCAACAGGGAGGAGCAAGAACATGACTGGGAAGATTTTTCTGAAAGGCAGTGTTGCGGGGCTTGCCGCATTGATGATGTCGGGGGCGGCGATGGCCGCCGACGAGGTTCTGACCATCGGTGTGGCCGATGCGCTGACCGGCGGCGCGGCCGTCTATGGCCTGCCACAGGCCAATGCGGTTCAGATGGCCGCGGATGAGATCAATCAGGCTGGCGGCATCAAGGTCGGGGACGATACCTATTCGCTGGATGTCGTGGTCTATGACGACAAGGCAAATCCGACCGAGGCCACCAATGCGGTGCGCAAGCTGATCGACCGCGACGGGGTCAAGTATATCCTGGGCTTCTGCTGTTCCGGGGCGACGGGTGCTGTTGCATCGTTCATCGAATATGAAGATGCCGTCATGCTGGTGGGCAATGCGGCGGAACGTTCGATCACGACGCGAGAGATCGGCAATCTTGTCCGCACCCGGCCACCTGCCGACTATACCGGCGCGGCTGCCGGGGCCTTTGTGGCGCAGCAGGGCCACAAGCGGGTCGCGGTTCTGGGTGCCCTGGAAATCTCTTTCTACGCCAGCTATGTCGAAGCCTTCGAGCGCGAGTTCACCAAGGGCGGCGGAGAGGTCATTGCCCATGAGGTCTTTGCCTCGAAAGATCGTGACATGTCTCCGCAGCTGACCAAGATCCGCGAGATGGAACCCGATGCATTGCTGGTGGTCGGCTATGTCGAACCCGCCGCATTCGCCTATCGCCAGTCGGTCGAACTGGGCATGGATATTCCGCGCTATGGCTTTACCTCGGGCAGCGAAGAGCAGTTCCTGCGTGTCGCCAGTTCCGAGCAGATGGAAGGTGTCTGGGATCTGCGGCCGACCGAATTGACGTTGCAATCGACGGGCGAGACCGGGCTGGCCTATCACAAGAACTATAGCGAACGCTTCGGCATCGCGCCTTCGCCCAGCTCTCCCTATGCCTATGATCAGGCCTGGGCGCTGAAACATGCCATCGAGGCGGCCGGAACGGCAGATGATACCGAAGCTGTCGCCGCCGCCTTGCGCGATCTGGAAATCCCGTCCGAGGCGGTGATGCAATATCTGCCCGTCAACGGAAAGATGTTCGACGAGAACGGGCAGGCCTATACCGCCAATGGCGCATTCCAATGGCAGGATGGGCACTGGGTCTATGTCCAGGAACTTCCCTCGGATCCCGAAGCCTACTCCGCGTTCCTTTCGACGCTGGACTGAGCACATCCGGCGGCGCGCGGGCGCGCCGCCACATTCCCCTTATGTATAGGAGGCCTTCCGCGAACGGCATGCGACGTTCGTTGCGCGGGACGCTGTGACGATGATCGAGATCCTACAGCAAATCATAAACGGTCTGGCGATCGGGGGCGTCTATGTCCTGATCGCGCTCGGCCTGACAATCGTGTTCGGCATTCTGGGCATCGCCCATTTCGCGCATGGTTCGGTGTCCATGTTCGGAGGCTATCTGACCTTTTTTCTGGTCGCGCAGCAGGGGCTGCCATTGACGCTGGCCATCGCCATCGCGCTGGTCGTGGGTATGGTCCTCGGCGTGCTGATCGAGCTTCTGGCCTATAGGCCGGTCAGGAATGCGAACCATATCAATGCCTTCATTGTCGCGCTTGGGCTGACGATGATGGTCGAAGGCTTCAATCTGCAGTTTTTCGGGGCCGAACAGGTGGTCATTCCCACCGGCGCCACGCGGGTCTTCAACTTCGGCGGGCTGACGCTGCCCGAACTGCGCCTTTACGTAATCCTCGGCGCTGCGGCGCTGATCGTGGCGATGACGATCTTCGTCGAAAAGACCAAGACCGGACAGGCCATTCGCGCCGTGGCGGAAAACCGCGATGCGGCGATCCTGATGGGCATCAATGTGCAGATGATCCCGATGATCGTCTTTGCCATCTCGACCGCCCTTGGCGTGGCGGCTGGTGTCATGGTCGGGTCGCTTTTTGCCATCGCGCCCGGCGTGGGCGAAGGGCTGGTGGTCAAGGGCTTTGCCGTGCTGATCCTTGGCGGTCTGGGGTCTATCCCCGGAGCAGTCGTCGGGGGCATCGTTCTGGGCGTTACCGAGGCTTTGGCGGCGGGTTTCATATCCTCGGCCTACAAGGATGTCATCGCCTTTGTCGTCATGATCGGCGTGCTGCTGTTCCGGCCCCAGGGCCTGATGGGGAGGGCGTAAGCGATGACCAGAAAGACCATTCCGCTGCTGGCGGCGCTGGCTCTGTTTCTGATCCTGCCGCAGCTGATCGCGGTGAAATATTACCTGCATCTGTCCATTCTGGCGCTGATCTGGGTGATCATGGCGCAGGGTCAGAACCTGATCCAGGGATATACGGGATATGTCTCGATCGTGCAGGCGGGTTTCATGGGGATCGGCGCCTATAGCACCGCCCTGATGGGCAGCCATTTTGGCTTGCCCAGCAGCGTCACCATCATTCTGGCTCCTTTGGTCACGGCCTGTTTCGCGTTGCTGGCGGGCTATCCCAGTCTGCGGGTCAAGGGCCATTACTTTGCCATCGTGACCCTGGCTTTCAATATGGTGATCTTCATCATCCTGTTGAACTTTACCGATCTGACCAATGGCGAGGCCGGGATTTCGGGCATTGCCAAACCCGGATACGGGCGCGGGGCTCTGATCGATTTCAATGACAGGCAGGTCTACTACTATTTCGTGCTGGCTGTCGCGGTGCTCATGACGGCGCTCGCCGCGGTGATCGTGCGTTCGCGCATCGGTCAGATCCTGATCGCCATTCGTCAGAACGAGGATCTGGTCGCTTCGGTTGGCGTGGCAGCGTGGAAATACAAGCTGTTCGCTTTTGTCGTCAGCGCCATGTTCGCAGGGCTGGCCGGCGCGCTGTATGCGCATTACCAAAGCTTCATCAATCCCGAGATCTTTGGCGTCGCCCAGTCACTGGATGCGATCCTGGCGGTGATCATTGGTGGATCTGGAACCTTGACCGGGCCAGTGATCGGAGCGTTCTTCGTGGTGTTTCTGCCCGAATACCTGCGCTTTGCCGACAGTTTCCGGCTGATCCTTTACGGTCTGATTCTGGTCCTGGCGACGATCTTCATGCCACGTGGCATCGTCGGTGTGGCCCGCGATCTGGCGGGCCGGATCAGGGGGCAATGATGGCGATGTCGCAGACCCTGGATCCCGTCTTTCTGAACCGCATCCGGCAATTCGCCACGGATGAAATCGCCCCTGCTGCGCCCCTTTGGACCAAGGGGCAGGCGCCGGGATCCGAGCTGTTCCGCCGCGCTGGCGAGTTGGGCCTGATGCGTCTTTGCGTTCCCGAGGCCGATGGCGGTTTGGGCTTCTCCTTCGCGATGAAGGCTCAGGTCTGCGCGATCCTTGCCTCGGCCGATTTCGGTTTCGCCATGTCGGTGGTCAATACCCACAATGTCGCCGCCCGCATTGCCGCCAGCGGCAGTGCAGGGGCCCGTGCGGCCTTTCTGACCGGCCTGCTTTGGGGCGAGGCCAGCGCCTGCACCGCGCTGACCGAGCCGGCAACCGGATCGGATGTCGCGGCCATGGAAACTCGCGCGACACGGGTCCGCGACGGCTGGGTTCTGGACGGCGAGAAGGTCTGGATCGTCAATGCACGTCATGCGGCGACGGCCATCGTCTATGCGCAGACGGGCACGACGGGGGATGCCAGGGGTATCGCCGCCTTTCTGGTCGATCTGACCGCGCCGGGGTGCCGGCGCCATGCCATCAGCTCTGACTTCGCGCAGGCCAGTGCCGGAACCGGTGGTTTCGTGCTGTCGGGGCTGGAGGTGCCGGACGACAATCTGCTGCTTGAGCCGGGCCAGGCCTTTGGCGCGATCATGTCGGAAATCAACGGCGCCCGCACCTATGTGGCCGCGATGTGCTGCGGCATGATGGAGGCGGCGCTGACGCATTGCAGCGCCCATGGCGCGTCACGGCACAGCTTTGGCAAACCTCTGGCCGCGCATCAGGGCTGGCGCCTGCCCGTGGCACGCGCGGAAACCGCGCTTGCCGCAGCGCGCGAACTGACCAATGCGGCGGTGGCGGCGATTGAAGAGGGGCGTGACGCCCAGTTGATCGCGGCGCAGGCCAAGATCTGCGCGACCGAGGCGGCCCAGACCCATCTGCCCGTCCTGCTGCATGCGATGGGGGCGGAAGGTCTGCGTCCCGAATATCCGATGGCACGGCATCTGGCAGCCAGCCAGATCGCCACACTGGTCGATGGCTCGACCGAAATGCTGCTGGAGCGCGTCGCCAAACTGGCGCGCCCGCACTCTGAAACCCGAACCTAACGAGGCAACCATGCGTGTTTTCCAGATCCAGGATGACTGGGGTATCGACAATCTGAAAATGGCCACGCGCGATGTGCCAAAGCCGGGCCGTGGTGAAGTCCTGATCCAGATGCGAATGGCGGCGTTGAACGCCCGGGATCTGATCGTGCCAGAACGCGGTTATGGCCGCGCCACGGGCAATCTGCCCCTGATCCCGGTATCGGACGGGGTCGGCGTGGTGGTGGAAACCGGCGAGGGCGTTTCGCGCGTGGCGACCGGCGACCGTGTCTGCCCGACCTATTTCCAGAACTGGCAAGGGGGTGCGCCTTCGGCGGAACGCTTTGCATCGGCTTTGGGCGGACCGCTGGACGGGGTGATGGCGGAATTCGTCTGCCTGTCCCAAGAGGGCGTGGTGCGGGTTCCCGATTATCTGAGCGATGCCGAGGCCGCGACCCTTCCCTGTGCGGCTCTGACGGCATGGAGCGCGATTTCAATGCAGGGTGCCGTGCATCCGGGGGATCGCGTCCTTGTGCAGGGTACCGGCGGGGTGGCTCTGTTCGCGCTGGCATTCGCCAAGATGCATGGCGCACATGTGACGGTGATCTCTTCCAGCGATGACAAGCTGGAACGGGTGCGCGAGATGGGTGCCGATGCGGTGATCAACTATCGGGAGATCCCCGACTGGGCGCGCGCCAGCCGCGAAATCACCGCCGAACGCGGGGGTTACGATCTGATCGTGGAATTGGGCGGGGCCAAGACCCTGCCCCTGTCGCTGAGGGCCGTGCGTCCGGGCGGTACAATTGCCATGATCGGCGTGCTGTCCGGCCTGCAGCTTGAGGCATCGCTGGGGCCCATCGTGGCGCGGCAGGTGCGCCTGCAGGGCGTCACCGTGGGGCATCGCGACGGGTTCGAGGCGATGCTGACCGCAATGGCGCAGCATCAGGTTCATCCGGTGCTGGGTGAGACCTTTGATTTTGCCGATCTGCGGACTGCGTTGGAACATCTGCGCAGCGCCAAGGGGATGGGCAAGACCCTGATCAGGTTCTGAACGATGGATGATCTGATTTACCACACCAGATATTGGGTCGAACAGGACCCGCAGCGCCTGGCGTTTCGCATGTGCGACAGTGGCGAGGATGTCAGCTTCGCCCAATTGGAGGCACGGGCCAATCAGGGTGCGCATCTGTTGCGCGGGCTGGGGCTGAAGCGTGGCGATCATATCCTTGTGCTGATGGAGAACCGGCGCGAGTTCCTCGAGGTCTGCTTCGCGGCGGACCGGGCGGGGTTGTATTACACGACCGCCAGCACGCATCTGTCCCCGGATGAGCTGTCCTATATGATCGGCGATTGCGGGGCAGGGGTCGTGATCGTCTCGGACCGCTTTGCCGATCGGATTGCGCGGTTGCATCAGGACATCGCGGGCCTGCGTGTGCTGGTCGTCGGGGACAAGGTCGAGGGATGTGACAACTGGTCTGCAATCGCGGCCGAACAGCCGGAAACGCCCATTGCCGATGAAAGCCAGGGGCTGGACATGCTGTATTCCTCGGGCACGACCGGACGGCCCAAGGGGATCAAGTGGGAGATGACCGACACCCCGGCCGGGGGGCGGACCATGCTGATCGACCTGCTTGGCGGGCTGTTCGGCTACAGCCGCGAGGCACGCTATCTGTCGCCCGCTCCGCTGTATCATGCGGCACCATTGCGCCATTCGATGGTTACGATCAAATCCGGCGGTTCCGTCTTCATCATGTCGAAATTTGATGCCGAGGGGGCGCTGAAGCTGATCGAGCGGCATCGCATCACGCACAGCCAATGGGTGCCGACGATGTTCGTTCGGTTGCTGAAACTGCCCGAGGCTCTGCGCGCGAAATATGACGTCTCATCCCTGCGCATGGCCGTGCATGCCGCCGCGCCATGTCCGGTCGAGGTCAAGCAGCGCATGATCGAATGGTGGGGGCCGGTGATCCATGAATATTACGCCGGCACTGAAAACAACGGCTTCACTGCCATCGATACGGCGGAATGGCTGAGCCATGTCGGCTCGGTCGGACGCGCCAAGCTGGGCAAGATCCATATCTGTGATGAAAGCGGACAGGAATTGCCCATTGGCAGCGAGGGCGAGATCTACTTCGAGAACGGCCATCAGTTCACCTATCACAATGATCCGGAAAAGACCGCAGCCAGCCGGAATGCCCAGGGATGGACGACCCTTGGCGATATCGGGCGGGTGGATGAAGAGGGTTATCTCTATCTGACCGACCGTAAGTCATTCGTCATCATTTCCGGCGGGGTGAACATTTATCCGCAGGAAACCGAGAATGCTCTGCTGGATCATCCCGCCGTGCTGGATGTGGCCGTGATCGGCGTGCCGAACGAGGATTTCGGCGAAGAGGTCAAGGCCGTGGTGCAAACCGTTGCCGGACAACAGGGGTCGCCCGCGCTGGAGGTCGAACTGATCGAATGGTGCCGCGCGCGCCTTTCTGCGATCAAATGCCCGCGCAGCGTCGATTTCCGCAGCACATTGCCGCGCACCGAAACCGGCAAGCTGGTCAAACGGCAATTGTGGCGCGAATATCGCGGGTTGTGATAGCCAGCAGAGTTGCTGTGGTGATCAGACGACCCTGACGCGCATTTCTCCCAATGGGGCGAGTGTCAGGGTCAATTCGTCGCCGCGCTGCACCGGGCCGACGCCGGCAGGGGTGCCTGAAAGGATGATGTCCCCTGCGGCAAGCTCGAAATATTGCGACAGATAGGCAATCATCTCGGGCACTTTCCATATCATCTGCGCCAGATCTCCGTCCTGACGCAATTCACCATTCACATGCAGGGTGATGCGTCCCTTGTCGGGATGGCCGACCATGCTTGCAGGATGCAGGGGGCCGATCGGGGCGGAATGCTCGAAGGCCTTGCCGATTTCCCAGGGGCGACCGGCTTTCTTGGCCTGTCCCTGCAGATCGCGCCGCGTCATGTCCAAGGCCAGAGCATAACCATAGACATGGTCCAATGCGTGGCCGACCTGAATATCGCGACCGCCCGATTTCAGCGCGACGGCCATTTCCACCTCGTGATGCACATCGCCGCTTTGGACCGGATAGGGAAATTCACCCGAGGGATCCAGGTTGTCGGGGTTCTTCTGGAAAAAGAAGGGCGGCTCGCGGTCGGGGTCATGCCCCATTTCAATCGCATGAGCTGCGTAGTTGCGGCCAATGCAATAGACGCGACGCACGGGGAACAGCGCATCTTCGCCCTGAACTGGCAGTCCGACGGGCGGGGGCGGGGCGATGACGAATTTGCTCATGAGGTTCTCCGCTGCGGCAAGCTTTCCAAAATTGCTAGCGGGGCATGCTGTCGGGATCAATGCGCCATGGCGGGGCGGCCAACCACAAGCGGTGCCACTTCGCGCAATCCTGCGGCGTGGCGGAATTAATTTCCCGAATGCGGGCCGATCTTCAAGGAAATGTCACATCCCGCGCATAGGTAGCCGCCAGAAATTCGTTTCAGCACATCAGGGTTTCCGAGGAAACCGAATCTATCAGGAGAATTTGATGTCTCGTTTTCTTTTGGCTGCCGCCGCCGGGCTGGTCCTGCCCTCGCTTGCCATGGCCGAAGGGCTGACGCTGTATACCTCGCAACCCAATGCCGATGCCCAGCAGACCGTCGATGCGTTTCAGGCCGCCAACCCTGATGTGGATGTCGAATGGGTGCGTGATGGCACCACAAAGCTGATGGCCCGCGTCGCTGCCGAGATCGAGGCCGGCCAGCCGCAGTTTGACGTCCTGCTGATTGCCGACACCGTCACGCTGGAAGGAATGGCGCAGGCAGGCCAGCTGGCTGCCTATCAATCACCCGAGGCCGCCGCTTATGATGCCGCGCTTTACAGCGCCGATGGCTATTACCATTCGACCAAGCTGATCACGACCGGCATCGTCTACAATACTGGTGCGGAAACCATCCCGACCTCATGGGCGGATCTTGCCGACCCCGAGATGGCCAATCTGGTCGCCATGCCCTCGCCGCTTTATTCCGGGGCCGCGCTGATCCATCTGGCCACGCTGACCGGAACCGAGGGTCTTGGATGGGACTATTACGAAGCCTTGGCCAAGAACAACACGCGTGCCGAGGGCGGCAATGGCGGCACGTTCAAGGCCGTTGCGGCCGGTGAAAAGCCCTATGGGGTTCTGGTCGATTTTCTCGCAATCCGCGCCAAGGCCGATGGGTCGCCTGTCGATTTCGTCTTTCCCGAGGAAGGCGTTTCCTATGTGACCGAGCCGGTCGCCATTCGCGCCGGAACCCCGCATATGGAAGCCGCGCAGCAGTTCGTCGATTTCCTGCTTGGGGAAGAGGGCCAGCAACTGGTGGCGGATATGGGTTATATCCCCGCCCGAAAGGGTGTGGACAGCCCCGAGGGTTTCCCGTCGCGTGACGAGATCAGGCTGATGGATTTTGATCCCGCGCAGGCTTTGGCTGATACCGATGCCAACAAGACGCGCTTCAGCGAGGTCTTCGGCCTGCAATGAGCGGATCCGCGATGAACAAAGGTGGCAGCCGGTCTCTGGACCGGCTGTTGCCGCTTGTCCTGTTGCCGGTGGCCTTGATCGCGCTGGGGCCGGTCATCCGGCTTCTGCTGGAAGGGATCGGCTTTGGTGATGGGATCACAACCGATCATCTGGCCACCGTTCTGGGCCGGCCTTCGACCGGCACCGCGCTGATGCATTCACTTGTCACGGCGGGCGGGGGCACCTTGCTGTCGATCCTGATCGGCGCGGCCTTTGCCTTTCTGGTGGCCCTGACGGATATCCGGGGCAAGGGGGCCCTGGTCTTTTGCCTGATGATCCCGATGATGATCCCGCCGCAGATCACGGCTTTGGCCTGGATGCAGATGGCGGGGCCGTCCTCGACGCTGTTGAAATTGCTTGGGCTGGCCCCGCCACTGGGAAGCCCGCAACCGCTGCATTCGCCCCAGGGCATTATCCTGTTGCTTGGCATTCAGCACGCCTCGCTGGTGTTTCTGACCCTGCGCGCCGGGCTGCGGATGATCCCCGCCGATCTGGTCGAGGCCGCGCGCATGTCCGGTGCCGGATCGCTGCGGGTCTGGGCGCAGATCGTGTTGCCGCTGTCGATGCCGTCGCTGATCGCGGGTGGCGCCATGGCCTTTGTCACGGCGCTTGGCAATTTCGGTATTCCCGCGATGCTGGGTATTCCCGCGCAATATGACACCTTGCCGACCCTGATCTATCAGCGGCTGGTCGGGATGGGGCCGTCAGTCCTGTCCGAGGTCGCGGTGCTGGCGTTGCTGATCGGGGTCGTCGCGATCGCCGGCGTGCTGTTGACCCGCTTCGTCCTGTCGAGGCAGGGTTACGGGCTGTCGGGGCTGTCGGGACAGCCGCTGGCCCTGTCCCTTGGCGCCGCGCGCCGACCGGTCGAGGTCGTGCTTTGGCTGTTCATCTTCGCCATCCTTGCCTTGCCGCTGCTGGCCTTGCTGGCGACCTCGCTGCTGCCGGCCTATGGCGTCGCGCTGACCTTCGAGAGTGCCAGTGTCGAGGCCTGGCGCGAGGCATTGATCACACAGCCCGTCACTCGGCGCGCCTATGCCAATTCGCTGTTTCTTGCACTGTCCGCAGCGGCGATCCTGCTGATGGTCAGCCTGCCGTTGGCATGGTTGATGGAACGTCGCGCCAGCAAGCTGAGCCGAATTCTGGACGCCTTGATCGACCTGCCCTACGCCTTGCCGGGCGTGGTCCTGTCGATTGCCTGCATCCTGACATTTCTGAACCTGCCATTCACTGATCTGACGTTATACGGGACGATCTGGATCATCCTGATGGCCTATCTCGCGCGTTTCTTCGTGGTGATGCTGCGCCCGATCCAGGCCAGCATCGCGCAGCTGGATCCGGCCATGGAAGAGGCCGCGGCCAGTGTCGGGGCCAGTCTGGGTCGCAGGCTGCGCGACATCGTGCTGCCACTTGCTGCGCCCTCGGCGGCGGCCGGGGCGATCCTTGTCTTCCTGACCGCCGTGAACGAGCTGACGGTCTCGGCCCTGCTGTGGTCGTCGGGGACCGAGACGCTGGGGGTGGTGATCTACAATCTTGAAGACAGTGGCGAGACGGTCATGGCCTCGGCCCTGGCAATGTCCATCGTTCTTCTCATCGTGATGCTGATGGGGCTGGTTCAGGCCGGAGCACAGCGTTTTCCGAAAGGGGTGATCCCATGGCAGAGCTGAGTTTTTCAAAGCTGACGAAGACATTCGATGATGCTCCCGCGCTGAATGACATCAATGCGCAGATCCGTTCGGGCGAATTCGTGGCCCTGCTGGGGCCGTCGGGATGTGGCAAGACCACACTGTTGCGCCTGACCGCAGGGTTCGAGCAACCCAGCGAGGGTGAAATTCGCGTGGATGGGGAAATCGTGGCGGGGGCGGGGCGTTTCGTGCCGCCCGAGGCGCGCGAGATCGGGATCGTGTTTCAATCCTATGCGTTGTGGCCGCACAAGACCGTGCGCGCCAATGTGTCCTATCCGCTGGAGGTGCGCCGCCTGCCCCGTGACCAGCGCCAGAAACGCGTTGCCGAGGCGCTGGCCCTGACCGGTCTGACGGCCTATGCCGACCGCATGCCTTCTCAACTTTCGGGCGGTCAGCGTCAGCGGGTCGCCCTTGCGCGCTGTCTGGTCTTTGAACCCCGCGCGGTTCTGCTGGACGAGCCGCTGGCCAATCTGGATCTGGCCTTGCGGGCCTCGATGCAGGATGTCTTTGCGATGTTTCACCGAAGGACCGGCGCGACAATGCTCTATGTCACCCATGATCAGGGCGAGGCTCTGGCTCTGGCGGATCGGGTCGCCGTGATGGAATCTGGTCGGATTCGCCAGTTTGCCGCCCCCGAAATCCTGTATCGCGAGCCTGCCGATTGCTTTGTCGCCGGTTTCGTCGGGGATGGGGCCGTGGTGTCGGCGCGGTTGACCGGCCGCGCGGACGACCACCGTCTGCTGTTGAATGTCCTGGGCCAACAGGTCTGGTCGCGCAGCGCGACCGCCATGCCCAGCCATGTCAGCATTCGCCCCGAAGCCATTACCATTTCCAATGATGCCGCCCTGCGTGCGCGTGTCACCAATTGCACCTATCTGGGCGGGCGGTTCCGGCTGACGCTGGATGCGGCGGGGGAAACGCTGGTTGCCTTTGCGCCGCGTCGCGCGGCAATTGGCGAGGTCGTGGGGGTCGCGATGGATGACATCTGGGCCTTTCGCGACCCTGCACATGAGGTCAGACTGGGCGAGACGCTGACCTATGCGTGACGAGATTGATGCGTCCGGGGCATGGGTCGAGGTGTTGTCGGGGCTGGGCGAAAAGGGGCCGGCCTGCATCCGGCTGTGGACCGGAAACGCGCTTTGGGTGCTGGATGCCGGTATCGGTCCCGAACCGACCTCGCCGTTCGACCCAGCCTGGCTGGAGGGCTGTGCGCGGGTCTTCATCACCCATGATCACATCGATCACATTGGCGGCGCAGCACATGCCATCGCAGCCGGCTTGCCAATTCACTGTACCGCCCAGACCGCCCGCGCCTTGCCGCAGGGCGCCCGGCTGTCACCATTGCCCGAAACGGGCGAAACGGTCATTGATGGCGTGACCCTGACCACCGGACGCAATGGCCATGCCCTTGGTGGCGTCTGGTTGCATTTCGCGCTGGGGCAGGGGCTGTTCTTTTCCGGCGACTGGTCCGAGGAAAGCCAGTGGTTCGCCTTTGACCAGCCACCACCGGCGCGCACCGCCCTGATCGATGCCTCCTATCATCTGGATGACGTGCCACAGACCCACCGTCGCGCGGCGCTGGACCGCCTGCTGATCCAATGCGCGGGGCAACAATTGCTGTTCCCGGTGCCGCCGTCAGGGCGCGCGGGCGAGCTGGCGCTGTATCTGATGCGGCATGGGCAGGTTTCGCTGGATGAGACCTGTCGCGCGGCGACGGCCCGCGCCCTGCAAAGCGGCAGCCTCAGCGCCGGTGCGGCGCAACTGGCCCCCTTGCTGGGGCGCGATTTCGATGCCGGGTCAAGGTTCCTGATCTGCGATACGCCAAATGCCGAGTCGGGCATGGCTGCGCAGATCGTCCAATTGTGGCAAGAGACTGGCCGTATCGGACGTGATGCGGCGGTGGTCTTCACAGGCCACATGACCGCCCATGCCCGCGAGATTGTCGCGCAAGGCGGATATTTCCTGCGTTGGAACGTGCATCCGCCCCTGTCGGATCAGATTGCGCTGACGTGCGATCTGGGTGCGGGGCGCTATGCCCCGTTGTTTTGTTCCCGGCCCGAAGATTACCTGCTCGAGCCTCGATTCGGGGCTGATCTGCTGTTGAACGAAAGGTGCCCCTTGTGAATTTGCTGAATGTTTCATTCGTCCTGATCCGTCACGGCCAGACCGATGCCAATCGCGACGGTCGCGTCGCCGGGTGTATCGAGGCGACACTGACCGAGGTGGGGCGCGATGGCGCGCGACAGCTTGTCGGATGGGGGTGGCCCAAGGATATTGCCCTTTTCGCCAGCCCGCAACAGCGGGCACGGGAAACCGCGCGGCTGGGTTTCCCGGATCACGAACCGATCCTGCTAGAGGGCATCCGTGAGCGAAATTGGGGTGAATATGAGGGGCGGCCGGTTTCGGAAATCCGCTCGCGCGCGGCAACTCCGGAACAGGGAGAGGCCTGGGCCGAGATGATTGACCGTGTGGCGCGCGCCATCGTGCGGGCGCAGCAACTGGCTGCGGGCAGGCTGCCCGTGCTGGTCGCGCATTCCGGTGTTATCCGTGCCGCACGTGAACTGACCGGGCATCACGCCTGGGGAGAGGCTCCGGCCAATACCACACCCTATCTGTTTTCACCCGGGCCCGATGGCTGGAGCCATGCCGAACTGGCAAGGCAGGACCGGGCGCTGATGGCGTGACCGCGGATCATTCTTGTGGCGACAAGATGTCATAGCGCTGCGAACAGCAGGAGAAATGCCCTGCTGTTCAGCCACTGGCCCGAGGCACCAGCGTAAAGCCGGTGTCATGCTCGACGGGCCGGGATTCGTCATCGCCACTGACATCGCGGGACAGGATGCATTCGGCGACCTTGCGCGCAATCTTGTCGGCCGAGGGCCGCACGGTTGTCAGTGGCGGCACCATCTGGGCGGCGAAATCCAGGTCTCCAAAGCCTGCCAGCGCCAGTTGCGTGGGAATGGACAAGCCGCGTCTTTGTGCCTCGAAGAGAACGCCAAGCGCGATCATGTCATTCGAACAGGCTACCGCGCGAACCGGAGCCATGCACAGTTCCTCGAACAGTCGCACGCCGTTCGATGTGCTGGCCGGGGCGTTGTTTTCGATCAGTCGGGCGGGGACTCCGGCCGCCTCCATTTCGGCCAGAAAGCCCTGACTGCGTTGCGCCGCGCGAAAGTCCTCATCCAGGCGCGCGCCCAAAAATGCTGCACTTTCATAGCCTTGGTCGATGAAGCGTTGCGCGATATGGCGCCCGACCTGCTCATGAGAAAAGCCGACCGCCTGATCGATAGGATCGCCGCCCAGTTCCCACATCTCGACGACAGGGGTCTGTGAGCGGATCAACAGCTTGCGTGTGGCATCATTATGGCGGCATCCGGTCAGAACCACGGCGGCGGGTGCCCATGATAGCGCTGCGCGGACCAGCGCCTCTTCCTGGTCCAACGAGTATTCGCTGTGCCCGACCAGCGTTTGCAATCCGCCGCGTGCCAGCAGCCTTTCCAGTTCGCTGACGGTTTCCGAAAAGAACGCATTGCGCAAAGAGGGCACGATAACACTGACCACCCGCGATCCGGCAGCCGCCAGACCTCCGGCGACGTAATTCGGAACATAGCCCAAATCGTCGATGGCGCGCCGGACGCGTATTGCAATCCGCTCAGAGACAGCGGAGGGTTTGCGCAGGTATAGAGACACCGTCGAGGGAGATACATCGGCGGTATTGGCCACATCCGTCATGGTCACACGCTGCATCTTGCGCCGTTTGCGCTGCGGCCTGCTGTGGTTGAAATCGCCTGACGCCATAGGTCTTCTCCCGCTCTCGGAGGGCATTGATAGCGCGGGGTAGCTGTCGGGAACAAGAACAAGGGTGGCGCGCCCCCTGTTCGACCTTGATGCAGCGACGGTCAGCAGAGCGACAGGATTAATCAAGAGAATGTTTGACTTGAAAATCGTAGCGCTATTATCTGTTCATGTTCGCCGGTGTGTTTTCCGGTCCATGCCCGTGCAGCACGGCAGCATGGATCAAGGGACCCTGCATGACGGTGACGCCACGAGGGGAGGAAAATCATGACAAATCGATTCAAGCTTGGTGGGCAGGTAATGCTGGCCCTGACCGGTCTTGCCGGTGCGACACAGGCGCAGACGCTGGAGATGGTGGTGCCCTTCAGCGCAGGGGGCGGCACCGACACGGTCGCGCGCGTGTTCGAACAACCATTTGCGGCCGCGCTGGAGCGCACTGTCGTCATTCGCAACAATGCCGGCGCAAGTGGCACCATTGGCGCAGCAGCCGTTGCCGCGGCCGATGCGGATGGAAATACCGTGGGCTATCTGCCGATCGGGCCGGTTGCGATACAGCCCTCCTTGCGGGAAACCTCTTATGGGCTGGATGATTTTTCCTATATTTGCCAGACCACTTCGACACCGGTCTTCCTGCTGCAATCGGCGAAGGCAGACAAGGAAACGCTCGGGGACTGGGTTGATCAGGGCACGTCAGACCGCGTTGTCTATGGCTCTTCCGGGCCGGGAACGATTCCGCATCTGGCGATGGCGGCCTTTGCCTCGGCGGCCGGTTTGAAGGCGGTGCATCTGCCGTTTGACGGAACCGGCATGGCGATGAATGCCATGGCCGGGGGCGAGATTGACCTGTTCGTCGATACGGCCACGGTTCTTGAGGCCAATGACGTGAAGGCGCTGGCGGTGTTTGCAGCGGAACGGGTCGAAGCCTATCCTGACATTCCAACCATGGCCGAAGCAGGTTTCGACCTCGAGTTCTCGGTCTGGCAAGGGCTGTTCGGACCTGCGGGCCTGTCGGATGAGGCCAAGGACGGTTTCGCGCAGGCCTGCAAGGCCGCAGTCGAATCCGAAGCCTTTGCCGATCTGGCGGCCAAGACCAATACAGGCATTCGCTATCAGGGGCCCGAAGCGTTCGAGGCATTCGTGCGAGAAAACACCCGGATGAATGTCGAGATCCTGAAAGAGGCTGGACTGGTCAAGTGATCACCTCGCCTTTGCCAGCCCCGAAGCCGCCCGCATTTCCTAAGCGTCCTGGCGAATTCGTCGTGGCGCTGGCTTTGATCGCCGTCGCGATCCTGGCATTCCTGACATCCTTTGGAGCGAGCGGGCAGGGGAATGCCGCGTCGGCGGATTCCCCGATGCAATTGCCGCGTATCCTGCTTGGAATCTGGATGGTGCTGGGCTTGCTCTGCACTGTCATGGCGGGGTTTCTGGCCCCCAAGGGGCGGGCCGGCAGCTATCGTGTCTGCCGTGTCGCCCTGTTCGCGGTGATCCTGTCGGCTGTTTCCTTGGGTATCCTGTTTCTGGGTTATCTGATTCCGGTAACACTGGGGCTTGGTGCCATGCTGTTGTGTCTGGGTGAGCGTCAACCGCTGCGCTTTGCGCTGACACTCCTGATCCTGGGGCCGGGGTTGTGGGCATTGTTTCACCACGGGTTGGGGCTGCGCCTGCCCTTGTTGATCTCCGGAGGGGTGTTCTGATGGTTGATCTGGCAGCGATACTGCTTTCCGTGCTGAGTCCTGGCACGCTGATGGCTCTCGTGCTGGGCACCGGACTGGGCATCGTCATCGGTGCCTTGCCGGGGCTGGGGTCGGTGGTCGGCCTGTCGATCTGCCTGCCCTTCACTTTTGGCATGGAGACGGTGCCCAGCCTGTCACTTTTGCTGGGTGTCTATTGCGGATCTGTCTTTGGCGGTTCGATTTCGGCGATCCTGATCAATTCTCCGGGCACGCCACAAGCTGCGGCGACAACCCTGGATGGCTATCCGATGGCGCAACGGGGCGAGGCCGGTCTGGCGCTTGGCTGGGCGACGGTCAGTTCAGTGCTGGGCGGGTTGATGTCATGCGTGGTGCTGATCCTTGCCGCGCCGCAACTGGCGCGTTTCGCCACCAGTTTCGGCTCGGTCGAGATCTTTGCCCTGATCCTGCTGGCGCTGACCTGCATTGCTGCCGTTTCGCACGGGAACACGGCGAAGGGGCTTCTGATGGGGGCGGTCGGGCTGTCGCTGGCGCTGGTGGGCACGGATCCGGTCACCGGGGCCGCGCGTTTCACCTTTGGCACGCAGTTCCTTTCGGCCGGATTCGACCTGATCGCCATTGTCATCGGCCTGTTTGCCCTGTCCGAGGCCCTGTTTCGCGTCGCCACGGGGAATTCCGGCACCGCCGAGGTATCGGGCACCCGTATCCGCTTGCCGCGACTTGCGGATTGGCGAGGGCGCATCGGGACATTGCTGCGCAGTTCGACCATCGGCTGCGTCGTGGGGGCCTTGCCCGGAACCGGGGCCGCGACGGCATCCTTCATCAGCTATGCCAGCGCCCGCCAGTTGTCGCCACGCGGCAAGCATTTTGGCACTGGTGAACCCGAAGGATTGGTCGCGGCGGAATCCTCGAATAACGCGGTGACAGGCAGTGCCATGATCCCGACACTTGCGCTTGGCATACCGGGGGATGTCGTGACGGCAATTCTGCTGAGCGCGATGGTCGTTCATGGGGTCACACCCGGCGTGCGGCTGATGTCTGAACATCTCGATCTGGTCAATTCGCTCTTCGTCGTGCTGATCCTGATAAATCTGGTGATGTTTCTGCTGGCCTTTCCGATGGTGCGCATTTTCGGATGGTTGCTGTCCATTCCACAGCATATCGTCACGGTCGGCATCGTGATTTTCGGCGTGATCGGGGCGCTGACCGTGCGTGGAAATCCTCTGGACGTGGTGACGGCGGTGGCCTTCGGCTTTGCCGGGCTGGCCTTTCGCCTGACCGGATTTCCCTTGGCACCGCTGGTGATCGGGTTGGTTCTGGGGCCGCAATTCGAACAGAATCTGCGCCGTGGGCTGTTACTGAATGACGGAAATTTCCTTGCATTCTTCACCGACGGACCTTTGGCGGGATTTCTGTTTCTCTGCGTGGGATTGGCGATTTTCGGCCCATTGTTGCGCCGGGGATTTTCATGCGTCAGGGGGGCAGTGGCGCAGCCGCAGAAGTAGGGTCGTGGGCCTCTGCGCCTAATGGGTCCGTTCGCATTGATGGGTGATACAGGCGCGCACCTCCTCAGGCAGACCAGTCAGACCGATACCGGCGGCTTGATCCAGAAGCCAGAAGCCGTCCTGAACGCGTGTGCCTATTGAGCCAAAGGCATCGCGCAACGGGTTCGGGTTCACGTCAACCTCAAGCAGTCCCGGCCCGCCTGCCGCTGCCAGCAGCTGGGCCGAGGCGGCAAGGCCGATGCCTCCGCCCAGAAAATGCGGGCAATAGCTGTGGCCCCGCGCGATGGCGTGTCCGGCGACGGCAAGGCAGCCCGTGAAGCCACCCCATTTGGCAATATCAGGTTGATAGACATCCAGCGCGCCCAAGTTCAGCGCAGCATCAAAGGCATCAATGCCTGCGATATTCTCGCCCCCCGCCAGCGGTACCTTTCCGGCCAGGCGCAGCCAGTCGCGTTCCTCGCTGTCGGCGCGGATGGGTTCTTCGATCCAGCTAATAGGAAGATCCGCGACCTTGTTCAGGAATGCCTCGGCCTGCGCCACATCCCATGCCTGATTGGCGTCAAGCATCAGCATTTCACCCGCAGACAGGCCCGAATGGATATCGCGGATGATCGTGGCCTCATCTTCATCGCCAAAGCCGACCTTGACCTTGAAGCTGCAGAATCCAAGATCGCGCGCCTGCGGGATCATCTTTGCCGCTGCGCTGATGTGAATGCCGCTGGCATAGGCGGGCACCTTGGTCACGCGGGTGCTGCCCAGTGTTTGGTGAACCGTTTCCCCGGCGCGTCGGGCCTTCAGATCCCACATCGCCTGATCCAACCCGGCCAGCACCTGCCGGAAGGGTCCGAATTCGCCGCATTGCAGGGCGCGGATATGGGTTTTGCGTTCAAGGCTGTGAAATATGCGATCCGGTGCCGAGATGTCCTGCCCCAGCAGCAGTGGCGCGATGTCCTCGGCCAGAAGATTGACGCGATGTTCGGCCCCTGCGGCAGGCCAGTTCGCAAAGATCTCGCCCCAGCCAAAGCCACCCTCATCGTCCTCGATTCTGACAAAGACCGCGGGGCGGTCACGCATCCTGCCGAAAGATGTTTCGACAGGGGTGCTGATGGGGCTGCGGCAGGCCCATGCCTGCAATCGATTCAAACGTGTCATAGGGCCTCCGTCATGGTGATGTTACCTGGCGCCATTGACTGCAAGTCGATGTCTTCATGGTCGCCGCAGATCTGATGGTTCATGAGGTCATCATGCATGGTTCGATCCCCGACACCATGAAACAGCCGTCCCAATACATGCAGGACCCAACCATATCGTGCGATGCGCCCGGGCCGGTCGGGACACGGAAGGGGGTCGGCCGGTCAATAGATCGAGGGTTCGGGGACCGGATCGGTGCCCTCGAGGAAATCGAAATCGCAGCCCTCATGGGCCTGTGAGACATGGCGTTGATAGAGCGCTGTAAAGCTGCGGGTATAGGGAGAGACGGGTCTGCTCCATCCCTGTCGCCGTCGCTCAAGTTCCTGCATCGGAAGGTCCACGTCCAGCCTGCCTGCATGCGCGTCCAGAATGACGGTATCGCCTGTCTGCAACAGCGCCAGCGGGCCGCCAACGGCTGACTCGGGCGAGACATGCAGCACGCAGGTGCCGTAGTGGGTGCCGCTCATTCGCCCATCCGAAATCCGCACCAGATCGGTCACGCCTTGTTTCAGCAGCTTGTTCGGGATGGGAAGATTGCCCCATTCCGGCATGCCGGGGCCGCCAACTGGGCCGGAATTGCGCAGCACCAGAACCGTATCCCTGGTGATGTCCAGATCCGGATCGTTGATCTGCGCCGCCATTTCGGCAGGGCTGTCAAAGACCAATGCGGGGCCGCGATGCTGCAATTTCTGCGGATCGGCTGCGGATGTCTTCATGATCGCGCCATCCGGTGCCAGATTTCCACGCAGCAGGACCAGCGTGCGCCCGGCCTCCAGTGGCACGACCGGGTTGTTGAGATCACGAATGATATTGTCGTCATAGCATTCGCTGCCGCTGATCGCTTCGCCAAGGCAGCGGCCTTCGACAGTCATCGCCGAACCGTCCAGATGATCGCCCAGCTTGCGCAGCAGCGCGGGCAGGCCGCCAGCGAAATAGAAATCTTCCATCAGATAGCTGCCCGAGGGGAACAGGTTGACCAGAACTGGAATCTTCTCGGCCATGGCGTTCATGTCATCCAGTGTCAACGACAGGCCTGCGCGCCGCGCCATGGCGATCAGATGGATCGCCGCATTGGTCGAACCGCCAAGCGCCATATAGGTGACCAAAGCGTTGCGGATGCTGGCGGCCGACAGGATATCCGAGGGCTTCAGATCCTCCCAGACCATGGCCACGGCACGTTCACCGCAGGCCGAAGCCATGCGCGGATGGCCTGAATCCGAGGCAGGGATGCTGGAAGCTCCGGTCAGGCACAACCCCATCGCATCGGCAATCGAGGTCATGGTGGTCGCCGTGCCCATCGTGTTACAGGTGCCGTTCGTGCGGGTCATCCGGCTTTCCAGATCGATCCAGTCGTCCTTGCTGATCGCACCGGTTTGCAATTCGTTCCAATAGCGCTTGGTATGTGTGCCTGCGCCAGTGATCTGGCCGCGCCAGCGTCCGTTCGACATCGGCCCCGCGGGGCAGTAAATGGCCGGTATGTTCATCGAAATTGCGCCCATCAGCAGGCCGGGCGTGGATTTGTCGCAACCACCCAGCATGACACAGCCGTCAATGGGATGAGAACGCAGCAATTCTTCGGCCTCCATGGCCAGAAAATTGCGATAGAGCATGGTCGTCGGCTTGACCATCACTTCTCCCACCGACAGCGCCGGCAGTTCGATCGGATAGCCTCCGGCTTGCCATACGCCGCGTTTGACCGCTTCGGCACGGTCGCGCAGATGCGCGTGGCAGGGGCTGGCATCGCTCCAGGTGTTGAGAATGCCGATCACCGGCTTGCCCATGAACTCTTCGCGCCGCAGCCCCATTTGCTGGGTGCGCTGACGATGGGCAAAGCCCCGGATGTCTTCGGATGCAAACCACCTCTGGCTGCGCAGATCACCCAAAGAAACCCGATGCTTGTGATGCGTTGTCATTGGAATCTTTCCTTGCCCCTGCATTCGCCCCACCGGGTGAACTCATCGGTCCGCCCGGCAATTTGCGATATGCCTCCCTAGGTTTCGTAGCGCTACGAAATTTGCATGTCAACAAATCGCCCGGGAAGAATCCCCCTGGCGGTTCCATGCGGCCCGGGGCGTGGTCAGTCGGCGGCTTCGTCGCAGAGGTTTCCCAGGGAAGCCCTTTCGATGAATTCGGTCGGCAGGGTCAGGGATGGCGGTCGTTTGCCATCAACAATCCAGCGCAGAAGATATTCTCCGGCGGCGACACCCATGCGGCGATGCGGGACCCGGACCGTGGCAAGCGGCGGAAACACTGCCGTGGCCAGTTCGATATCATCGAAGCCCACAACTGAGAGATCGCCCGGCACCACCAGACCCAATGCGCGCGCTGCCCGCAGCGCGCCAGCGGCCAGCACGTCATTGCCGCAGATGATGGCAGTTGGACGTGGCTGGCGCTGTAGCAGTTGCATGGCCGCAGCCTCGCCTTCGGCCAGCGAATAGCGGCATTCCACAAGATCCTGAGGTGCCAGTTCCAGGCCGTTGTCCGTCAGCGCCTTTGACACCCCGCGTACCCGGTCATCGGCCCGATCATTATGGGCTGTGAGACCCGAGATCATCCCGATCCGGCGATGACCCTTTTTCAGAATACGCGTCGTCACGTCGATGGCGGCTGCGCTGTTGTCAAAGCCGATGGTCACGAAAGGCGAACTGTCAGGTGCCGACCACAGCAGCACAAAGGGCACGCCACGTGCATTCAACAGCGCATAGGCCGAAGAGGCGCGGCGATTGCCGATCAGCACGACACCGTCCACGCCGCGCGCCAGCAAGGCCCGGATCTGTTCTTCTTCGCGCTCTGGCAGATATTGCGATGTTGCCACCAGCAAGGTGACCTTCTGCGCGGCCAGGGTTTCCTGCAGTGCCTGAATTGCGCGTGCAAAGATCGCGTTCTCCATGGTCGGAATGATCGCGCCGACGGTGTTGGTGCGGTTCAGCGCCAGCGCCTGCCCCCCGAAATTCGGCGTATAGCCCAACTCGCGCACGGCGCTTTCCACGGCCTTGCGCGTGGCTTCGCGCACACGTCCAGTTGCATTGAGACTGCGCGATACGGTTGCCGTCGAGACACCGGCCAACCGGGCGACGTCCTCGATTGTCGGGACGCGCCGACTGTCGGATGCCGGGGTTGATTTATGGGCCATCGGTCAAATTCCTTGTTTCCTCATTCTTTGAATGTAAGCGCTTGCATGACAATATGTAAGCGCTTACATTTTATGAACCGAGACGATTCGCTCACAAGGGGAGGGGTGGCGATGATCAAGTCCGGAGCATTGGCATTTACAGCATCGGGACTGTTGATGCTGGTATTCGTGGTCAATCTCATACTGGGCAGAAACGCAGCGCCGATATTGGACCCTGCGGGAGAGATGCTCATTCTGTTCGCTGCAGCCACGGCATTCGGGATCGGCACCTTGATCCGAGAGGCGCAGCAGAACTGACAGAACCAAGTTCCAACGGGAGGAGGCGGAACCATGCTTGAGGAAAACGAACAGACCTGGAAACAGGCAGCATCACGACGCAGCTTTTTGAAACTGGCCAGCGCCGGCAGCTTTACCGCGGCCGTCATGGCATCAGCCGCAGGCGTGCTGTGGTCCAGCGAAGCCACGGCACAGATGGCCAATGAAGAGCGCGAAAGAGAACGCGCGGCCGATCATGTCATGACCCTTGCGACCGCATATATCATGAGCGCGGATCGCAGCTATCCGATCATGCAACTGGACATGAAGGAAAATATCCAGAATGCCACGGATGGCCGAATCTATGTAAAACTTGCGCCCGCCGGACAACTGGGCAGCGGCAATGAACTGGTGCAAAAGGTCCAGTCCGGCACCATTCAGGTCGCACAGCACTCCATCGCGAATTTCGCGCCCTATGCATCCGTCGTGGATCTGATCAACCTGCCATATCTTTGCGGGACCAATCAGCGCTTCGTCAATCTGGTGCGTTCGGACCTGTGGAAACAGGCGGTTCATCCAAAGGTCGAGGCACGCGGCTTCAAGCCATTGTTCTATGCAACCATCGACCCGCGCGGTGTAGCGCTGCGCAAAAGCATGGAACAGCCGGTTCTGACGCCGGATGATATGAGCGGCATCAAGTTCCGGGTTCCCGGATCGGAGATCATGCAAACCTACTATCGCATGGTCGGGGCCAATCCGACGCCGATTGCATGGGGTGAGACGCCTTCGGCCATCCAGCAAGGCGTTGCCGATGCGCTGGACCCATCACCCGGCGCGCTTTTTGTCTTTGGCTTCAAGGATATGCTGAGCCATGTGACATTCACCCAGGCGCTGCCGGATGCGCAGGTCTATTCCTGCAATCTGGAATGGTATCAGAGCCTGCCCGACGATCTGCGCGAGGCCGTGGATTTCGCCTCGGATATCACGGCAGATCAGAATCTGGCAAAGGTTCCGGCGGCGCGAAATTATGCCATGGCCGAGTTGCGCAAAAGTGGCGTCCAGTTCCATTCCCTGTCCGAAGATCAGATGGCCCAATGGAAAGAACGGGGCGGCTATCAGCGCGCCGAATGGGATGACGTGAAGGTTGAACTGGCCGGTTCGATGGCCGAGTTCGAGAAATTCGCCGAAGCCGCCGCCACGGACGGGCGCGCCTACGTTCACGATACCTGATCTGCTGCGGCCGCGCTGCTGGCGCGGCCCGCTTCCCCGACAGCAAATGAAACCTCGCAAAACGGTCGTCTGCGGACGGACGGAGGACATCCATGTTTCAACTTCTCAACAAGAATATCGAGCGATGGGCGCTGCTGGCCTTTTACCTGATGCTGGTGGTGACCATGACCATCGAGGTGATCCGCCGGGAAGTCTTTGCCTATTCCTCTATCTGGGGTGAAGAGATCGTCCGTTATTGTTTTATCTATCTGTGCTGGATCGGAGCCGCCGCCGCTATTCGCGAACGCGCCCATATCCGCATCGATGTGATCCTGAACTATCTTTCGCCGCGCGGTAAGGCGCTGATCTATATCTTCGGAGATCTGGTCACCCTTGCGCTTGCACTTCTTGCGCTGTGGCTGGCGTTGGAGACAGTTCAGATTTCCTGGAAATTCGGATCGGTCAGCCATGGGCTGCGGGTTTCGATGGTGTGGTTCCTGATGGCCGTGCCAATCGGCTTTTCGCTGATGATTTTCCGTCTTCTGCAATCCCTCAGCCGTGATCTGCGCGATCTGCGCGCAGGCCGTCCGGTCTATGAGGGTGAACGCCTGTTCGAGTGAGGTCCCAAGATGCTTTGGCAACAAATGGAACAGGGTGCGGTTGCGCTGGACTGGACCTTTTATCTTCCCGTCGCCGTATTTCTGATCATGGTCGCATTGGCCGTTCCGGTCTGGGTCGCAATCGGCTCGGCTTCGGTTCTGCTGCTGGTCACCTCGAATGTCCTGCCGCTGTCGCTGGTGGGCGAGGGGTTGTTTTCGGGGATCGACCATTTTGCCCTGACCGCCATTCCGCTGTTCATCCTGACGGGCGACGTGCTGGTCAGAACAGGCCTCAGCCGCAAGTTCCTTGATGTGGCCGAGGCGCTGACCAATTGGACGCGCGGCGGTTTCGGTTCGGCCACGGTGCTGGTCTGCGGGATGTTCTCGGCGATCTCGGGATCGGATGCGGCGGGCGCAGCGGCTGTCGGGCGCATGACGATCGACCGTCTGGTCGAAAGCGGATATCCCCGGCCCTATGCCTGTGCGCTTGTGGCGGCAGGCGCCTGCACCGGTATCCTGATACCGCCGTCGATTGCTTATATCGTTATCGGACTGGTTCTGGGCATTTCCGCCTCGACCCTGTTCCAGGCGGCGCTGATTCCCGGTGTCATCATCCTCACCTCGATCCTTCTGACGAATACCATCATCAACCGCCGCCACGCCTATGAAAGCGGCAATGCGCTGAGCCTTGGTGAATGGCTGGCCAATCTGGGCGCGACACTGGCGCGGGGCTGGTATGCCTTTATCGTGCCAGGCGTGATCTTCTGGGGCATTTTCAGTGGCAGGCTGACCCCGACCGAGGCCGGTGCGACCGCCGTCACCATCACGATCATCATGGGCTTCATTCTGGGCACGCTGCGCCTGTCGGACTTTCCGTCGATGATGGTCAGCTCGGCCAAGGTGAACGGTGTCATCGTTCCGATTGTCGCCATGTCGCTGCCGCTGTCGCAAGCGCTGTCGGCCATGGGTGTGCCGCAAGGCTTCGTCTACACGATGACCTCGCTCAGCAGCGAGCCATGGATCCTGATCCTGACCATGATCGTCATCCTGATCCTGGCGGGCTGCGTGATGGAAACCACCCCGAATATCGTCATCCTCGCGCCGCTGCTGAAGCCCCTGGCCGATGATATCGGCATGAATGAAATCCAGTTCTGCGTGATGATGATCACCGCGCTGGGGGTGGGGTTCATCACCCCGCCACTGGGGCTGAACCTGTTTGTCGTCAGCGGCCTGACAGGTGAATCCATCCTGCGGATCTCGTCTCGTGCCGTTCCCTTTGTCCTGTTCATGCTGATGGTCGTGCTGCTGATTGCCTTCTTGCCCGCAGTTTCGACGCTGATGCTTCCCGCAAACCTGAAGTGAGAGGGTAATCATGTCCGTAACATATCTGAAAAAGGCCGACCGCGTCTCGACATCGGATGCAGGCGAAACCCGCGATATCGTGCAGAACATTCTGACCGACATTGAAAACGGCGGCGAAGCGGCTGCGCGCAAATATGCCGCCAGGTTCGACCGCTATGACGGCAATATCGTTCTGACCCGTGATGAGATCGACGCAGCTTCGGCCAAGCTGAGTCAGCAGCTCAAGGATGATATTCGATTTGCCCATGACAATGTGCGCCGGTTTGCCGAAGCACAGAAGGAAACCATCCGCGATTTCCAGACCGAGATTCAGCCCGGGCTGATCCTGGGCCAGAAGGCAATTCCCTGCAATGCGGCGGGCTGCTATGCACCCGGTGGACGCTACAGTCACGTTGCCTCGGCATTGATGACGGTGACGACGGCCAAGGTCGCCGGATGTGGCAATATCTCGGTCTGCTCGCCCCCGCGTCCGGGCGCGGGTCTGAACCCGGCCATCGTCTATACGGCCGATCTTTGCGGCGCTGACCAGATTCTGGCCCTTGGCGGGGTTCAGGGGATCGCCGCGATGGCCTTTGGGCTGTTCGGTCAGCCGAAGGCCGATATCCTGGTCGGGCCGGGCAACCAGTTTGTGGCCGAAGCCAAGCGCATGCTGTTCGGTCGCGTCGGGATCGACATGTTCGCGGGCCCGACCGACAGCCTGATCCTGGCCGATTCAACGGCCGACCCCGAGATTGTCGCCGCGGATCTGGTTGGTCAGGCCGAGCATGGCTACAATTCGCCCGTCTGGCTGGTCACCGATGACCGTGCGCTGGCAGAAAAGGTCATGGCACGCGTGCCCGAGCTGATCGCCGCGCTGCCGGAACTGAATGCCAAGAACGCTGCCGATGCATGGCGCGATTATGCCGAGGTCATCCTGTGCGACACGCGCGAGGAAATGGCCGCGACATCGGACAGCTATGCGCCCGAGCATCTGACCGTTCAGGCGCAGGATCTGGATTGGTGGCTGAACCGTCTGTCCTGCTATGGCAGCCTGTTCCTGGGCGAAGAGACCACCGTTGCCTTTGGGGACAAGGCTTCGGGCACCAACCACGTTCTGCCGACCTCGGGCGCGGCACGTTATACGGGCGGGCTGTCGGTGCACAAATACATGAAACTGGTGACATGGCAGCGTGCCACCCGCGAAGGGGCAAAACCCATCGCCGAAGCCACGGCCCGCATCTCGCGTCTGGAAGGAATGGAGGGTCATGCCCGCACCGCCGATATCCGGCTGGCCAAGTATTTCCCCGAGGAAAGTTTTGATCTGGCCCCGCAAGAGGTTTCGGCATGACGCCTGACTTCAGTGTCAAGGGCCGTATTGCCTGCGTTACCGGCGCCAGTTCGGGGCTGGGGCGCGCCATTGCCCAGGCCCTGGTCGAAGGTGGCGCCAAGGTCGTCTCGGTCGCACGGCGCAGCGCGGACTGGTGCGATGGCACCAGTTCGGCGGCAATCTCGGCAGATCTTTCTGATCTGAAAGGGGTTTCCGACATTGCCGCCGCGGTTGCCGATATCTTCGGCCCGCCGGATATCCTGGTCAATGCCGCGGGGATCAACACCCGCCAGCCCGCCGATGAGGTCACGATGGACGGCTGGTTGACCACCATGGATCTGAACCTGTCCGTGCCGTTCTTTCTGGCGCAGGCAATGGTTCCGGCCATGCGCGAAAAGGGCTGGGGGCGGATCATCAATTTTGCCTCGCTGCAAAGCCAACGCGCTTTTCATGGCGGCATCGCCTATGGCGCGTCCAAGGGCGGTATCGTGCAACTGACCCGCGCCATGGCCGAGGCCTGGTCGCGCGATGGCATCATGGCAAACGCGCTTGCGCCGGGCTTTTTCCCGACCGAGTTGACGGGACCGGTCTTTGGCGATGCCGAGTTGGCGGCGAAAAATGCCGCGCAGACCTGTATTGGGCGCAACGGAGACCTGCAGGACATTCTTGGTCCGGCGCTGTTCCTGTGTTCGCCTGCCTCGGATTATGTCACCGGCCAATGTCTCTATGTCGACGGGGGGTTCACGGCGAAATGAAGGCACTTGTCTATACCGGGGTCAGGGAGTTGCAATTCCTTGATGTGCCCGACCCGCAACCGGGCCCCGAGGATGCGCTGATCCGGGTCGAGGCCAGCGGCATCTGTGGCTCGGACATGCATGCCTGGGCGGGGCACGACGAACGTCGTCCTGCGCCGCTGGTCCTTGGGCATGAGGCGGCGGGAACCGTTGTCGAAGGCCCGCTTTCCGGTCAGCGTGTTACGGTCAATCCCTTGGTGACATGCGGCACCTGCAAGGCCTGCCTGTCAGGGCGGGACAATCTCTGCGCCACGCGCCAGATCATCTCGATGCCCCCGCGCGAAGGCGCTTTTGCGCAATATCTGGCAATTCCGGCCCGCAATCTGGTCGTGGTGCCAGAGCATGTATCCTTCGCGGTCGCCTCATTGGCCGAGCCCTTGGCTTGCGGCTGGCACGCGGTTCGGCTTGGCCAAAGGGCGCTGGATATGCCCTTGTCATCGGCGCGTTGCCTTGTCATCGGTGGCGGTGCCATCGGTCTGGGGGCCGCGCTGGTTCTGCGCGCCATGGGGGCCGGTGATATCTGGCTGGCCGAAACCTCAATTGATCGTCGCGAAATCGCGGCGGCACAGGGCAATATCGCGACATTCGACCCACGCAGCGGGACCGGGCCGCGGGATGTGGATCTGGTGATCGACGGGGTCGGCTTTGGCGCGACCCGCGCGGCTGGCAGCGCCGCGCTGCGGCCGGGTGGGGTGTTCATGCATATCGGACTGGGCGATGCCCGAGAGGGGCTGGATATCCGCCGCACCACCTTGCAGGAACTGAGCTTCATCGGAACCTATACCTATACGGCACAGGATTTTCGCGACACGGCCAGCGCCATGTTCGAAGGTCGGCTTGGGTCACTGGACTGGGCGGAAACCGCGCCGCTGTCGGCCGGGGCCGATGCCTTCGGTCGCATCGCGTCCGGTCAGGTGCCCGCGCCCAAGATCACGCTGCTGCCGAACGGTTAGTCCAGCGTGACCTTGTAGTTCAGCTGGTCCGTCCGATAGATGCTGCGGCGCCTTTCGATCGGACGGCCCAGAATATCATAGGCAAGGCGCTCGACCCGCAGCAGGGGGGCGCCTTCTTCCACCTTCAGGGCGCGGGCCTCATCCGGACCTGCCGCGATGGCCTTGATGCTTTCGTCCGCGCGCAGCACGATGCAGCCGTAATTCTGCTGATACAGGATGTACAACGCGCTTGGCAGCGGCGCGCGCCGTTCAATCCCGGCAAAGAGCGGGGCGGGCAGAACGGCTGTCTCGATGGTGCTGGCAGCGCCCTTGAGGCTGCGGATGCGTCTGATTTCATAGACGGATTCCGGTTTTTCGAACAGCGTTTTCCGTTCCGTGTCACTCGCGGGGCGCTGGATGATCTTTTCTTCGATCAATTCGGGCCGGATGATGGTGCCGTCATCCTCGCGCAGCCGGAAAAAGTTGAAAAGCGAACTTTCCGGCGTCCGCGCGGTGACGAAGGTGCCCCGGCCCTGTTCGCGGCGTACGATGCCATGTTGCTCCAGCATCATCAGCGCCTTGCGCGCGGTGCCCTGGGATACGCCGATTTCGGCCGCCAGCTGGGTCTCGCTGGGAAGCATTCCGCCGGCCAGCAATTCGCCCGCACCGATTCGCGCGACGATCGTGTCGATGACTTTTTGATAAAGCGGCTGTCCCATTTTCGGCGTCATTCCCTGAATTTTCCCTTGGCTATCACGGCAAAAGCCGGGCTGGCAATACATGTATAAATAGTCTTGTATAAGAGTTGGTGTATATGTTAACACTGCTGCGAGGAATTCACGCCATCACTGAAAGGGAGGATCCTTTGAGCATTCCGCAACTTCTGGTCCACGATCACGAGGATAACGTCGGCGTTGTCGTCGTCGAAAACCTCGCCGCGGGCACCGACATGCTGTGCGTTGTCACCGCTGATAACTCTGACTTTCGTCTGACCGCCAAGGCGGACATTCCGATCGGACACAAGGTCGCGCTCAAGCCGCTGAAGGCGGGCGATACGGTCATCAAATATGGCGAGGATATCGGCAAGATGGTCGGCGACGCCGAAGTGGGCGACCACGTCCACACCCACAACTGCAAAACGAAACGGTGGTAAGCATGGCTCTGGATTTCAGCAACACGACCGTCAAAGCCTGGCGCCGCGAAAATGGTCGCGTCGGCGTGCGCAACCATGTCGTCATCCTGCCGGTTGACGATATCTCGAACGCAGCCTGCGAAGCGGTCGCAAACAACGTCAAGGGCACGCTGGCCATCCCGCATGCCTATGGTCGCCTGCAATTCGGCGAAGACCTCGACCTGCATTTCCGCACGATCATCGGCACCGGCGCGAACCCCAATGTCGCCGCCGTGATCGTCATCGGGATCGAGCCGGAATGGACCAAGGTCATCGTCGACGGCATCGCCAAGACCGGCAAGCCCGTGACCGGCTTCTCGATCGAGCAGAAGGGTGATTTCGAAACCATCCGCCAGGCCAGCTGGCAAGCCAAGGAATATGTCCATTGGGCGACCGAGCTGCAAAAGGAAGACTGCCCGATTTCCGATCTCTGGGTGTCCACCAAATGCGGTGAAAGCGACACGACCACCGGCCTGTCATCCTGCCCGACCGTCGGCAACATGTATGACAAGCTGCTGCCCCACGGTCTGTATGGTTGTTTTGGCGAGACCTCGGAAATCACCGGCGCCGAGCATATCTGCGAAAAACGCGCCGCCACTCCCGAGGCCGCAGCCAAGTTCAAGAAGATCTGGCAGGCCTACCAGGACGACGTGATCGAGGCCTTCAAGACCGACGACCTGTCCGACAGCCAGCCGACCAAGGGCAATATCCTTGGCGGCCTGACGACGATCGAGGAAAAAGCCCTGGGCAACCTTGAAAAGATCGGCAAGACCTCGACCTATATCGATGCGATGGGTCCGGCTGAAACGCCGTCCAAAGGTCCCGGCCTCTACTTCATGGACAGTTCTTCGGCTGCGGCGGAATGCGTGACGCTGATGGCGGCGGGTGGCTATGTCATCCACACCTTCCCGACGGGGCAAGGCAATGTCGTCGGCAACCCGATCGTGCCGGTCATCAAGATTTCCGGAAACCCGCGTACCCTGCGCACCATGTCGGAACACATCGATGTGGATGTCACCGGAGTTCTGACCCGCGAACAGACCATCGATCAGGCCGGCGACGCGCTGATCGACATGATCATCCGCACCGCCAATGGTCGCGCGACCGCTGCCGAAGCATTGGGTCATCGCGAATTCTCGATGACCAAACTGTATCGCAGCGCCTGATCGCGCCGCGCCGCCGGACCTTTGAGGAGGGGGCCGGCGGTTGAAAAGAACGCGACCGGGGCCCGTTCTCCGGTCGCACAATCATAAAGGGGAGGAATGGACATGTTTGGAACAACGAAATTTCGGCACCTTGTCGGCGCGGCCGCAGCGGCGCTGGCGGTATCGGCCTCGGCGGCATTCGCCTATCCCGACGGGCCGGTCAACTACATCATTCCCTTCAACGCTGGCGGCGAAAGCGATGTCACCGCGCGTTATCAGCAGCCCTATTTCAAGGAGCTCACGGGGCAGGATCTGATCGTTCAATATCTGCCCGGCGCGGGTGGAGCACAGGCCTGGTCAGGTCTGAACGGCTATAATGGCGATGGCATGACCATCATGGGCACCAATCTGCCTCATATCATTCTGCAGCCGATGTTGCAGGATCCCGGTTATCAGACCGATGACATCACCAATGTCTACATGTTCCATTTCACGCCTGACGCCTTGCTGGTGCGCAATGAAAGCCCCTATCAAACTGTGCAGGACGTGATTGATGCCGCCAAGGAGAACCCCGGTTCGATCATTGCCGGGGGGACGGGTACGAATTCGGCCAATCACGTCGCCAATCAGCTGTTCATGAACGAGACCGGCGTCGAGACCACCTATATTCCCTATAGTGGAACCGGGGCCACCGAATCCGGCCTGCTGGGCGGAGAGGTGGATGTGCTTTGGGGCTATACCACCGTTGCGGCGCGACAGGCGGATTCGGTGCGCATGCTGGCCGTCGCCACCGAAGAGCGTCACCCGTTGTTTCCCGATGTGCCGACTTTCAAGGAACTGGGCATCAACATGGTCGGCGGCGCCTATCGCGGCATCGCCGTGCCGTCCTCGACCCCCGAGGATATCCGGCAGCAATTGTCCGACCTGATCGGCAAGATCAACGAGAATCCCGAATTCCGCGCGCGGATGGAAGCGGATGGATATGCGCTGATCGATGTGCCTTATCAGGAGATGGACGACTTCATGGCGGAGCGGAAAGCCGCATATGAAAAGGTGGCCGAACAGCTGAACTCCCATAACTGAACGCAATTCGGTCTGCGGCGGGCCGGGGTCCGCCGCATCTGCACGCGACCTCTCCAATCAGTTCCGGGACGAATATCATGGCCGATCCGCTCAGCATCTTTCTGACCGCCTTCAGCCCGATGAATGTCGGGCTTGCTTTCCTTGGAGTTCTGGCCGGCACGGTCATCGGCGCCTTGCCGGGGCTGTCCGCGACCATGGCCATTGCCGTTTTGGTGCCGTTTACTTTCGTGATGGACCCGGCTTCGGGGCTGATCATGCTGGGCGCGATCTATACCGGCGCGATCTATGGCGGGGCCTTTGCCGCAATTCTTGTGAACACGCCGGGCACGCCATCCGCCATTGCCACGACCTTTGACGGCTTTCCCATGGCCAAGCGCGGAGATGGCGATCTGGCCGTGACACTGGCCACCATTGCCAGCGTGGTTGGCGGATTGGTCGGTGCCCTGCTGCTGATGACCCTGTCGCCGAAACTGGCGACTCTGGCGCTTGCCTTTCAGTCAACCGAGTATTTCTGGCTGGCCATTCTGGGGCTGACTTTGATCGCGACCCTGTCGCAAGGCAATGTCGTCAAGGGGATGATCGGAGGCATGTTCGGTCTGTTCCTGTCGATGATCGGGGTTGCCGTCATCGGCGGGGATGTCCGTTTCACCGGGGGGTTCCCCTCGATGCTGGGCGGGATCGATATCGTCGCGGCGCTGATCGGGCTGTATTGCATTCCCGTGCTGATCAATATGGTCGCTTCGCCGGGCCAGCATCTGGAACCCGCGCCGGCGCGCGGCTTTCGTCTTTTCGAGGCTTTGGGCATTGCCCTGCGGGACTGGGTGAACCTGCTGCGCTCATCCCTGATCGGGACGTTGGTCGGCATCCTGCCGGGCGCCGGTGGCTCGATTGCCTCGCTGATTTCCTATGCCGAGGCCCGGCGTGCCTCATCGCGGGCAGAACATTTCGGCAAGGGCGAACCGGCAGGGCTTTTGTCTACCGAGAGCGCCAATAACGCCACCGTCGGCGGCGGTTTCATTCCGACGCTGGTGCTGGGCATTCCCGGGACGCCGCCCGATGCGGTGATCATGGGCGCGCTGATGGTGCAGGGTATCCGCACCGGTCCGGCGCTGTTCCAGTCGGGCGATGGCACGGTCTATATCTTCATGCTGGGGCTGTTGATCGCGACGCTGCTGATGTTGCCGACCGGTCTGGTGGTGGGGCGCTATGCGTTCCGTTTCATCGCCAATGTGCCCAAGGCGATGCTGGTGCCGCTAATTGCCTATATGACCATCGTTGGCAGTTTTGCGATCCATTCCAACCCGCATGACGTGCTGGTGATGGTGGTGATGGGCCTTGTTGGCTGGGTGGCGGCGCGTGGCGGTTATGGCGCCTCGCCCATCGTTCTGGGCCTGGTTCTGGGCCAGATCGCCGAGCAGGGCTTCATGCGGGCCTGGATGATCGGTGGTGCTCGCGGTGACTTCATGGGGCAGTTGCTGCTGAACCGGCCGATCAGCTGGGGCATCGTTGCCCTGATCGCCGTGACGCTGTGCCTGCCGTTGCTGCGGCGCAAGCGGATGGCCGAGGTCACGGCAACAGCGGTCCAGACGCAAGCCGGCGCGCGCGCGGATATGCCCGGGCTGACCGGCGCCGTGGTCTTTCTGTTCCTGGGCCTGTGGATTCTGCTGCAGGCCCGCACGCTCAGCACCATGGCCGCGGCTTTCCCGTTGGCGGTAGGCGGGGCGATGATCCTGCTGTCTGCCTTGCAGATCCTCCGCTCGTGGCGCGGTGGCGGTGTCGTCGGGCTGGAGGCCGGTGATGACGATGCCACCGGTCGGGGGCTGGTCCTGGCGCTGACCATGTTGGGCTGGGCGCTGATCTTTCCCCATCTCGGCATGTTCACCACCTCTTTGATCGCCTGTGCGATCCTGACCGTCACCGGCCTGTTCGAGCGGCCTGGCTTTGCCCGAATGATGACCTATGGGACCGGCGTTCTGGTGATGGTCAGCGCCTTCTATCTGCTGATGGTGCGCGTGCTCAACATCCCGATGCCGATCGGGATTCTTCCCTGATATCAAGTGAAAGGAACCTCATGTCACGCGTTGTGATCTCGGAATTCATGGACGAGACCGCCGTCGAGCGGCTGTCAGGGGCTGCGCCGACTCTCTACCAGCCCGATCTGGTGGACCGGCGCGAAGACCTCATTGCGGCCCTTGGCGGCGCCGAAGTGCTGGTGGTGCGCAACCGCACGCGGGTTGATGCGGCCCTGCTGGATGCGGGCAAGGGATTGCAGGCCGTCGGGCGTCTGGGCGTGGGGCTGGACAATATCGATCTGGATGCCTGCAAGGCACGGGGTATTCAGGTCTGGCCAGCGACTGGGGCCAATGATCTGGCTGTCGCCGAATATGTCCTCACCTCGGTGCTGATGCTGTTGCGTGGTGCCTATCTGGCCTCGGCATCGGTGGCGGCGGGCGATTGGCCGCGCCAGCAGCTGATCGGACGGGAAATGTCGGGCCGGGTCATGGGCTTGCTGGGCTATGGGGCAATTGCGCGGCAGGTTGCGACAAGGGTCAAGGCCATGGGCATGTCGGTGATCGCGCATGATCCGCATCTGCCGCAATCCGACCCGGCGTGGAGCGGAATCGGGCGTGTCTCGCTTGAGGAGCTGCTGGCGCAGTCCGACGCTCTGAGCCTGCATGTTCCGCTGACTCCGCAGACACGACACATTATCGACGCCAAGGCCCTGACGCGCATGAAGCCCGGTGCGGTTCTGGTGAATGCGGCGCGGGGCGGTGTTGTGGATGAGGCCGCGCTGGCTGCAGCCCTGGGTGAAGGCCGCCTTGCCGGCGCGGCGCTGGATGTCTTCGAGGTCGAACCTCTGGATGCCGCCCATGGCGCGAACTTCGCAGGGATCTCCAACATCATCCTGACCCCGCATATCGCCGGCGTCACCGAGGAATCGAATATCCGCGTCAGCAATATGATTGCCGACAAGGTTCTGGACCATCTGAAGGAAAGGGTCTGATCATGCCCCGTATCAGTCTGACACAAGCGCATGATCTGGCGGTCGCGGCCCTGATGCGCTGCAATACCTCGCAGCCCAATGCCGAAGCCGTTGCCCGCGCCCTGATTGCCGCCGAAGCGGTCGGTCAGGCCGGGCATGGCTTGCGCCGGATGCCCTCTTATGCTGCGCAGTCCCAAAGCGGCAAGGTCGACGGCCATGCCGTCCCAACCCAGACAGTGGGCCGTCCCGGCGTGTTGAGGGTCGATGCCCAAAACGGCTTTGCCTATCCGGCGATGGATCTGGCTGTGGATTGGCTGACTGCAAATGCACCGAAACAGGGCATTGCCGTCGCCGGAATTACCCATTCCCATCATTGCGGCGTGGCCGGTGTGACGGTCGAACGTCTGGCCGATGCCGGACTGGTGGCGATGATGTTTGCCAATGCGCCGGCAGCCATGGCGCCATGGGGTGGGCGGCGCGCATTGTTCGGCACCGACCCGATCGCCTTCGCCGCACCGCGCGCGGATGGTCAGCCCGCCATCGTGGTGGATGTGTCCCTGTCCAAGGTCGCGCGTGGCAAGATCATGGCCGCCGATCAGCGTGGCGATGACATTCCCGAGGGCTGGGCGCTGGACGGCGAAGGTCGCGCGACAACCGACCCGAAAGCCGCGCTGGCGGGCACCATGATCCCGATGGGCGATGCCAAGGGCACCGCACTGGCATTGATGGTCGAACTGCTGGCCGCCGGACTGGTCGGTGCGAATTTCGGACATGAGGCATCGTCCTTCTTCACGGGCGAAGGTCCCGCGCCCGGCGTCGGGCAGCTGTTGCTTGCAATTGATCCGCGCGCATTTGCCTTTGGGGATGAGCCGGCGCCCGCGCTGAGCCGTTTCGAGGATCTGGCCGGTGCGGTAGAAACCCAACCGGGCGCAAGGTTGCCGGGAGCGCGGCGCGTCTGGCTGAGGAAGCAGGCCATGCAGGACGGGATCGAGGTCGAAGACTCGCTGCTGGGCCAGATCGAGGCCCTTGGCACCGCTACCGCTGCACAGGTCTGACATGAGCGCACAACAACAGGTTTCCGGTGTCGGCGGTCTTGCCGCTCGGCTGGGTCTGCCAAGCGCGCGTGATCTGCGTCGCTATTTTCCGGGCATGGCCGTTTCTGTTCTGGTCGCGATGACCGCACAGTTCCTGTCGGAGCACTATGGTGCTCCGGCCATGCTGATGGCGCTGTTGCTGGGGTTGGCACTGAACTTTCTGGCCGAAGAGGGCACCCGCACCCTGCCGGGGGTCGAATATTCGGCCAAGACGATTCTGCGTCTTGGGGTTGCGCTGCTGGGCGCGCGGATCTCGGCCCAGATGCTGGCCGATCTGGGTGCACCAATGATTGCACTGGTCATCGCTGGCGTGGTCTTTACCATCGTGTTTGCCTTGCTGGCCGCGCGACTGTTCGGGCGGGGCTGGCGGTTGGCGCTGTTGACCGGCGGCTCGGTCGCGATCTGCGGGGCCTCGGCGGCCATGGCGATTGCTGCGGTGCTTCCCAAGACTGACAAGTCTGAACGAAATCTTGCCTTTACCGTCCTGTCGGTGACGCTGCTGTCCACGATTGCAATGGTGGTCTATCCCTTGCTGGCGGGGTTCTTCGGGTTCTCGTCCCTGGAATCGGGCGTCTTCCTGGGCGGGACGATCCATGACGTGGCACAGGTGGTTGGCGCCGGCTTCTCGGTCGGTCCCGAGGTGGGAGAGACGGCCACCCTGGTCAAGCTGATCCGCGTGTCGATGCTGGCGCCGGTGGTATTGATCTTCTCGTTGTCGATCCGGGCCAGAGGTCTTGAAGATCAGGTCAGCGACGGCAAGCGTCCGCCCTTGCTGCCAAGCTTCGTGCTGGGCTTTCTGCTGCTGGCAGTGCTGAACTCGATCGGGCTGATCCCCGCGTCGGTTGCGCATCTGGCCGAGACGCTCAGCAAATGGGCCTTGCTGATCGCCATTGCGGCAGTGGGCATCAAGACGTCGCTTGTAAAGATGCTGGAGGTCGGCGGCACGGCGATTGCCCTGATCGTGATGGAAACCGTCATGCTGGGGGCATTCATCGTCGCGGGGGTGCATCTGATCAACTGATGCCGGGTCAGGGCACCGCTAACTGGTGGTGCCCTCGCCAGCCATGATGCCGCCCAGTTTCAACGTGATGCGCCGGGCCGCATCCTGCAGGGCGGGCAGCCATTGGGTCAATGTCGCATAGGGCACGCGAAATACCGGCGCGGATATGCTTACCGCGGCCATGATCTTGCCGTTGGCGGCATAGATCGGGGCGGCAATACAATGAATTTCCGGCTGATGTTCGCAGCGGTCGATGGCATAGCCCTGTTGCCTGATTTCCTGCAACTCGGCCTGCAGGGACGGCAGATCGCAGATGGTCGTATCGGTGCTGCGGGTCAGGGGCAGGCGAGGCAGCAATGCGGTCAGCGTGTCCTCTTCGGTGAAGGCGAGGATGGTCTTGCCCAGACCCGTGCAATGCAACGGCGCGCGGTTGCCCAGTTGCGAAATCATCTGCAATGTCTGCTGACTCTGGATCCGGTCGACATAGACCAGCTGCGTGTCGTCGCGCTGTCCGACCAGAACATTCTCCTGCACCTGCTTGCTGAGATCCTCGATCTCGGGCCGAACGGCGTCGCGGATTTCCAGCCCGTGAACGGCCTTCAGTGACAGGCCGGACAGTCGCAATCCCAGTCGATAGCCGCTGTCCTCGGGACGAAATTCCAGCAATCTTTCCTGGGTCAATGCTGCAAGCGTGCGATGCAACGAGCTTTTGGGCAGCTTCAGCTCTTTCATCAGCGTCGAAAATGACGGCGGCGTGCGGTGGCGAGAAACCTCTTCCAGAACAAGGATCGCCCGGCTGAGGGGGGTGCTGCTGTCGGCGGCGCGCTTGGGCATGTCTGCTTCCTTCCGTGAACGGAATGACCGGGTTGACTCGATTATCCCCCCTCGATAGCGTGTCATTTAAAGGAACTCAAGTTCCGTTTAAAGGAACTCCGACAGCGTGCAGGAGGAGCATCGCGATCGTGGTTCGCATTCAGCCTGTTTCTGGGGAGGAACATATGACCAATAAATTCTCGCTGATCGCACGGGCCGCTACTGCGGCTTGCGCTCTGGCCCTGACCGTCACGGGCGCCACTGCGGGTGATTATCCCGACCGGCCGATCAGCATGACCGTGCCATGGGCAGCAGGAGGCGGAACCGATGTGGTCGCGCGTATCGTGGCTGCCGGTCTGGAAGAGCAACTGGGCGCGCCGGTGAACGTCGTGAACCGGACAGGCGGGGGCGGCGTGGTCGGTCATGCCGCCATCGCAGATGCCAAGCCGGACGGATATACCGTCGGCTTCATTACTGCCGAAATCAACATGATGCATCATCTTGGAATGACGGATCTGGATCATCGTTCCTACAAGCTGATCGCCATGATCAATGGCGAACCGGCTGGCATCCACGTCCGCGCCGATTCCGAATATGAAACCATGCAGGATCTGCTGGACACCATCGCATCCGGATCAAAGCGGATGACGTCTTCGGGCACGGCCGCAGGCGGGGTTTATCATCTGGCATTGGGCGGCATGCTGCTGGAGGCTGGTCTGGGCACGGACGCGGTGATCTGGGTGCCAAGCCAGGGCGCCGCGCCCGCGCTGCAGGAACTGGTGGCCGATGCGACAGATTTCGTCATGGCTCAGCTGCCTGAAGCGCAATCCATCGTCGATGCCGGACAGGCGCGGACCCTTGCAGTCATGTCTGCCGAGCGTCTGGACGGTTTTGAGGATGTCCCGACCCTGAAAGAGGCGACCGGGCTTGATGTCACCATGTCGGGCATGCGGGCGCTGGCTGTTCCCGCCGATACGCCGGACGAGATTGTTGCGACATTGTCCGAGGCGGCTGCCGCGCTGGTGGAAAGCGACAGTTTCCGGGAACGCATGGCTCAGGGCGGCTATGGCATCCATTATCTGAACGGAGAGGATCTGACCGCCCTGCTGGACAGACGCGATGAACAGATGGGCGAGATCATTCAGGCGCTTGGCCTGGCAAGATGACCGGGACCAATGTGACGGCTTCGGGATCGCAAGCGAGGCATCATGAAACTTTCTGACATGTTGCTCGGGCTGATTTTCGCTGCCTTCGGACTGTGGATGTTCATTGCCTCTGCCGGATTCCCGGCGGCCCCGGGCATGGCCTTTGGATCGGGGTTGTTTCCCCGCATCCTGGCCGTCGGCTTCATGGTCTGCGGTGCCTTTCTGGCCGGGCAGCAGATGCTGTCTTCAGACCCGGATCACTGGTTCACGCGCCCCATATGGGCACAAAGCCTGACGGGTTGTCTGCGCTTCGGGCTCGTTCCTCTGGGGATACTGTTTTACATATTGGTCGCGCCGCATATGGGGATGATCCCGACCTCGGTGCTGATCCTTGCGGTCTTCTTTGCGCTGCTGAACGTGCGGATGCGTGTCGGGCTGCCGGTCGCCCTGCTGGCCCCGATCGGCGTCTATCTCCTGTTTTCCAAATTCCTGCTGGTGCCGCTGCCACGCGGTCTGCTTGAAGGGATGCCATTCTGATGACAACTGACATCCTGCTTGCCGCCATGTCGTTGGTCTTTGCACCGAAGGTTCTGGCGATCATCCTGGCGGCCTCGGTTTTCGGGTTGTTCGTGGGCGCCATTCCGGGGCTGACCGCAACCATGGCGGCGGCCTTGATGGTGCCGCTGACTTTCTTCATGGATCCGGTTCCGGCGGTCTCTGCCATCGTGGCGGCCACGGCAATGGCGATCTTCGCGGGCGATATTCCCGGCGCCATGCTGCGCATACCCGGCACCCCAGCCTCGGCGGCCTATGTCGAGGATTCCTATGCGATGACGCAAAGGGGACAGCTGCGGACGGTGCTTGGCCTCAATTTGATATGTTCCGCATTGGGGGGGGTGTTTGGCAGCATCATCCTGATGGTGGCCGCGCCGGCATTGGCCAGGATAGCCATGCGCTTCAGTTCGGACGAATATTTCTGGCTGGCCTTGCTGGGGTTGAGCTGCGCGGTCTTCATCGCCGCCAGCAATCCGGTCAAGGGCGTGCTGTCACTGCTGGTCGGGCTGTCCATTGCCATGATCGGCTTTGATCCCTCGGCGGGCTATCCGCGGTTTTCCTTTGGCATCACCGAACTGACGGGCGGTGTCGATTTCGTGCCCGCCATGATCGGCATGTTCGCCATACCCGAGGTAATCCGCAATCTGGTGAACATCCATCAGGTCCAGCCAGTGCAGAAAAGGGTCAGCCATGTGTTTTCCGGCCTGGGCGAACGTCTGAAACAGCGCTGGTGGAACATTTTGCGCAGCTCGGCCCTGGGAACCCTGATCGGGGCCTTGCCGGGGGCGGGCGCCGATATCGCCGCCTGGGTCTGCTATGCGGTCAGCAAGAAATTCTCGCGCGAGCCTGAAAAATATGGCACCGGCCATGACGAAGGGATCATCGACGCCACGGCCTCGAACAATGCGGCGGTCAGCGGATCATGGGTGCCTGCGCTGGTCTTCGGCATTCCCGGCGGTGCGGTGACCGCCATTGCCGTGGGCATCATGTATATGAAGGGTCTCAATCCCGGCCCCCGGATCTTTGCCGAAAGCCCGGAAATCATCTATGCGGTGCTGATTGCATTCCTGATTGCCAATCTGATCATGGTCCCTCTTGGCTATGTGGCAATCCGGATGGCCGGGCTGATCATCGGCGTTCCGCGCGCCGTGCTGATGCCGATCATCATGATCTTCTGCATGGTGGGCGCCTTTGCCATCACCAACAGTAGCTTTGCCATCGTGATCGTCCTGATCATGGGCCTGCTGGCCTATGGGATGGAGGAGAACGGAATCCCGCTGGCTCCGGCCATCCTCGGCCTTGTGCTGGGCCCGCTGGTCGAGCGGAACTTCGTGATGTCCATGACGAAATCGGGTGGAGACCTGCTCAGCCTGTTCGACCGTCCGATTGCCGCCGTTCTCGGGATCACGACCCTGACCATATGGCTGCTGCCGATCGTGATGGCCTCGTTACGACGCTATCGCGGGCAACAGGCCTGACCCCGGACCCTTAATCTTCAGAAAGAGACATCATGAAAATTCTTCCGAACCGGTTCAAGGCCGCCCTGTCCCAGAGAACACCTGTCATCGGGTCATGGATCATGACCGGCAGCGCCAATGCCGCCGAAGCGATGTCCTGGTCGGGGCTGGATTTCATTGTCGTCGACATGGAGCATACCGATGCTTCCATAGGGGATGTGGTCGCGGTGATGCGCGCGATTGCGGAATCGGGCACCGAAGTGGTGGTTCGGCCACCCAGTTCCGACCCGATCCTGATCCGGCGTTTGCTGGATGCGGGCGCGCGGACCTTGATGGTGCCCTTCGTCGAAACGGTGGAACAGGCCGAAAGCATTGTCTCGGCCTGTCGCTATCCGCCCAAGGGCAATCGCGGCTTTGCCCTGATGCATCGTGGCAGCCGCTATGCGCAGACCGAGGACTATGTGAGCGCGGTCGAGGACAATATCTGCATCATCGCCCAGATCGAAACGCAGCAGGGAATCGACAATACCGACGGGATTGCGGGCGTCGACGGTATCGACGCGCTGTTCTACGGGCCGGGCGATCTGTCCTGTGTGGTCGATCAACTGGGCGACACTTCGGGTGACAAGGTGCGCAGCCTGATCCGGCATGAGGCCGACCGTTGCCGCGACCTGGGCATCGCATCGGGGACATTGGTGCCCGATCTGGATTCGATCGATTGGGCGCGGGATGTCGGCTTTGATTTCATCAGTGTGTCCAACGACTATGGAATGATCATGCGCATGTCCAAGGAGATCGTTGCCCGCATGCAGCGTCCGCTTGCGCCCGCCGCAGATTGAGGCCCCGGCCGGATCGACCTTCCATTCACTGCCAAGCGAAAGCATTACTGATGAAGCTGAATGACCCGACCTTGTTTTGTGCCGATGCCCTTGTGGGCGGAAACTGGATAGCGGCTGACGGTCCCGATGGAATCGCGGTCACCAATCCCGCCGATGGCAGCGTGATTGCCACGGTGCCATCGTTGTCCGAAGCGGACATTCAGGGTGCGATTGCCGCCGCGAAGGCCGTGCGCGCCGATTGGGCCGCGCGTCCCGCCAGGCAGCGCGCGGCATTGCTGCGCCGTTGGCACGATCTGATCGTGGAAAACGCCGATGATCTGGCGCAGATCCTGACTGTTGAACAAGGCAAGCCACTGGCCGAGGCCAAGGGCGAGATCCTGTCAAATGCCGCCTATCTGGAGTGGTTCGCAGAAGAGGGCAAACGCATCTATGGCGAGGTCGTTCCTTCGCCCGCGCCGGATCGTCGCGTGATCGTGCTGAAACAGCCCATCGGCATATGCGCCGCCATCACGCCCTGGAATTTCCCCAACGGAATGATCACCCGCAAGGCCGGACCCGCGCTGGCCGCGGGCTGTCCGATCATCGTGAAACCGGCCTCGCAAACACCGCTGTCGGCGCTTTCTCTGGCGGTTCTGGCTGAACGCGCGGGGCTGCCTGCCGGGGTCTTTCAGGTCGTGACGGGCAAGGCCAGCATGATCGGGCATGTGTTCTGCAAAAGCCCGGACATTGCCAAGATCAGCTTTACCGGCTCGACAGAGGTCGGGCGCTGGCTGATCCGCGAAAGTGCCGATGACATCAAGAAACTTTCGCTTGAACTGGGCGGAAATGCGCCCTTCCTTGTGTTCGAGGATGCCGATCTGGACGCTGCCGTCGAAGGCGCGATGATCGCCAAGTTCCGCAATTCGGGTCAGACCTGCGTTTGCGCAAATCGCATCTATGTCCATGAAAACATCGTCGAGGCTTTTGCGAAACGTCTGGCCAAGGCCGCCTCGGAACTGAAACTGGGCAGCGGCACCCAGCCATGCGTCGAACAGGGGCCGCTGATCGACATGGCCGCCGTTGACAAGATCGAGGCCCATATCGCCGATGCATTGGATCGGGGTGCGCGCCTGCTGACGGGGGGACAGCGCCATGCACTTGGCGGCAGCTGGTTTGAACCGACGGTCATGGTCGATGTCAGCTCCGATGCGCTGGTCGCGCGCGAGGAAACCTTTGCGCCGCTGGCCCCCATCATCAGTTTCTCGACCGAGGCCGAGGCCATTGCGCTGGCCAATGACAGTGAATTCGGTCTGGCGGCCTATTTCTACAGTCGTGATCTGGCACGGGTCTTTCGCGTGGCCGAGGCGCTGGAAACCGGCATTGTCGGCATCAACACCGGCATGATCGCGAATGAGGCCGCGCCCTTTGGTGGCATCAAGCAATCGGGACTGGGCCGCGAAGGATCGCGCCACGGCATCGAGGATTATGTCGAGATGAAATATCTTTGCATCGCCGGGCTGTAAGGATCGCTGTCAGGGACCGTTCCTCCGTCACGACCAGCCGGCATCGACGATGACGGTCTGGTTGGTGACGGCCCTTGCGCTGTCTGAAGCCAGCATGACCACCACGGCGGCCACATCCTCGGGCTGGATGAAATCCTGCAGGCATTGGCGGGACAGAACCTCGGCCTCGAATTCGGGCGTGACCCATTTCTCTACCTGACGTTGCGTGCGCACGAAGCCGGGCAGAACACAGTTCACGCGGATTCCGTGGCGGCCAAGGCTGCGCGCCAGCCCATGGCTCAGCCCCTCTATGGCGGCCTTGGCGGTGACATAGGCCGGTGCGTCATCAAGCCCGACGCGCCATGCGATCGAGCCCATATTGATGATCACGCCGCGCCCGGCCTGACGCATGGCCGGGATGACGGCCTGGGCACAGAAGAAATGATGGTCCAGATTTACCGCCAGACGGTCACGCCAGTATTGCGGGCTGACATCCTCGATCCGGTGGCGGTCGTCATGGGCGGCATTGTTGATCAGAATGTCAAAGGCGCCATCGCGCGCCGCCGCGTCAAACGCGGGGGCGATCATTTCAGGGTGCGAAAGATCCAGAGGCACGAATTGCGCCAGAGGTGACAAGTCCTGCTCCAATGCCTGACCGGCCGTTTCGTTGATATCGAAAAAGCTCACCCGGGCGTTCTGTGCGCAAAAGGCCCGCACGATGGCTGCGCCAATGCCGGATGCGCCGCCGGTCACGGCAACATCTTTGCCCGCCAGATCGGGGAAAATGGGCTGTTGGGTCACAGGCGCACCTCGGTCTTTGGATCGAAAAGGCAGACGCGGTCGATGTCGATTTCGAAACAGGCTTCCTCGTTCACCCGCGGGGCCTCATCCGGTTCGCAGGTCAGAACCACGGGCTGATCGGCAATCCGGCCCATGAGAATGGTCTCCGAGCCGGTTGGTTCCAGCATGTCGATCGCGGCAGTGACCGGCACCGACCGAATGGCCTTGCGTTCGGCCCGGCGGGCGGCGACGGGGCTGAAATGTTCGGGACGAATTCCCAGCACGACCCGGCTTCCCGCCGGGGGCGGTGCGGCCCCGTCTGGCAAGGGCAGCATGACATCCCCCGGACCGTCCAGACGCAGCATCGCCTCGTCTTGCGGTTCGGTGACGACAGCGGTCAGGAAATTCATCGTCGGCGACCCCATGAAACCCGCAACGAACATATTGGCCGGGCGTCGGTATATCTCGTCCGGCGTATCATATTGTTGCAGAATGCCCTTGTTCATCACCGCGATGCGGGTGGCCAGGGTCATCGCCTCGATCTGGTCATGTGTCACATAAACTGTCGTTTTGCCAACGGCTTGATGCAGTTTCTTGATCTCGCTTCGCATCTCGATGCGCAGCTTGGCATCCAGGTTCGACAAGGGTTCGTCAAAAAGGAACATCTTGGGGTCGCGCACCAGCGCGCGGCCCATGGCGACCCTCTGGCGCTGGCCACCCGACAGCTGGCCGGGCTTGCGGTTCAGCAGCGGTGTGATCTGCAGCATCGCCGCCACACGTTCGATCTCGCGGTCCTGCTCGGCCTTGGGAATGCCGCGACATTCCATGCCGAAACTCATGTTCTGGCGAACGCTCATGGTCGGGTAGAGCGCGTAGCTTTGAAACACCATGGCGATGTCGCGGTCCTTGGGGGCTTCGTCATTGACCAGATGTCCGTCGATACGGATTTCGCCCGAGGTGACGCTTTCCAGCCCTGCGATCATGGACAGAAGGGTTGATTTTCCGCAGCCCGATGGCCCGACCAGCGCGACGAATTCACCCGAGCGTGCCGAGAGGTTGATATTCTTCAGGACCTCGACCGCCCCAAAGCTTTTGCGCAGATCGCTGATTTCCAATGTGGACATGTGATGGCTTCCTTACTTGACCGCGCCTTGGGTCAATCCGCGGACAAAATACTTGCCGCCGACCAGATAGATGAACAGGGGGGGCAGGGCGGCCATGATGACCGAGGCGGCCTCGACATTGTAATGCCGCTCGCCCGTGCCCGACCCCGAGAAGGCGACGATGGCCGAGGTGATCGGCTGGTTCGCGCCCGAGGTGAAGACCGTGCCAAAGAGGAACTCGTTCCAGATGCCGGTGAACTGCCAGATGACCGTCACGATCAGGATCGGCGGCGACAAGGGCAGGATGATCCGGCGGAAAATGCGCCAGAACCCGGCACCGTCGATGCGCGCGGCCTTGATCAGATCATCGGGGACGTTCAGGAAATAATTGCGGCAGAACAGAGTCGTGAAGGACACGCCCTGCACCGTATGGACCAGCACCAGTCCCGCGATCGTGTTTGACAGGCCCAGCTTGCCCAGCACGAAGGCCCAGGGCAGCAGGGTCATCTGTGCGGGCAGAAACACCCCCAGCGTGATGACACCAAAGACCCAGGCATCGCCGCGAAAACGCCATTTCGACAGCACATAGCCGTTCACCAGACCGAGTGCCGTTGACAATGCGGTGGCAGGCACCGTCATCAGCAGAGAATTGATGAAATAGCGCGAGACGCCCTCGCAGGTTCCGCCGATGCAAAAGCTGGACCAGGCCTCTCCCCAATGGCTCAGGGACATGGTGCCGGGCCATGAAATGAACCCCTGACGCACGATCTCGTCCAGTGGGCGCAGCGTGTTGAGAAAGATGATCAGCGCCGGCAGCAGATAGATCGCGGCAAACAACGTCAGAACGCCATAGATCATGACGCGGGCGCGGATTCTGCGGTTCGCGCCGCCCGTGGCCAGAGGATCGAATTCCTGTCTCTGGATCGTGTCAGCCATGATCTGCGCCCTCTTTCCGTTGCCGCCAGGACGACCAGACCGCATAGGGGATCAGCACGCAGACCAGCCCCAGCAGGATCATCACGGCTGCGGCCGCGCCTTCGGCGATTTGTCCGCGCTGGAACATCAGGTCATAGACGACGATGGCCGGAACGGTTGTCGCCACACCCGGTCCGCCCTGTGTCAGCGCCACCACAAGGTCATAGGTCTTGATCGCGAATTGCAGCAGCACCACCGCAACGGCGACAAAGATGGGCCAGATCGTGGGCAGGATGACGCGCCGATAGATGCGCGGCATCGAGGCTCCGTCAATCTGGGCGGCCTTGACCAGATCGCTGTCGACCGAGCGCAGCCCGGCCAGGATCAGCGCCATGGCAAAGCCGGATGCGTGCCAGATGGCGGTGAACACGACCACATACAGCGCCATGTCCCGATCGCTGATCCAGTCGAATTTCGCGCTGATCCAGCCCAGATCCTTCAGGGCCAGTTCGACACCGGTCTGCGGGTGAAAGATCCAGCGCCAGACCGTCCCCGTCACGATGAAGGACACGGCCAGGGGATAAAGGAAAATCGTGCGCCAGACGGCCTCGAAGCGGACGCGCTGGTCGATCAGAATGGCCAGCAGGGTGCCCATCATCAGCGCACCGACAACGTAAAGCGTGCCGAAGACGAACAGATTGGTAAAGGCGACCGTCCAGCGCTTTGACTGCCACAGCGTCAGATAGGCATCAAAGCCCGAAAAGCTCATGTTTGGCAGCAATGTCGATTGCGACAGCGAGATCCAGATCGTCCAGAGTGAAAACATCACGACATAGATCACTGCTGCCAGAACGGTTGGCACCAGCACCAGTTGCGGAGTCAGATTGGCGATACGACGATGGATCGGCGCACGGGCCCGTTCGGGCGTCATGGCGTATATCCTTTCTGTAGGGCAGGGAATGTCCGGCCGACTACGCGGCCGGACAATGGCTGCTTACATCTGCAACTCGACAGCATCGGCCAGCTGGTTGGCGGCCTCTTCGGGCGTGATCGAGTCATCGGCGACGAATTCGGTGATGACTTCCATCATCGCGCCGCGGAATTTCTGCAGCACCGTCATGTTGTGCGCCATGGACCGCACCAGGGTGCCTTCCTCGACCGAGGCCTGCAGATCCTTCAGGCTTTTCTGCTGGCACTGTGTGAAGCCACCCTTGGACAGATCGACATCGGTGCGCGATGGGATCGAGCCTTTGGCCACATTGAAGGTGACCTGAAATTCCGGCGACATGATGGTCTTGGCCAGCAGCTTTTGCCCTTCGACATAGTCGGGGTCACTTTGCTTGAACATCACGACGGAATCAGCATTCAGGATATAACCGGTGCCGCCCCAATCGACCGGCGTCTGGTCGCACAGATAGTCCACGCCCTCCTTGAATCCAGCCAGATTGGCCGATGCAACCGTCCAGTCTCCCATCAGGAAAAAGGCGGCCTCTCCGGTCATGGTCATGGTCATCGACTGTTCCCATGATCGGCCATTGATGCCGTCATCCATATAGCCGACCATCTTGCGCAGTTGCGCGAAGGCGTCGATCATCCCCTGGCTGCGCATTGCCTCGATATCGGCCTCCTGAAAGGCCTTGCGATACAGGTCGATATCCATGCCATAAACGACGCTGTCGAATGTGGTCGTATCGGACCAGTCGGCCGCGCCATGGGCAATGCAGGTCTTGCCGGCGGCCACGACCTTGTCGCAGGCGGCGTTGAATTCTTCCCAGGTCCTGGGAACCTCGATCTCCAGTTCGTCCAGCAGTTTCTTCGAACTGTACAGCCAGTTCACGCGGTGGATATTCATCGGCACCGCGACCCAATGGCCGGTGGGTTTCATGACCGAGATCAGTTCCGGGGCCACGACATCATCCCAGCCTTCGGCGGTAGCCAGTTCGTCCAGGTTTGCGGTCTGGCCAGTGCTGTTCCATTCGATGATCTCGGGGCCTTTCAACTGCACCGCCGCCGGTGCATTGCCCGCCACCACATCCGAACGCAGCTTGGCCAGCGTGTTCGAGGTATGACCCGAAATCGCGGTCTGTTCCCAGATGCCGCCCGCGGCCTCATACATCTCGCCCAGCTTGGCAATGGCAGCGGCCTCGGACCCCTGTGCCCATTGGTGCATCATATTGGTCCTTGGCTCGGCCATCAGCGGTGCGGCGCTGGCGGTCAAGACCGCCAATGCGCTGAGGCCAAGATTGATTGTTCTGGTTTTTTTCATGTCTTCCTCCCTGATCTTCCTGTTGAACGACGGCCCTAGATCGTGATCCCCCCGTCGATGCAAAGCGTCTGCCCGTTGATCGCGGCGGCTTCATCGCTGGCAAGCATGGCCACCAGCGCCGCGACCTCCTCGGGCTGGGTAAAACGGCCCGCCGGTTGCCGGTCGGTAAAGAATTTCAATGCCGCTTCCCGGCTGCCAAGGGTGGGGATCAGCTCTTCGATGCGGGCGCGCAGCGAGGGCGTGTCCACGGTGCCGGGACAGACCGCGTTGAAGCGGACGCCCTGCGCCAGATAATCGGCGGCGCATCCCTTGATCAGCCCGATCACCCCGCCCTTCGCGGCGGAATAGGCGGCCCGGCGCGGAAAGCCCCGCAAGGATGAGGCGACCGAGGCAATGGCAATCACGCTGCCGCCATGTTCGGTCATGCGCGGCACGGCTTGCGACAGCAGCAGATAGGCGCTGTCCAGCGTGATCAGCATGCTCTTGCGCCAGTCTTCGGGGCTGCATTCCTCGATATTGCCCTGATGCACCCAGCCAGCCGCAGGAACGACAATGTCGATGCGCGGATGATCGGCCAGCCAGGCCGAAATGGCACCGGCGTCGCTGGCATCGACCGTCGCGGTCGAAGCCACGTCCAGATCGGCCAGCAGATCGCCATCGATGTCGCTGGCGTGGACAATGGCGCCCTCGGCGGCCAGCCGTTCGGCCACCGCGCGCCCGATTCCCTGACCCGCTGCGGTGACAATCGCCACACGCCCCGCCAGTCGGCCCTGTTCAGCGACACTCATGCGGCACCTCCGGTTTTCAGAAATGGTTGCGGTATGAACTTGCGCATGCTCACCTCAGTAGGTTGCCCGACCGCCCGACAGATCGAAGGCTGCGCCGGTGGTGAAGGAGTTTTCGGCCGAGGCCATCCACAGGACCATATTCGCGACCTCTTCCACGGTGACGAAACGTCCACGAGGGATCTTGCTCATCATGTAATCGATGAATTCCTGCGAGACTTGTTCGAGGATGCGTGTCCGGGCCGTGGCCGGGGTAATGCAGTTCACTGCGATGTCATGCTGGGCCATCTCCTTTCCCAGCGACTTGGTCATCGCAATGACGGCCGCTTTCGAGGCCGAATAGGCCGAGGCGTTGGGATTGCCTTCCTTGCCCGCGATCGAGGCGATATTCACGATCCGCCCGTAGTTGCGCGCGACCATGCCGGGAATGACCGCGCGGCAGGTATGGAATGTCCCATCGACATTCACGGCCTGAACCTTGCGCCACATCTCGACCGGATATTCTGCCAGCGGCGCCGACGGACCAGCAATGCCAGCGCTGTTGATCAGCACATCGACGCGCCCGAACGTCTCTTCGCTGGACTTCTGCGCGGCCAGAACGCTGTCCAGATCGCTGACATCGGTCTGCACCATCAGAACGCGGTCTGCGGGCAGGGTGGCAACCCGGTCTTCGGCTGCGCTGACATCCATGTCCCAGATCGCGACCCGGGCACCCGATTCAACCAGCCGCGCCGCGACGGCGGCGCCGATCCCGTTTGCCCCGCCGGTGACAACCGCCACGCGATCCCTGAAATCATAGCTGTTCATGGGCGCCCCCCGGAGGTCTCGACAACGGCCTGCCGCTGTTCGCCCAGTCCTTGGATGGAGAGGCGCACCTCATCGCCCGGTTTCAGCCAGACCGGCGGCTTCATTCCTGCACCCACGCCCGGAGGCGTGCCGGTGCAGATCAGATCACCGGGCTCCAGCTGGCAGAATTCGCTCATGTAAGAGACGATGGTCGGCACGTCGAAGATCATTTTCGCGGTCGAGCCGCTCTGCATGCGTTGACCATTCACATCCAGGGTCATGTCCAGATCATTGAAATCGCCAACCTCATCGGGCGTGACCAGCATCGGACCGGTGGGGCAGAAATTGGGATAGCTCTTGCCCTTGACCCATTGGCCGCCGCGCTCCAGCTGCCATGCCCGTTCGGACAGATCATTGACCAGCACGAAACCGGCAACATGCTCCATCGCCTCTTCGCGGGTGATGTTCAGCGCCGCCGTCCCGATCACGATGCCCAGTTCGACCTCCCAGTCCAGCTTGGTCATTCTGGGTGAATACAGGATCGGGTCATTCGGCCCGCAATAGGTCGCCGATGATTTGTTGAACAGGATCGGTTCCGAGGGGATGTCCATGCCGGCTTCGGCGGCGTGATCGGAATAATTCAGCCCGATGCACCAGATATTGCGTGGCTGCGCGACAGGTGGCGCAATGCGTTTCCCATCGGCACTGACGGCGGGCAATGATGAAGGATCCGTCGCTTTCAGTGTCTCGATCAGCGCCGCTGACAATGTTGTCGGCGTGAAATCCGCGACAATGCTGCTGACATCGCGCAATGTGCCGCCGGCATCCAGAATACAGGGTGTCTTCGCCTCGTCACGGTTGCCCAGTCGCATCAGTTTCATTCTGTCATTCTCCGTTTTGTTGCCAGGCAGAGCCCAGAGGGGCACCGCCGACGAATGTTCCGGCATCGGGATCTTCGGCGATCCGCAGCACCTCGTTCCATTTGGCCATCCTCTCGGATCGAGTCATGGAGCCGACTTTCAACTGCCCGGCCCCCAGCCCTACGGACATATGCGCGATAGAGACATCCTCGGTTTCCCCCGAGCGGGCCGAGACGATGCAGCGATAGCCAGCCTTGTCGGCGGCCTGCATCGTGGCCAGGCTTTCGCTGACGGTGCCGGCCTGATTGACCTTGATCAGCACCGCATTGCAGGCCTCGTCCTGCGCCGCCTGTTCCAGCAATGCCGCATTGGTCACAAGATAGTCGTCGCCGATGATCTGCAAGCGATCGGAGAAGTGCCGGGTGAATTCGGTCATTCCCGCGACATCATCCTCGGCCAGCGGATCCTCGATAGAGGCGATGGCATAGCTGTCGATCCAGCGCGACAGCAGCGCGATCATCCCGTCGGTATCCATCTGGTTCTGATCCAGCGCCAGACGATAACGGCCATTCTGCCCGAATTCCGAGGCAGCGATATCCAACGAGATCACGACGCCTTTGCCCGGTGTTTCGCCAGCCAGTTCGATGGCGCGCGTCAGGGTTTCCAGCGCCTGTTCATTGCTGTCGAAGGCGGGCCACCAGCCGCCCTCATCCGCCACGCCCGAACGGCGGCCCTGTTGCGCCATCAGGGATCCGGCAGCGGCATGAATTTCCGCGCTGATGTCCAGCGCTTCGGCGAAATCGGCAGCGCCGGGCACCATGACCATGAAATCCTGAATGTCGACGCGACGGCCCGCATGGGCACCACCGCCGAATATCTGGATCTCGGGCAGGGGGATCGAGGGTTTGCGGCCTGTCACCTGTGCCAGGTGCCGCCACAAAGGCACGCCCTGCTGATTGGCCGCCGCATGCATCAGCGCCAGCGAGGTGGCCACGATGGCATTGCCCCCCAACCGGGATTTCAGCGGCGTTCCATCAAGTTCGATCATGGTTTGATCAAGGGCTTGTTGGTCGCGCACATCGCGCCCCAGCAAGGCAGGGGCCAGGGTTTCGTCAATGGCGGCAATGGCGCGGGTGACATCCATGCCGCCCAGCCTGTCGCCGCCGTCACGCAGGTCCAGCGCCTCGCGGCTGCCCCGTGACGCCCCCGCCGGGGCGATGGCGCGCCCCACGGCACCTCCGGCCAGAGTCACTTCGGTTTCGATCGTCGGGCGGCCCCGGCTGTCCCAGACGCGGCGGGCGCGGATTGAGGAGATGTCAGTTTCGGTCATGGCTCTTTTCGGTTCGAGTTAAAGGCGGCAATGATCCCGGTCAGTCGCGATGGCGGGTTCCGCACCAAGGGCAGGGCGATGTGCCGCACGGCCTGCCGTCCGGCGTCGTCCAGATATTCGACGGGCGATTTCCCATCGACGCGGGCCAGGAACAGAGCTGGCAACAGCGCGGCGACACGCTCTTCGAGGGCTGCGGGATCCTCCCAATCGACATGCTGCAGATAGGTGTCGCGAAATGCCTCCAACTGGGCCAGCAGGTCTTCGCGCCGGTCGGGCAGATGCACCGCCTTCAGCAACAGATGGTTCAGGCAGAAGGCCACATCGAAACAGGGATCGCCCATGGTGGCGCATTCGGCATCCAGAATGACGGGCTGACCGTCGCGCAGCATGATGTTCTTGGGACTGACATCGCCATGCACCAGCACACCATCCGCCCTGTAGAGCGCATCGGCCAGTTGACGCAGCCGGACCTCAAGTTCGGGATATTTCGTCGCGGTGAACAGCAGATAGGGTTCAATCCGCAGCGCCCGGAAATCATCGCGGTTGGCAAAGGATGTTGCATCGAAGCCGGGCCGGGCCGAGGCGCTGTGGATCGCACCCAGCAGTCGGGCGACGGCTGCGGCCTCTCCGCGATCGGGCTGCCCGGTCAGCAGGGCATCCTTCCATAGATAGGTCTCATCGCCGGTCAGATATTCCATGGCAAAGCCGTTCATTTCTTCGGATCGGCCATAGAGCTGCGGTGCATTCCGGGGCGCGATGCGGCCGGCACAGGACAGCCATTCATATTCCGCCCTGTTGCGGTGAACGGGGGCCAGCCATTCTTCCTGAACGCGCAACTTGGCGAGGGCGAATTTCGCGCAGATGCGCAGATCGCCGACCTGAACCTCGGCGATGTCCGAGGCAACACCACCGGTCAGCGGGCGCACCAATGTGACCTGATCTGCGCGCCCAAGATTCAGCGCTTCGACCAATGCGATGCATCGTTCCCTTAGCTGCAAGAGTCAGTTCCTTACTTGAGTGTTCACGTGAACATTAAGTGTTGCGCAAAGTGGCTGTCAACGCTTTACTTGTAAAAATCATGCGGCAGGGCCGCGATGGGCTTGCAACTGCAAACAGGGCGACGCACAGGCAGGCCAAGCAAAAGCGGGAGAACATGCCGTGGCAAAACGCATCACGATCAAATCGATCGCCCAGGATCTTGGAATTTCACATATGACGGTGTCCCGGGCACTGTCGAACAATCCCAATGTCAGCAAGGCAACCCGTGATGCGATTCTGGCCCGCGCCAATGAACTGGGCTATGTCAAAAGCGCGGCGGCCAGCGCCATGCGCGGCGATACGACGCGGATTGTCGGGTTGTTGCTGCCCAATATTGTCAATGAATTCTACGCGCGCTTTGCCAATACGCTGGCCACGGCTTGCGGTCAGAACGGGCTGCATCTGATCATCCATCTGACCAATGACGATCCGCAGGCCGAAGATCGGGCCATCGCCCGCCTGCGTGAGGTGCAGGCCATGGCCGTGGTCATGGTGCCTTCGCCCGGGGGCGGTGACCTGGGTGCCGCGCATCTGCGTGCGATGAAGGTGGTGCAACTGATCCGGCAGCGCCCCTCGATCCGGCAGGCCGCTGCAGTGCTGGTGAATGACAGGGATGCCATTGCGCAGGCGGTCGTGCGTCTGGCTCAGCTGGGGCATCGCTCGATCGGATATATCGGCGCAGATGCCGGTCTGTCCTCGGGGCGCAATCGTCTTGCGGCCTTCCAGCAGGGTCTGGCAACGGCAGGTATACCGGTGACATCAGAACATATGCACACTGGCGCGCCATCCTTTGCCATGGGGCGCGATCACGCACGACAGCTTTTCGCATCCGAGGGTGCCACGGCGATCCTTTGCGGCGGGTTCGAAATTTCGAATGGTGCGCTGAATGCCTTCATGGAGTTGCCCGAGGCGCAGCGCAGCCAGACCGCCTTTGTCGGCTATGGTGATCCGTCCTTCTATACCTGGATCAATGGCGGGCTGTCGACGATCCGCGTTCCCGTGGACCGTCTGGCCCATCAGACCCTTGCAGTGTTGACCGATCCCGATCCCGCCGATGAGGCCTATTTCAACTTTGGTGCCGAATTCGTCGATCGAGGCTTGCCACGGGCATAGGCCCGACGCGCCATGACCATGCGGATCAGCGGATAAAGGAATGTCGCGACGGTCAGAACGCCCAGAACCGCCGCAATCGGGCGTTCAAAGAAAGCCAGCAGATTTCCATCGGCCTTGATCATCGAGGTCACGAAGTGCTTTTCCACCATTGGTCCCAGAACCAGCCCCAGGATCGCCGGTGCCAGCGGGATCTCGTTCTCCTCCATGATGTAGCCGGCAATGCCGAAGGCCAGCATGATTCCCACGCCCATGACGGAATTGTTGATCGAATAGGATCCGACGATGCAGAACAGCAGAATGATCGGCATCAGAATGCGGGTTGGCGAGGACAGCAGGAATCCGGCAGCGTGAATGGCCAGCCAGCCGATGGGCAGCATCAGCAGATTGGCCAGCACGAAAATCATGAAGATGGCATAGACCATCTCTGGTTGATGGAGGAAGATCATCGGGCCGGGATTGAGCCCCTTGACGAACATCACCCCGATGACGATTGCGGTGATCGTGTCGCCGGGAATGCCGAACACCAGCGCGGGGATCCAGGCCCCGGACACGGCAGCGTTGTTCGAGGCTCCGGCCTCGACCAGGCCTTCGGGATGGCCGGTTCCGAATTTTTCCGGCTCACGCGAGAATTTCTTGGAGATCGCATAGGACACCCAGGCAGCGATATCCGCGCCCGCCCCGGGCAAGGCCCCGATCACGGTGCCAAGTGATGCGCCACGCAGCGCCTGAAGCGGGTATTTCATCAGGTTGCTGATCTGAGACAGGAATATCGGGCCGCTGACCCGGACCTGGCGCGATTGTGCGGCGGGCTTGGTATAGGATCTGATGATCTCGGCCACGGCAAAGATCCCGATCATGGCCGGCACGAATTGCACCCCGGCCAGAAGTTCGACCGAACCAAAGGTATAGCGCGCGGCACCGGTGGGGTTGTTCTGGCCCACCATCGAAACGGCCAGCCCGATGAACAGGGACACCAGCCCCAGCAATGGTTGGCTGGATGAAACAAAGACTGCGCTGGACAGGCCCAGAAGCACCAGCCAGAAATATTCGAAAGAGGAAAACTTCAGTGCCACTTCGGCCAGTTGCGGGGCCATCAGGCTCAGCACGATCGTGCCCAGGATGCCGCCAATCGCCGAAAACACCAGACAGGCGCCAAGAGCTTCATTGGCCTTGCCGCGCCGGTTCAACGCATAGCTATCCTCGACATAGGCGGCCGAGGCCGGGGTGCCCGGCATCCGCATCAGAGTTCCGGCAATATCCCCCGCAAATATCGCCATGCCCGTCGCTGCCACGATAGAGGCCACGGCGGGAACGGGATCCATGAAGAATGTGACCGGCACCAGCAGCGCGGTCGCCATCGAGGCCGTCAGACCGGGAATGGCCCCGATGAACATGCCGAAAAAACCGGCGCCCAGAACCGCCAGCAGGACGTCGGGGCGCATTACGATGCCAAGCGCTTCGAAAAGCATGTCGGATCCTCTTCCTTGTCAGCGCGGAATGATGTGCCAGATCAGTGTCTCGACCGGACCGATCGGCAGGGGCACCAGCAAGAAGCGGCTGAAGACCACATAGATCAGCAGAGAGGCCAGAACCGAAATGATCAGCGCGATCACGGGCGCAACCCTGCCCAGCCACATCAGGATGAACAGCAAGATCACGGCAACAGGCACAAAGCCCAGCCGGTCGGCCAGCAGGATATAGGCCACCACGCCAAGCAGCGAGGCAAGCGCCCCCCAGCCAGCACGGCCCGTGGGCGGCACGATCAATTGAAACAGGCTGCCGCCACGAATGGCCCATGACTGCACGAACAGCGCCAGCCCCAGCAGCAGACCCATCATGCCGATCAGGAAGGGCATGGTGCCGGCGCCATATTTCTGCCCGGGCAGGGCAGGGTAGTCATGGGAGGAAATGATCAGCGCCACCCCGCCAAGCATGACCATCAGCGCAATCGCTAGCCTGTTGATTTTCATGGGTATCACATATCGCGGCTGGAAAGGGGTGCCGGCGACAATCCTGCCGCCGGCGGGCGGTCATTTTGCAAGACCTGCGGCTTCGAGGATCTTGCCAAAGTCCTCGTCGGACTGCGCGATGAAGGCCACGGCATCATCGCTGCCCAACCAGGTCGCGCCCAATCCGCGTTCCTTCATGAAGTCCTGATATTCGTCTGAATTGAAGGCGGTTTCCACGGCTTCGGTCAGGCGCGCGCGCACATCATCGGGCAGACCCTTGGGCGCCATAACGCCACGCCATGAACTCAGCGTCCAGTCAACGCCGGATTCCTTCAGCGTCGGAACGTCAGGATAGGCGGGATTGCGTTCATCGCCCATGCTCGCCAGGGGCTTGATACGCCCGGCGTCGATCATCGAACTGCCTTCGGGCAGCGAGGCGGTCACAAAGTCCAGGCTGCCCGCCACCATCTCGGTGATGGCCGAGGCCGAACCTTCGCTGGGAACCCATTTGACGTGATCGGCCCCCTTGCCCAATGCCATCGTCCAGCCCGCCATGGCAACATGCCAGATGCCGCCCTGGCCGGTGCCCGAAGCAGAGAGCGTGCCGGGTTCGGCTGCGGAAATCGCGGCGTTCAGTTCCTCGATGGTGGTATAGTCGCTGTCGGTCGGCACCATGACCCCGGCGGCGTCCTGGTTCACCAATGCGATGACATCGTAATCCTTGTAGGTCAGATCGGTCAGGCCCTGCCAATGCATCATGGTGACCTCGACGGTGCCAAGACCGATAGTGTAGCCATCGGGATCGGCCGTGGCGATCGCGGAATGGCCGACAACGCCCGAACCACCGGTCCGGTTGACGACATTGACGGGTTGTCCAAGGTCTTCCTGCATCACCGATGCCAGAATCCGCGCCACGGCGTCGGTGCCTCCCCCGGCACCCCATGGCACGATGAACTGGATCGGCCGATCAGGATATTCGGCCATCGCAGGCGCTGCGGCCAGCACCCCGGCAGAGAGCGCGGCGGCGAGTCCGGTTGCAAGTCTGATCATGTTGGTTCCCCCCATTTTGATTCAGTCTGTCTTGATTTGCGTCCTGCGAATTTCTGTTTGGCAGGACCAGAAATGCCAATAGTTCACGTGAACATCTGGCAGAGCGGGTTTCGGCTGTCAAGCTGTCGCCGTCCCGGTGGCCGACGGCTGCGCGCCTTCCTGTTGTGGCGCAACCGCAGGATTCGTCTGTCAGGATCTCTGTTGTCCGGGCCGGATTCCGGATGTCATGTCGGTGTCAGACCTCCTTCAGGTTTACGGGAAAGTGCCGGGCATCAATGTCCGGGGCAGCCACAGGGCCAGATCCGGGAAGACGATGACCAGGATGAGGATCAGCAGCATGGGCACCAGAATGATGACCACATCCCGCATGACCTGCACGACATTCATGCCCCCGATGGCTGCCGATATCAGCAGGCATAAGCCATAGGGTGGCGTGACCAGTCCGAAGGCCAGCGAGATGATCCCGATGATTGCAAAGACGACAGGGTGGATGTCCGCGGCATTGGCGACCGGCAGCAGGACTGTGCCCAGAATGATGATCGTCGGAATGGCATCGATGAACAGGCCGAAGAACAGGAACAGCGCGGCAATCACCAGCGCGGTGCCAAAGCTGCCGAACTCCATCGCCGTCATGAAGCCGACAATCAGGCGAGGCACCTGGAAAAAGGCCAGCATCCAGCCAAAGGCCGACGCTGTACCGATGGCAAACAGCGAAATCGCGGCAAAGCGCCCCGTGTCGTAAAAGACATGCCCCAGATCGCGGATGCTTACGGTGCGATAGACGAACATGCCCAGAAACAGCGCATAGGCGGCGGCGATGATGGCGCTTTCGGTCGGGGTCACGATGCCGCCGACGATGCCGCCAACCACAAGAACCGGGGTCAACAGCGCCAGAAACGAGCCGCGGATCGCCTGCCACAGGTCCAGCAGGGTCGGGCGGCCCTCGGTGGGATAGTCATAGACCCTGGCATAGCCATAGACCGTGCACATCAGTGCCAGTCCGATCATCAGTCCCGGAATTGCGCCGGCCAGGAACAAGGCGCCGACCGAAACCTGCATGACGCCTCCCCAGACGACCATCAGGATGCTGGGCGGAATGATGACCCCCATCACGGATGAGCAGGCTGTCAGGGCAATCGCGAAACGCCGGTCATAGCCTTCCTTGACCATGGCCGGGATCAGGATCTTTCCACAGCCCGCCGCATCTGCGGTCGAGGACCCGGAAATACCGGCAAACAGCATCGAGACGGCGACATTCACATGGCCCAGCCCGCCCGGCATCCAGCCGGTCAGAACGCGCGCCAGCTGAATCAGCCGATCGGTGATCTTGCCCGAATTCATCAGGTTCGCGGCCAGCAGAAAGAAGGGAACGGCCAGCAGGATGAAGGAATTGTAGGATTGGAACATCCGGTCCAGGACGATGAAGGGCGTCAGCCGCAGGTCCATCACGACCAGAGGAACCGTTGCGATGCCCAGGGCAAAGGCAACCGGCACCCGGATCAGCACCAGAAAGATGAAGCTGCCCACCAGAATGGCGCAGGCCAGCGCGGTTGAAACGATCATGATGTCACCTTGGTGCTGTCGCGGTAGACGCCGATGACCTGTTTCAGCCGTACCAGTGCAAAGACGGCCCAGACCGCCCCGGCCAGCGGAACGGAAACAAAGGTTACCAGCTTGTTGGCGCGCATCATGGTGGAATGCTGCAGCGCTCCGAATTTTGCGTATTCGATGCCATACCAGGCAAAGACCAGTGCGAAGGCAATGATCAGGACCAGAACCACACCCTTTTGCAGCAATATGCCCAAGGGGCTGGTGGCATCGGGCAGAACCTGCACATCAAAATGCGTGCCATCCCAGACCGCGACCATCGAGCCGATCATCACGATCCAGACAAAGATGAAGGTCGCAAGCTCTTCGGTCCACAGATAGACTGGCAGGAAACCGGAATATCGCGCAATCACCTGCATGCCGACCGGGATTGCCAGGGCTGCAACCAGCACCCCCAAAGTGACTCTCAGACAGTTGCAAAACGTGTCGATCGCCTTTTCCATCGTCTTTCGCCTTATATGGGGAGCAGACCAGTCACCGGCCGCAGCCGTCCCCTGTCCAGAGGATTTGCGTGAACAGGGGGGCTGTCCGGCCGGGGCTTACTTGGCGCGGATTGCTTCCAGCAGTTCCGTCGCGCCCAACTCGGCGGCATAAGCGTCCTGAACCGGTGCGACCATCTCCAGCAGTTGCTCGCGATTGGCAAATTCATGCACGGTCAGCTGGCCGGCATCGACCATTTCCTGCAGCTTTTGCCCGTCTTCGCGGGATTCCAGCTCGCGTCCGAATGCACCGGCTTCGACGCCAGCCTTCAGAACGGCCTGTTGCAGCGGATCGGGCAGCTTGCGGAAGGTCTTGCCGCTCATGACGATGGGCCGCACCGTAATGGCATGTTTGGTCAGGGTGACATGGGGGGCGACTTCGTAGAACTTGAGGTTCTGGATGCTGGCCGCTTCGTTTTCGAACCCAGCGATCACGCCGGTCTGGATGGCGTTATAGACCTCGTTGTAGGCAATCGCCGAGGGTGCTGCCGTCAGCGCCGAGAAGATCTGTGCCTGTATCGGGGCACCCATGACACGCATCTTGAAACCTGCCAGCTGTTCCAGATTCTCTATGGGCTCCTTCGAGATCACATTGCGCACGCCGCCGCCGGTATAGCCGATCACCATGATGTCTGCCTTTTCGAGCAGTTCATCTTCAAGCGGCTTCAGGACATCGCTGGACAGCGTGGCTTCCCAGTGGTCCTGATCGCGAAACAGGAAGGGCATGTCCATCAACGGTATCGAGGGCGCAAAGGTGGCCATGTTCGAAGGTGCCATGATCGTATAATCGATCGCCACACCTTGCTGCAGGAATGTGACGTAATCGGCTTCGACACCCAGTTCGCCATTCAGGCGGAGGTCAAAGACCACATCGCCGTCATAATATTCATCGACCAGTTCGGCGAATTTTTCCATGGTCTTGGTAAAGGCATGCTGTTCATCGAACATGCTGGCACCGCGAAGGGTGATCTCCTGCGCCGAAACTGCGGTCGTGCCCGCCATGCAAAGGCCGACCAATGTGGCCGCGCGTGTCAGATTCCTTGCCGATTTGAAGATTGTCATATGTTCCTCCCTGAAACATGTCGCTGGCGCGAAATGCATTCGTCACCATTTGTGGAAGGGGCAGGGCACATGTCCTTGGCGGATCGTTGTTGATATGTCCTGCCACCCGGATTGCCGTTCGGATCATCGGCATTCAGTCGCGGAACCGGTCTCTCCTCCCGGTTCCACCCCTTGCAGGTCCTAGCTGAACAGGACGCCGCCATTGATGTCGACATTCACGCCGGTCATGAAGGATGATTCTTCCGAGGCCAGGAACGCGACAAGATTGGCGATGTCTTCAGGGCGTCCCTGACGCTTGACCGGGGCCGAGGCCTCAAAGCCTCTTCTGGCTTCATCCTTGGTGTGGATGTTGTGAAAATCGGTATCGACCATGCCGGGGCACAGCGCATTGACGCGGATATCAGGGCCAAGCTCCTTGGCCAGCCCGCGCGTCATGGTCATGACCGCGCCTTTCGACGTGGCATAGGCCACCGATCCCGGTCCACCGCCGTCGCGACCTGCCTGGCTGGCCAGATTGACGATGGCACCGGTTTTCATATGCGGCAGCACCGCCTGGGTCATCATGAAGACGCTGGTCAGGTTCAGATCCATCACCGCCTGCCAATGCGACAATGGCATTTCCGCTATGGTCTTGCGCGCGATCATGCCGCCCGAATTATTGACCAGGATCTCGATGCTGCCGAAACGTTCCACTGCGGCCCCGACCAGCGCGTCCACACCGTCCTGCGCACTCAGATCAGCCTGCAGGGCAATCGCATTGCCGCCCGCTTCGGTGATCTGGGCAACCGTGGCATCGGCGCCATCGCTGCTGGCGAAATAGCTGATGACGACATTCGCGCCTTCTTGGGCCAACCTAATGGCGCAGGCGCGCCCAATGTCGCGACCGCCACCGGTCACAATCGCTGTCTTGCCGCCCAGTTTCATATGACTTCCCTTTTCCCTGTGCTCCGGATGGAACCCCACCCGAATCGCTCCTCGTCAAACTGGTATACTAGTAATTGAACTGGAATACTAGTCTTTCTTGCATCTTCCATGCTATGGCTGGGGCAGCGGTTGGCTTGCTGGAATTCTTGAGTCCAAGCGCCTATATGTTCGCGACTTTAGAGGATGATGGCATGGAGCAGCTGAAACTGACCGGTGAGCGACGAACCAGTGTCGACGAGATTTTCGAGTATCTGCATGAAGAAATCGTCACGCTGAACCTGCGCCCCGGAGACAAGATTTCCGAAGCCGAGATCGCGGCCAAATTCGGCGTGTCGCGCCAGCCGGTGCGCGACGCATTCAGCCGTCTGTCCAACCTTGACCTGCTGCTGATCCGCCCTCAGCGCGCAACCGAGGTCAAACGCTTTTCGGCCAAGGCAATCCGGAAATCGCGTTTCGTGCGTGCCGCAGTCGAGGCCGAAGTGCTGCGCCGCGCCGCAGCGCTTTGCACCGATGAGGATGCCCGGCTGCTGGATCAGGCCCTGGCGGAACAGCGCAATGCCATGGAGGCAGGTGATTTCGAGACCTTCGGCAATCTGGACTATGCGTTTCACCACCGGCTGTGTCAGATCGCGCAAACCGAATTCGCCTTTGACATCATCTCGACCGAAAAGGCCAAGGTGGATCGGTTGTGCATGCTTGGATTGTCCAAGGAGAACCGGATGCCGCAATTGCTGCGGGACCACCAGGCCATTGCCGATGCGGTCAAGGATGGCGACAGCGAAAGGGCGGTCAAGGCCGCGATGCATCATCTGTCGCGACTGGATTCCACCATCGCCGAAATCTCTGCAACCAACGCCAGCTATTTTGACCACGAGGTCGATTGACCCCGCCCTTCAGTCGCAGCGCTCACAGCTCTGCAAGGGCGTAACGGTTCGAGTGAATGTCCATAGAATGTCAGATATATCGTCCACAATCAAAGAGCTGTCCGATCATCTTGACAATCTGTATGAACAGTCCGGGCGGCATGTCGTCGCCATAGCAGGTGCGCCCGCCAGCGGGAAGTCCACGCTGGCCGAACGTCTGGCCTCGCATCTGAATAGGATGGGCCGCGCCGCCCGTGTTGTGCCAATGGACGGTTTTCATCTGGACAATGCCATCCTTGAAAGGCGTGGCATTCTGGACCGAAAGGGATCTCCGGACAGTTTTGATTCTTGCGGTTTTCTTCATCTTGTCAAAAGATTGAAGAAAGAAACTGATGTGGTTTATCCGATTTTTGACCGCAGCCTTGATCTCTCCATTGCCGGGGCAGGCCATCTTGACGCGGATTGCCGCACGGTAATCGTTGAAGGCAACTACCTGCTGTATGATGCGCCGGTCTGGCGTGATCTGGCGAACTGTTGGGATCTCTCTGTCTTTGTCGATGTCGATCCCGAGATCCTGAAATCCCGGCTGATAGATCGCTGGCTGTCATTCGGGCTTACGCCCGCTCAGGCCATTCGCCGCGCCGAGGGCAATGACATGCCGAATGCCCGGCTGATCCAGCAATACCGACTGCCCGCGGATCTGATCCTTTAAGTCTTGTGCTGCCGGTTTCGACGCTGCGCGAAGCAGGGGCCTCGCGCACGACATTCAGGCGATTCAGCGGCGCTTTCCGGCAGGCTTCATGATCTTGTTGCCGCGCGGGCCTGTTGCGACCGGGGTATTGCTGCGGTTTTCGTCGGCCAGTTTGCGCCAGCGCTCCAGCCGCGCGGGATCCACGGTTTCCGCCGCAATGGCGGCCTGAACCGCACAGCCCGGTTCATGGTCATGGGTGCAGTCATTGAAGCGGCAATGGGGCGCCAGTTCCGAGATTTCCGCAAAGACCATGTCCAGCCCGCTGGAGATGTCGCTCATGTGCAGGGTGCGCATGCCCGGCGTGTCGATCACCCATCCACCACCCTTGATCGGATGCAGTGAGCGTGAGGTGGTCGTGTGCCGGCCCTTGGCGTCATCCTCGCGTATGCTGCCTGTCGGCTGGGCTTCATCGCCTTGCTTGGAGGTCAGGGTGTTCAGCAGGGTCGATTTTCCGACGCCAGAAGAACCGACAAGCGCGACGGTCTGCCCGGTTCCACACCAGGGGGCCAGAACTTGCGCGGCCTCGGGCGACCTGGCGTTGACCCGAACCACCTGCAGCCCGGGCTGCAGGGCAGCCGCCTGATCGGCAAAGGGCTGGGGGTCTGCGGTCTTGTCTATCTTGGTCAGCACGATCACCGGCTTGGTTCCGGCCTCATTCGCGAGCGCCAGATAGCGTTCAAGCCGGGCCGGATTGAAGTCATCATTGCATGAGGTGACAATGAACAGCGTGTCGACATTCGCCGCGATCAACTGCTGAAAACGCGCGCCCTCTGTCCGGCGCTGCAGCAAGGCCTGCCTGTCCAGCCGGCGCACCAGAAGCCGCGTCTCGGGGTCAATGAGAATCCAGTCCCCGACCGCAAAATCCGTCGTCTTGACCTGTGGCGGCAGGGTTGGCCGCAAGGGGCCGACAACGCTTTGGGCCGTCAACTTGGCGCGATGCACGGTCGCCACGCGCGCCGGCATCAACCCTTTCTCGTCCGGGGCGATCTGGTCGCGGAAAAACTCTGACCATCCTAGCGGTGCCAGCAAGGGCGATGTTGTATCTGTATGTGTCACATTTGCCTGAATGGCCGTGACATCGTATCGGTGCAAGCCCTTTTGAGGCCCGGAGGTCGCTTTCCTGAAAAACGCTGCGTGCTTTCGAAGACAGGATACCCTCGAAAATCCTGCCGCGCGGCTTTGACATGGTCGCACGGGTGACGGGTATGGAAAGCAGCAGGATCGGCACAACGCCGACAAGTGATGTCACCCCAATCCTGCCGCCAATGTGGGGGTGCGCCCATGGCTACCCTTTGACAGCCCGCGCTTCCGGAGCAAAATCTCTTGCTTGAAAGCGATATCCCATGCCCCCTGTCAATATGCGAGAATTCCGATTGGCGTTGTCACGGCCTTTGAAGAGGCTGTCATCGGCAATATCGTTGGATGCCAGAAAATGGTCCGCCCAGAGTTGGGGTGGATAGAAACCATCCCGTGCCAGATGAAGCGTCATGCAGATGAATTCCTTGCGGCGCTCGGCAAGAAGTTCCTTCATCCGGGTTGCGGCCAGATGGTCCACATCAATCGCATATCTGAACATGCCTCGGGACACTTCGTCGGGCAATGGTGCGCATCCGATCAGGCAATCGACGGATCTCAGGATCCCCTCGCAGGAGATGACCCCGTAGCAGAGGCGATCAAAAAGGCTGTAGAATTCATGGGCCGTATCCGCAAGACCAAGGTCATCCTGTTTGCAGGCACATCGATGGACCAAGGTAGCTGCATTGGGATAAATGCACTCTCCGTCGCATGTGATGCTCGGGACAAGGTCAGCTTGGCTTCTCGTATCTGTGGATATCATGCATCACCGTCGGACTTGCGTAATCAACGTAAGGGATAAAAATATCAGGAACATTACAACTAATGCGTGTGTAGATGACACCGAAAATTGGGCCTTACGTGCAGTTATTGGGCATCCATGCAGGGATTTGACCGGATTCTGGCCCTAGGCTGACTTTCTGTCAGCGCGTGATCGATGGGGCGGGGTGGCGCATCTTGCGATCCCATCTCACCATGACATGTTTCAGGCGCAGGCTTGATTTTTGATCGCCACAGCGCAAGGTTTTCAAATGCCTTGCCGTTTCAGCAAGCCTCTTGTTGCTGCGGCCAGGGCTATTCCTGCACCGTGCCGCAAGGTTCGGTGGAAAGCCGAGGAGCATTTCCCATGAATGGCAAACCAGAATTCAATACGTCCCGCAGATCCTTCATGGGACTTGTGGCCGGGGGGCTGGCGACAGCCGCCGCGGTCCGTCCCGGACAGGCCCAAAAGATCGCCACAAAGGCGCGCATCGTCATCATCGGCGCGGGGGCGGCGGGCACATCATTGGCCAATCGGCTGGTCGAGCGGCTGGAGGGCGCGGATATCACCATTCTCGATCCCAGCGCCGAGCATCTGTATCAGCCGGGGCTGTCTCTGGTGGCCGCGGGGTTGAAACCGGCCTCATACACGCAGTCACAGACCGCCGACTGGTTGCCCGAGGGTGTCAGGCTGATCACGCTGGCCGCCGCGGCGGTAGACCCCCTGGCAAGAACCGTCGATCTGACGGATGGTCAGACGATCCCCTATGATTTCCTTGTTGTTGCCCCCGGTCTGGTTCTGGACCATGACGCGATCGAAGGGTTCTCGCTGGATCTGGTCGGCACTGGCGGCATCGGTGCGCTATATGCCGGTCCGCTTTACGCGGCCAGAACATGGGAGGCGGCGTCGAAATTCAGCGAAGAGGGTGGTGTCGGTGTGTTTACCCGCCCGGCGACCGAAATGAAATGCGCGGGCGCGCCGCTGAAACATACCTTTCTGATCGAGGATATCGCCACCCGGACCGCCGGGGCGGGCAAGCACAAGATGCATTATGCCGCGCATGACAACACGTTGTTCGGGGTGCCCATCGTTTCTGAAAAGGTCCGCATGCTGTTTCAGGATCGCGGGATCACGCCACATTACAGCCATGTTCTGAAGGCAGTGGACCCTGGGCGCAAGCTGGCCAGATTTGCCACGCCGCAGGGCGAGACCGAAATGGAATATGACTATCTGCATGTCATCCCACCCCAACGCGCCCCGGATTTCGTGCGCCAGTCGGGGCTGAGCTGGGCAAACAAATGGACCGATCAGGGCTGGGTCGAGGTCGACATGCAGAACCTGCGCCATTTGCGCTACCCGGAGATATTTGCCCTGGGAGATGTCGCCGGCGTGCCCAAGGGCAAGACGGCGGCCTCGGTGAAATGGCAGGTGCCGGTGGTCGAGGATCATCTGATTGCCGCCATCGAAGGGGGCGAGGGAACCGCCATCTATGATGGCTATACCTCATGTCCGTTGATCACGCGGGTCGGTCGGGCGATGCTGGTCGAATTCGACTATCACAACAATCTGACCCCGTCCTTCCCCGGTGTGATCGCGCCGCTGGAAGAGCTTTGGATCAGCTGGTTGATGAAAGAGGTGGCGCTGAAGGCCACCTATAACGCCATGCTGCGCGGCAAGGCCTGAGGAGGGATCATCATGGAACAACTGACACCCGAAACGATGATCGCCGTTTTTGAGGAGATTTTTGGCCGGACCTTGTTCTGGATCATGGTCGCCGCAGCGGTTCTTGTCACAATTGCCTATCTGTATGTTCTGATCCGGGATCGCTCGATGTCGATGCGAAAATTCCTGCTGGCACAATTGTCCATGCCATTCGGTGCCGTGGCTGCGGTGGTCTTTGTCATGGCGATGACGCATTCGCATCTGCGCGATATCGGTGGACCCATCGATGTGATCGTTCTGCTGGGGATAGCGGCGATGGGCGCGGTCGGTGCGGCCATTCTGGTTTATACCGTGCAGTCGCTGTTTCGTGGGGGAAAGCATTCGTGACGCGACATCGACATGCATGATTCCGTGATGACAGGGCAGGATGTGGCCGAATGCCAGCGAAAGGAATGATGTCCGAGTGAGCGACCAGAACACCCAGGGATTGCCGCTTGAAATTCCCCTTCAGGGGGAAGGGCGAAAGACAGGAGGACGAAGGTTTCGCAAGGCCTATCTGCTGGTTCTTCTGGTCCCGCTGTTGTTGTTCGCGGGTGCCGTGATCGGCATGTATTTCCAGCCGCCGGGCTTGCAGAAATTCTATGCGCTGACGGGATTGCAGCCCGGCGGGGGATCAAGCTCTCCGATTGCCCTGCCTCCGGAAATGGAACTGCCCCGGGACATGGTCGAGACGATGCGCAAGACCGATGTGCTGGGGTTGGCCCGGCTGATGCCGTTGGGTGATGTTTCGATCGTCGCCGCCCCCTATGGGGCGGGCGACGCCCGCGTGGCCGAGATCTTCGTGAGTGAAGGCGACAAGGTGGAAAAGGGCACCCCGGTCGCGCGGCTGGACAATTACGAGGTTCTGCAAAGCGCCGTATTGCTGGCCGAGGCCAATGTGGCCATCCATGAAGCAACGCTGATGCAGACCCGCGCCGCCGTGCTGAACAGCCGCAACGAGGCTCAGGCCGCACTGGATCAGGCGCTGAGCGCCGCCTCTGAAGCGCGGCTCGAGCTGGATCGCGCGCGCGAGTTGCATGCGCGCGGCGTGACCACCCGGGCCACGCTTGATACGCTGACAGCCGCTGAACAACAGGCGCAACTTGCGGTCACCAAGGCGCAGGCGACGCTTGCGCGTTTTGCCTCGGTCGATGTGGATCAACAGCCTGACGTGCAGGTTGCGTCGCGCAATCTGGATGCAATGAAGGCTGAATTGATCCGGGCGCAGCGCGATCTGGACCGCGCCGATGTGCTGGCGCCCGTGTCGGGAACGATCCTTGAGATCCACGCCACGCCCGGTCAACGCCCGCCATCCGAGGGCATCATGGAGATGGGGAACACCGATCAGATGATGGCCGAGGTCGAGATCTATCAGGACCGCATCATCCAGGTGAAACCCGGCCAGCCGGTCGAGCTTGTCGCAACGGCCTTGGGGCAGACCTTTCAGGGGCGGGTCAGTTTCGTCGGATTGACCGTGGGCCGCCAGGGGCTGGTGTCAGACGATGTGGCGGCAAATACCGATGCGCGGGTGATCCGGGTCATGGTCAGGCTGGACGAGGCATCATCCAGTCTGGCCGCTCGATTTACCAATCTGGAGGTCATTGCGCGCATCGACACTGACGCGGCATCCCAACCATGAAACGCTTTCTGCAAGCGCTGTTGGGAAGACTGCCGATTGGCTGGTTGCAGCTGATCCACAGCCGCCCGCGCTTTGCCGCGGCGCTGGCCGGGGTGGCTTTCGCCAACGTTCTGGTCTTCGTTCAACTGGGGATCATGAACTCGATGGGGACGGCGACGCTGAAACCCTATGGCTTCTTTGACGCCGATATCATGATCTCGGCCCCGGACGCGAATTCCATGACCGAAGGCGGAAATGTCGCGCGGCAATGGCTGCTGCAGGCACTGGCCGATCCCGATGTGATCTCCGGATCAGGTCTTTTCATTGGCAATGTCTCCTGGCAGCGTTCGGACAAGACGCTCAGCCTGACGACCTATGGTCTTGACCCCACCTTGCCCGAATATTTTGCGCCAGAGATTGCCGCGAAGATCGGCATCCTGCAGCTTCAGGGCGCTGCGCTGGTCGACCGCTTCAGCCGCGGCCTGCCGCAAGAGGTCGCGGCCGCGATCCGCCCTCAAACCCCGCTGGATTTCGAAAGCTCGGGCGAGACGCTGACGCTCTATGACACGTTTGCCGGGGGCGGGGGCTTTGGCGGGGACGGCTATATGATCCTCTCTGACCAGACATTTCTGTCGCTCTTCCCGGCGCGCAGTTCTTCGGCACCCGACCACATCCTGCTCAAGACTGCGCCGGGGACGGATCCCGATGTGGTTGCCGCACGTTTGCGCGAGTTGATTTCCGACAAGACATTGCGCATCCGCAGCTATGCCGCCGCAGGGCAAGAGGATCTGTCCTACCAACAGACCAAACGCCCCACCGGCATCATCTTCGGTTTTGGCGTGGTCATCGGCGTTCTGGTGGGCATCGTGATCGTCTATCAGGTGCTGTCGACCGATGTATCCGATCACATGCGCGAATATGCGACCTTCAAGGCGATGGGCTATGATCACATGTTCTTTCTGGGGATCATTCTGGAAGAGGCGCTGATCCTTGCGGTGTTCGGCTTTGTACCCGGCATCATTGTCGCGACGGCGATCCTTGCCGGAATGGCGGCGGCGACGACCTTGCCGCTGCAGATGACGCTTGCCATGGCAGTGATGGTCTTTGTCGGCACGCTGCTGGCCTGTGCCCTGTCGGGGGCGGTGGCGACGCGGCGTCTTGCGGCGGCCGATCCGGCGGATCTGTTCTGATATGGTGGCCGCTATGGATGATCCCATCGTTGCACGGGGACTGAACCATTGGTTCGGAAGCGGAGAGGCCCGCAAACAGGCGTTGTTCGATATCGATCTGACGGTCGCGCGGGGCAGCCTCACGGTTCTGATGGGGCCTTCCGGCTCGGGCAAGACAACGCTTCTGACCCTGTTGGGCTGTCTGCGCGACGTGCAGGAGGGTTCGGTTCGTCTGTTGGGGAATGAATTGCATGGCGCCACGAATGCGACGCTGATCGCCCTGCGACGCAGGCTAGGTTTCATCTTTCAGGCGCATAATCTGCATGAAAGCCTGACCGCGCGGCAGAATGTGATCATGGGGCTGGAGGTGCATGGCAAGATTCCCGCCGCGCTGGCCGAACAGGCCGCAAGCCATGTGTTGAAACTTGTCGGGCTGGGCGATCGTCTGGACTACCTGCCTGCGAATCTGTCAGGCGGGCAGAAACAACGTGTTGCGATTGCGCGGGCATTGGTTGGCAACCCGGATGTGATATTCGCCGATGAGCCGACCGCAGCGCTGGACAAGGAAACCGGCGCAAACGTGGTGGCCCTGATAAAGAGGCTGGGCCGCGAGCGCGGGACGACGACGCTGATGGTGACCCATGACAACCGCATTCTGGATCAGGCAGATCGTATCGTCACGATTGAGGATGGAAGGATCGTCAGCGACAGGAACAAGGGCGCGGGAACCGACGCGGGTTAGGATATCCGGTTTTCATCTCTTGCTGTGATCAGGCCGGGCGGGTCACCCGGAAATCGGCAGCAGGGCAGGGGGCAGTTGCGGAAGAACAGATCGGGAAAGGCGGCTTTTCGTGACGTCTCTTTGTAAGGCTCCGGCGGCGGCCGTCCGATCTCGGGATCGATCCGATGGTAAGTCCGGCCTTATGTCCGACTTTATTGACCGCCCCCAAATCGAAATTCTTTCAGCTTCCGATGGTGATCGCCGCCGGCATTGGTCAGATGATGATAAACTGCGCATTGTGGAGGAGAGCCTTATCGGCCACCGACAAGCGGCAGCCACAGCGCGGGGGCATGGCATTTGCCGGTCGCTCCTGACCACCTGGCGGCGGCAGTATCGAAACGGCGAGCTTGGGTCTTCTCGCCCTGTGTCGTTCGCGCCGGTGACCGTGGCAAAGGGAGCTCCCGCGTCGCAAGCAAATCCGGTTGATCCGTGTCCGCCTTCGGACTGTCAGGTTGAGATAACCCTGCCGATGCGCGGCGTGGAATTGAGGCGGTGGCAAATCGACCTCAAATATCGATTTGTCAGCGCCGTCGCTTCGGTCGAGCGGGGCAGCTACCTTCGCAGCCTGTTGTTGGTGTTCTCGACCGTGCCTTTCTGCCACGGCGCCTGGGGGTCACAAAACCAGCTGTCGGCGCGGTTCCCGTCCTTCAGCTTGCGCCAGGCCGAGAACTCGGTGCCGCGGTCGAAAGTGATCGACTGGCGCGCATCGGCGGGTAGCGGCGCGACCCGGCCGATCGGCAATCTCCGGCACAGGCATTTTCGCGTCATGTCATTGGTCGATCTTGCGACGCTCTTCGAATGTCAGGTGAGAGTAGTGGCTTCCCATTCAGAAATCTCCATGCAAACCTCTGTTTAGATACGGAATTTGCACTTCGTTCGTGAACCTGCTCGGCGCTCTGCTGATTAAACCTGTAATCAGAATTATGGAACATGACTCTATTGGGTGATCATATCAATGGAGCTAGCCACCGGTTTCAAGTTGATCACGACAGTCAGGGCACTGGCATCTCTGTCATGTGTCAGCAGGCATCAAGACGCATGAACCGGTCCTGACAAGCTGTTGTCAGGGCCGGTCTCAACATCCGGGGTGAAAGCTTCGCGGTCTCGGGGTGCTCAACTCAGCGCGGCAAGCACCTCGAGATCGACCTGACGCTCCAATGCGTTACCTTCTTGATCGAACAGATGCACCTTCGATGGCTCGAAGGAGACAGCTACCGTCTGACCCGAACGGATATTGGCGGCACCATCCGCGACCATGCAGAGCGACGTGCCATCCGGCGTGGCGCCATAGATCACCGATTGATTGCCCAGCCGTTCAATGACTTCGGGAATGAAGGATATCTGCGCCGGGCCCTGACCAAGCGCCATGTCGTCGGGCCGCAGCCCCAGAACCAGCGCATCGCCAGCCCGTATGGATCCCGGCGGCACCGGAACGGTCATGGTTCGTTCGCTGGCGGGCAATGTCACCGCAACGCCTTCGGGACCGCATGCCACGCAGGTCACGGGCAGGAAGTTCATGTTGGGATTTCCGATGAACCCGGCGACGAACTGGTTGCGCGGTTTGTGGAACAGTTCCAGCGGCGATCCGACCTGTTCGATGCGACCGGCGCGAAGCACCACGATCTTGTCGGCCATGGTCATCGCCTCGACCTGATCATGGGTGACATAGATCATCGTGTTTTTCAGTTTGCCATGCAGACGCGACAGTTCGACCCGCATTTCGGCACGCAGCGCGGCATCCAGATTGGACAGGGGTTCGTCAAACAGGAAGATTTGTGGCTCGCGCACGATGGCGCGTCCGATGGCCACGCGCTGACGTTGCCCGCCGGACAGTGCACCGGGACGGTGGTCCAGCCGGTCGCGCAACTGCAGGACGTCCGCCGCCTTGTGCACCAGTTCTTCGACCCGGGCCTGGGACATGCGGGCGACGCGCAGGGGAAAGGCGATATTCTCGAAGACGGTCATATGCGGATAGAGCGCATAGGACTGGAACACCATCGAGATGCCCCTTTTGACCGGGGCCAGATCATTCACGACCTGGCCGTCGATCTCGATCGTTCCCGAGGTCACTTCTTCAAGCCCCGCGATCATGCGCAGCATCGTGCTTTTGCCACATCCCGACGGGCCGACAAAGACCGCGAATTCGCCTTCATTGATCGTCAGGTCCGTCGGCCTGATGACATCTGCCGTGCCAAAGCGCTTGGTCACGCCGGTCAGCTTGAGTTGTCCCATGTGTTCTCCTGATGGATGGACGGGGCGGTTCCTGCCGCCCCGCTCCGACGTTCATGCTCAGTCGATCAGATCGTTCAGTTCGTCCGCCACTTCCTCGGCGGCTTCCTGCGGGGTCAGTTCGCCCAGAATGACACCTTGAATGCTCTCATTCATGACATCCTGCAGCGCGTTGTAGTCGACGACCTGGGGCTCCGGACCACCTTCTGCAACCGAGCCAAGGAAATAGGACCAGTTCGGGTCTTTTTCTGGCAAGGCGCGCGTCAGTTCGGTGTCGCGCACCGGCGTCCAGCCACCGACATCGTCAAATTCGGCCTGCCGCTCGGTAGCGGTCAGGTATTTGGCCAGAGACATCGCGGCCTCTTCCACGCCCGAGCCGGAGAAAACCGCAAGGCTGTCAGTGATCAGCAAGGTCGAATGGCCCTCGCCGCTGGGACCGGTGGGCACCCAGGTCACGCCGTAATTCGCATCGCCTGTGCGCGCACGAAAGCCAAAGCTCTGCTGCATCATCGCGATCTTGCCCTCGGCGAAAAGCGGTTCCAGCTTGCCACGGTCATAGGCGACCGGGCCTTCCTGCGCATAGGGGACCATATCGGCGTAAAATTGCAGCGTCTCGATGGTCTCGGGGCTGTTGAACACCACCTCGCCATCGGAATTGATGACCTCGCCGCCATTGGCGTACAGCCAGCTGAGGAACTGGTGCATGGTATTGTCGAAGGAGGCGGCGGCAATGCCCAGACCGCGTGCATCGGTCTTTTCGGTGATGGCCTTGGCGGCGGTCATCACGTCATCCCAGGTCTGTGGCCCGTCGGGCATATCCAGCCCGGCCTGTTCGAACAGATCCTTGTTGTAGAACAGCGCCCGGGTCGAAAAGGCCCGCGGCACGCCCCAGTACTGGCCATTGAAGCTGATCGTGCCAAGAACCGAGGGTTCATAGCTGGCGGCCTCTTCCTCGCTCAACTCGACCGGTTCGATCAGCCCGGCATCCGCCAGTTGCGGCAGGACACGGCTACCCAGATAGGCCAGAGCTGCCGGCGATCCGGCCGAGGCCAGCGTGATCGCCTTCTCCTGGCATTGTCCCCAGGGGACATATTCCATGTTGACCTTGAATTCGGGATTTTCCGCTTCCCAGGCCGCGACATGTTTTGCCTGCACGGCCGCTTCGGCGGCATCATTGCTGCCGCAGTTGATGAAATGCAGGTCTTCCTGTGCCGCTGCGCCCTGTGCCATGCAGGCCATGGCCGCGCCGGCAAGAAGGATTGTTCTGGTTTTCATGTCTTGCTCCTTGTTGGGTGATTTATTCCTTGACCGCACCGGCCGTCAGGCCTGCGACGATGTATCGTTGCAAAAAGATATACAGCAGCAGCACCGGCAGGATGCCCACAAGGCTGGCAGCCATCAACTGATTGTAGACCACCTGCTCACGTCCAAAGAACTGGTAGAGTCCCATGGCCAGCGGGTGGTAATCATCAATCGAATTGAAGGTCAGCGCGAACAGGAATTGTTGCGCATAGGCGGTGATGAAGACCGTGATCGACACCACCACGATGCCCGGTGCGGCGACCGGCAGGATCACCCGCCACAGGGTATACAGCCGCCCTGCACCATCGACGATGGCGGCCTCTTCCAGTTCCCTGGGAATACGCAGGAAGTAGCTGCGCATCAGGAAGATGCCGGTGGGCACTGAAAAGGCCGCGCCGGGAATGATCATCGACCAATAGGTGTTCAGCAGTCCCAATGTCAGCATCAGCTTGTAAAGCGGCACGATCAGCACGGCTGCCCCGATCATGTTGATCGCCAGGAATGTGGTCAGGATGCCATCACGGAATCGATATTCGAAACGTGACACCGAATAGGCCGCCGGAATGATGCACAGCAGCGCCAGCAGCGTCACCGCACATGACATGAAGAACGAGTTGAAGATATAGCGCGGCAATTTCGGCACGCTGCTCCACATCTCGATATAGGCATCAAAGGTCATATCCGGCGTATAGAATCGGTAGGGCGCGCGGAACACGGCATCCAGTGGACGCAGCGAAACCATGATGGCCTCGGCGAAGGGGGCAAGAATGAAGATCAGGAAGACCAGGATTCCTGCGTAAAGCCCCAGCTTTTCCCACCATTTGTATTTGTCGATCATCACTTGCCTCCGGCTTTGCGGCCAGCGCGGGCCATCAGCATCAGGTTCACGGCCGAAAACGCCGTGAGACACAGCAGGATCATCACCGCGCGCGCTGACCCCTCGCCAAAGCGGAACCGGCTGATCGCGGTCTTGTAGGTGTCGATGATCATGGTGGTGGTCGCGCCGCGCGGCCCGCCTTCGGTCAGGATCCAGATGATATCGAACGAGTTGAAGGTCCAGATGGCCGAGAGCAGCCCCATGGTAAAGATCGAGGGTGCCAGAAGCGGCAGGGTGATCCGGCGAAAGCGGTAGAACCGGCTGGCCCCGTCGACCCAGGCGGCTTCATGCAGCTCACGCGGGATCGATTGCATTGCTGCCAGAAGATACAGGGCCACCAGCGGCGTGCCGACCCAGACATCTGTCACGATTGTCGCAAGGAAGGCCGAATTCTTGTGGGCAAGAAACTCGAAGGGACCCGAAAGCAGGCCGATCTTCTGGGCCACGCCCGAGATCATCCCGAACTGGCCGTTATACATCCATGACCACATGAACACCCCGATCGCGATCGGCACGATCCAGGGCGGCATGATCAGGATCCGGAACAGATTGCGCCCCGGCAGCGCGGCATTCAGCAGCACCGCGCCGATCGTGCCCACGATCAGCTTCAGCGCGACCCCGACAAGCATCCATGCAAAGGTGCGCCGGATGACCTCGAAGAAATCATCCTCGAAGATTTCGACATAATTCTTGAGGCCGATATATTCCTCGCCCGGACGCAGCGAGGCATTGGTCAGCGACAGTCGAAATGTCTCGAACAACGGCCATGCCACGATGGTCAGGGTCAGCAGCAGCGCCGGCAGCAGCAGAAGATAGGGAAAGAAGTCGAAACGCCGGGTCATGCCGGCACCCTTGCGGCCAGCGCCTCGTCCAGTTGCGCCCAGATCGGTGACAGATCGACCACGCGGGTTTCGGCCATCGCCTGATCCATGGCCATGGCGGTTAATCCGGCTTCCAGCGCATCCAGGCAGCTCAGCGGCAGGCGGGCAAGCTCGTGCCGCATATAGGCCACCACATCGCGCACCATCGCCCGATCGGCACCGTAATGCCCCTGGCTCGATGTCTCGGCATCGGTGACAGACGCAAGATCGCATATGGTCTTGCCACTGTCCGACAGGGTCACGCGAAAGTTGTTGCGGATGAAGTCACCCTCGGCCATGCCGTCGCGCCCGATCACGGCAAAGCGGCGGAACTCGTCCGGCACGTTCAGATTGGTGTGAAAGGCCATGGTTGCGCCATTTTCATATTGCACAAGCGCGGTCTGGTAGTCGACGATATCGCCCTGCCCGGAAAAGGCGTCATCCGTGCCACCCCAGCGCGGGCTCATTCGCGTCAGATAGTCTGGGTTGCCGGCGGGGCGATGCCGAGGCAGGTATTTCTTGCGTCCGCCGAAGCTGGCCACATGGCTGGGACGGGCGCCGACCACACCTTGATAAAGATCGATGTCGTGGCAGCATTTTTCCAGCATGAAGCCGCCTGACAGTGCCCGGTCGCGCCGCCAGTCGCGCATGAAGAAACTGCCGTGATAGGGCGCGATATGCTCCGAGGCCTCGATCGACATGATCTCGCCCAGATGACCATCCGCCTGCGCCTGCTGCAAGGCGCGGTACAGCGGCGAATAGCGCAGCACCAGTCCCACCATCAAGCGGCGCATTCCGTCATGCTCGGCAATCAGCCGCGCCAGTTCCAGCGATTGCTCGACCGAGATGACCAGCGGCTTCTCGACAAAAATGTAGGGTGTGTCGGATTGCAGCGCGAGGCGCAGATGATCCAGATGCAGGTGATTGGGCGATCCGATCATCAGCATGTCGAACGGTCCTGCCGCCAGCATTCGGGACGCATCCTCATATCGGGCGGGCATCGCGCCGGGAAAGGCCGACATGCGTGCATCCGAGGGATCGGCAACCGCGGAAAATTGCAGATCCGGATCAGCGCCTGCAAATTCGGGCAGCAATGCCGCGATCCGCGCCCCCAGCCCGATAATCCCTACCTTCATCTCGCCGCGCTCCAATCTGCCATGGTTTTCTTCAGTTCCCTGATCCTGTCGGGGGATGTGATGCGGCGCGTCTCGATGCCGATGCCACGACAATCCTGTTGTTCCGCATCCGCGATGCTGCAAGAGGCATGCAGCGCATCGACCCCTGCCCCCAGCAACTGCCCGGCGGATTCTGCGCCAATCCCGCCACCAGCCATGACCTCGATGCGCCCCGCAGCGTGATTGCACAGCGCCGCGATGCGCGAGACACCTTCCGGGGCCGATGGGGCACCCCCCGATGTCAGAACCCGCGCCACGCCCAGCTCGATGGCAAGATCAAGGGCTGCAAATTGATCGCGGCACAGGTCGAAGGCGCGATGAAGGGTAACCTGCATGTTCCCGGCTGCGGCGATCAGTTCGGACAGCGCCGCGGCATCCAGCTTGCGATCTGGCGACATGACGCCAATGACGATCCCGGCCAGCCCCGCATCGTTGGCCGCCAGAATATCGCCCAGCATCGCCTCCATCCCGCCCTCGCGCAGGACAAAGTCCCCGGCTGCGGGCCGGATCATCGCATGACAGGGAACCTGGGCAAGTGCCGCCTGCCGCATCAGCCCCATGGAGGGAGTCAGCCCCCCCAGCGCCAGCGCCGAGCAGAGTTCGATCCGATCCGCACCCCCGGCAACCGCAAGGGATAGCCCGTCGGCACTGTCGACGCATATTTCAAGCTGCTGAGAGTGACGCATCGTCTCCGCCGTGATCCGATTCCTTGAAACTTTAGCAAAGCAAAACTCAAACGCAAGGAATTTTATGTGAACTAAAGCAGTTGCGTTGGTTTGTTTATTTTGCCACAATGATTCCATAGCGTGCATTTAGGTTGACTAAGGTTTTGCGCATATGCCTTCCAGCACCCCACCAGCAGACCTGGTCGCCGCCATTTCCGAACGGCGTGCCACCCTCAGCCCCAAACTGGCAGGGATTGCCGCCTATGCATTGCAGAATCCCGAAGCCTTCATTCGCAAGACCAGCCGGGAAATCTGTGCCGAACTGCAGACCTCAGAGCCGACTCTGATCCGCTTTTGCCAGGTCTTCGGCTATGCGGGCCTGTCGGATTTTCGCATCGACCTTGCGCTGGGGCTGGCGGGCAGCCGGCAGGGATTTGTCGAACCTCTGGCCGGTGACCGAAGGCTGGCCAATGCCGAGGCCAAACAGGCCATTGCCCGACGCGCGGCGCAGCTTGTCAGGGATGACCGCAGCCTGCTGGTCGACAATGGTTCTACCGCCGAGATATTTGCCGCCGCGTTGCGCGACGCACCGGCGATGACGATCATGACGACGGGGATCTGGGTGGCCCAGAATGCCCTGGCCCATGGCCAGCACACGGTGATGCTGACGGGGGGGCGGATTCGCAGCAATGCCATGTCGATGACCGGGCGCATGGTCGAAACCAGCATCGGCCAGATGCATTTCGACACTTTCGTCATGGGCGCCGCCTCGATCGATGCGGATCACGGGTTGTCCACCTTTCAGGAGGATGAGGCCCATAACACCCGCTTCATGCTGGGGGCGGCCCGCCGGGTCATCGTTCTGGCCGACAGCACCAAGTTTCACAAACCAAGCCTGCACCGCATCTGCGGGATGTCCCGGGTCGATATTCTTGTGACCGACCTGCCTGCGGATGATCCGCGATATTCCGCGCTTGAGGCTCAGGGAACCACGATCATAACCACCAGGACATCAGATGACTTCAACGCCGACACTGCCCGAGACCGCGACCTGGGCCGAGATTCACGCCCAGCCTGACATCTGGGCGGCATGGGCTGACAGCCTTGCGACACAAAGCCGCGAGATCCGCGACTGGATTGCCGCGCGCGGCATCGACACGGTCTGGCTGGTCGGTGCGGGAACCTCGGCCTTCATCGGCGGGATCATTGCCGCGGGCCGATCCGATCTGCGCTTTGAAGATCGCGCCAGCACCGATATCGTATCCTGCCCGCAGGATTGCCTGACCGCCTCGGGCCGGATTCTGGTGGTCCAGTTCGGACGTTCGGGCAGCAGCTCGGAATCGATCGGTGTGATGGAGTTGCTGGACAAGCATCGGCCCGATATCGATCGTCTGCACATCACCTGCAATCCCGATGGCGCGCTGGCGACGCGCCCGGCCCCCGGCCCCGGGCAGATGCGGGTTCTGACCCTGCCCGAAGCCACGCATGATCGCGGCTTTGCCATGACATCCAGCTTCACGACGATGTTGCTCTCGGCGCTGGCATGTCTGACCGATTTCGACCCCGCACTGCTTCCACGGCTTGCCGAAGAGGCGCGCGGCCTGATCGGATCTTTGGCTGGGGATACATGTGCCCCGCGCCCGGAACGGGCGGTATTCCTTGGTTCGGGTGCGCTGCGCTCGATGGCGCGGGAAAGCGCGCTCAAGGTTCTGGAGCTGACCGCAGGACGGACAGTGACGCAATGGGACAGCCCGCTTGGCTATCGCCACGGACCCAAGGCGGCAGTCAACGGCCAGACCGAGGTCTATGTCAGCCTGCACCCCGATCCCCAGACGGCGCGCTATGATCTGGATGTCGCCGAGGAAATCCGCAGCCAGTTTCCGCATGTTCGCGTCACGACCATCGGACGTGGTGGTGATATCGCGGTGACCGGAACCGGGGATGCGCGGGTGGATGCGGTCCTGCATGTGCTGCCGGCCCAGATCCGCGCGGCGCAATGGTCAGCGGAACTGGGGCTGCCGGTCGATGATCCCTTCCAGGGCCGCAATCTCAGCCGGGTGGTCTCTGGCGTCACATTGTATGACTGGCAACAATGATCTGTGGTGGCATAGACCTTGGCGGCACCAAGATAGAGGCCCGGCTCTTTGACGGGCCCGGTGCCGAAACGGTGGATCTGCGCCGCATCCCGACGCCCCTTGGCAGCTATGAGGAGATGCTGGTGGGGCTGGAATCCCAGATCGCATGGCTATGTGAGCGCGCCGGCCAGCCCGAACTGCCGATCGGCATTGCGGCACCCGGCATCATCGACCCCGACAGCGGGATCATGTTTACGGCCAATCTGCCGGCATCCGGCCATTCCATTCGCCACAGCCTGATCCGACGCATCGGCCGCGACTGCCCGGTGGTCAATGATTGCATGGCCTTCGCCCTGTCCGAGGCACGCGGCGGTGCCGGTGCGGGCGCGACCAGCGTCATGGGGCTGATTCTGGGCACCGGGGTTGGCGGCGGCTATTGCGTTGACGGGGCCTTTCCCCATCGCCATGGCGGGCTGGCCATCGAGATCGGACATATCGCCCTGCCCGCTTCGGCTCTGGCGCGTCACCAACTGCCGCTGTGGCGCTGCGGCTGCGGTCGCATGGGCTGCATGGAGACCGCCGTGTCGGGCACCGGGCTGAGCAATATCGCCCGACATGTGCTGGGCGAACGCCTCGACGGCCCGGAACTGGTGGCCCGTGATGCGCAACAGGTCTTTGACATCTGGGCCGATATTGCCGGGGAATGCCTGCTGACAATTCAATTGATGCTGGACCCCGACTGCATCGTGCTGGGTGGCGGCCTGTCCAATCTGCCCGATGTCGTCCCGCGTCTGGAACAGGGTCTTGCGCGTCATGCGCTGGCCAATACCCGAAGACCAAAGCTCGTCTGCGCGCAACATGGCGACAGCTCGGGCACAAGAGGAGCCGCCTTGCTGGCGATGAACCAATGACAGCTTTAGACAAGATCATCCGTGCCAATCGCACCCAGAATGGCGCTGCCCTGCCCTCGGTCTGTTCGGCCCATCCAGATGTCCTGACGGCGGCACTGCTGCTGGCCGAAGAACTGGACCGGCCCCTGCTTGTCGAGGCGACATCAAATCAGGTCAATCATCAGGGCGGCTATACCGGCATGACTCCGGCAGATTTCATTGCCGCGCTGCGCCGCCGTGCCACGACCTTGGGAACCGATCCGGACAGGCTGATGTTCGGTGGCGATCATCTTGGCCCGCAAGCCTGGAAAGACCAGCCGCCCGAAAATGCCATGCGCGAGGCGCGCAGCATGATCTCTGCCTATGTCGAGGCGGGATTCACCAAGATCCATCTGGATTGTTCCGAGGGTTGCGCCGGCGAACCGGCGACACTGACCGATGCCCCCGCCGCGGCGCGGGCAGCCGAACTGGCCGGCGTGGCCGAGGCGGCCGCGGCTGATCCCTCACAGCTGCGCTATATCATCGGCACCGAAGTGCCGCCCCCCGGAGGCGCTCGCCATGACGATGAAGGCATCGCTCCGACGCCGCCGGAACGCGCCAACGCGACTCTGATTGCCCATCGTGAGGCATTTGCGGAAGCGGGCCAACAGGCGGCATTCGACCGGGTGCGTGGCCTGGTGGTCCAGCCGGGGCTGGAATTCGCACCGGCGCATGTGGACCGTTTCGACATCTCTGCGCCCGATCATCTGTCTGCGGTTCTCGAGCCATGGCCCGACCTGTGCTTCGAGGCCCATTCGACCGACTATCAATATCCGCAGGTCTTCGAGGAACTGGCGCGGCGCAATTTCGCCATTCTCAAGGTCGGACCGGCCCTGACCTTCGCATGGCGCGAGGCGTTGTATGCGCTGTCACATATCGACCAATGGCTGAACGGCGGCAATCATATCTCGGAGCTTGCCGAGAGCGTGATGACGCAATCCGACGGCTATTGGAAAAGCCATTATCACGGCAGCTCGGACCATCAGCGCCTGATGCGTCATTTCGGCCTGGCCGATCGGATCCGCTATTACTGGGCGCGTCCGGATCTTTCGACCGCGGTGCAGCAACTGCGTGACCGCCTCAACGCCGCCCGACCACCGATGCCACTTGTGACACAGTATCTTGCCGAGGAAACCGTCGCGCGGGCCGAGGCGCTGCCTCTCGACTTTGCAGGGTCACTGTTGGTCGCGCATGTGCAACGGGCCCTGCTGCCCTATTACGGAAAGAGCTGCTGATGTTGTTGGCAACCGACGCGCTGTGGCGCGATGGCGCATTGCTTCGGAACATGGGGCTGGAAATCACCGCAGGGCGGGTCAGCGATATTCGCCCTCTGGGAACCGACACCCCGGATCTGCATGCGGCTCTGGTCGCGCCGCTGTTCACCGACCTGCAGGTGAATGGGGGCGGCGGGGTCATGGTGAACGGCCAGCCGAATGCTGACGGGCTGCGGGCCATTGCGGCGGCGCATCGGCGCTGCGGCACCGGCACGATCCTGCCCACCGTCATCACCGACAGCCATGACGTGATCGAAGCCGCTGCCGAGGCCGCGCTTGAAACCCGGGGTGAGCCGGGGCTTGCGGGGCTTCATATCGAAGGCCCCCATATCGCTCCCGAGCGGCGCGGAACCCATGATGCCAGCAAGATCCGTCCGCTGGACGAGAAAACCGTCATCCTGGTGGAGCGCCTGCGCGGGGCCGGGCTGCCGGTCATGATCACACTGGCCCCCGAACTGGCGGATCCCGCACTGCTGGACCGTCTGGTGGCCAGCAAGGCAGTGGTGTCAGCGGGTCATACCAAGGCAACGGCCGAGGAAACCCGCGCCGCGCTGAAGCGCGGGCTGTCCTGTTTCACGCATCTTTACAATGCCATGCCGCCGATGACCTCGCGCGAACCCGGTGTGCTGGGGGCGGCGCTGAACTCGCATGCCCATGCGGGGATCATTGTCGACGGCATCCATGTCAGCTGGGACATGGTGCGCATTGCCCTGCGTGCCCGCCCTGCCCCCGGCCTGACCTTCGCTGTCTCGGATGCCATGGCCACGGTTGGCGGGCCGGATCACTTCACGCTTTACGGCCAGACGATCACGGTGCGCGACAATGCCCTGATCAATGCCGAGGGATCCCTGGCGGGGGCCCATATCGACCTTGTCCGGACCCTGGCCAATCTGGTGCGCCATGTGGGTCTGCCTTTGTCTGAGGCGCTGGCCATGGTCAGTGACACGCCCCGCAAGGTCATCGGGCTGCCCGCGCCTGCGCTGCACATCGGCTGCGCCCTGACTGATCTGAACATTCTGACCGAGGAATTCGACACATTGGATATCGCATGAGCCTGCATCTGACGCAAAGCTGGTCCTCTGCGCCGCATGGCACGAAGGGCAGCTTTCATTTCCGCCTTGGCAATCTTGGCACCACTCCGGTGAATGTCGCGCGCTTCTGCTACACCTCGCTGGGGCGCATCGACGAAACCTCTGTCGTCACGGGCGGCAAAGTGGCGCGCAATTTCGGCAGCTATGTCGAAATCATTCCTGATCGGGCCATCTTGCCGGCACTGGGCGTCTGGGAACTGCGGCTTTCCGGGTTGATCTATGGGGCCGCAAACCGCAGCCAGGGGATCATCACCGCCTGGGTCGAAACTGACAGCGGCGATATTCTGACCGTAACCATAGAGGATCTTCTGACCGAAGATGTCCTGCCACGCGGCGCAGGAAAGATCTGGCCCGAAGGTCATGCGGAAAGTCCGCTTGGCCTGCTGCCCTGGCCAGCCGAGGCCCGTATTGACGGCTGGTGCGAAATCCTGCCGCGCCTCTATCCCACTCCGACCAGCGATCCGCGTCCCTTCCTGCAGGTTGCCCGGCTTCATGCCCGCCTGTTTCCGACCGCCCCGACCGTCATGGGGCTGCAACCCGCAACTGGAGGAACGGCGGTTGAACTGCGGCAGGATGATACCATCCCCGCCGAGGGCTATCGCCTGACATTCGGCGACCGGATCATCCTGACCCATGGCTGCGACGACGGTCGACGCCACGGATTGATCGCATTGGCGCAGATGGCCCATGCTGCCGGCACCGATCCACGGTATCGCTTTCCCGCGTCGGGCGAGATTTCTGATGCGCCGCGCTTTGGATGGCGCGGTCTGATGTTCGATGTGGCCCGGAATTTCTTTCCGGTGTCTGTCAACCTGCGCCTGATGGATATCATGGCATGGCTGCGGATGAACCGGCTGCATTGGCATCTGACCGATGATGAGGGCTGGCGGATTCCGTCGAAAGCCTATCCTGAACTGGGCACCATTGGCGCAACCCGGGCGCGCGGCGCGCCGATGCCGCCGCAATATGGTGACGGGCCGAACGGGCAAAGCGGCGCCTATAGCGCCAATGACATCGCAACCGTGCTGAAACATGGTCGCGACCTGGGAATCTTCGTCATGCCCGAGGTCGAGATGCCGGGCCATGCGGCCTCATTGCTGGCCTCGGTCCCCGGCCTGCGCGATCCTGACGAGCCCGAATGCAGCTATCGCTCGGTTCAGGGCTTCACGAATAATGCGCTGAATCCCGGCATCGCCAAATCTTATGAGGTTGCCGAAACTCTGTTGGACGAGGCCCGCGCGCTGTTTCCCGGTGACATCATTCATGTTGGCGCCGATGAAGTGGACATTTCGGCATGGGCGCAATCTCCGGCAGCGCAGGATTTTGCCCGGAAACACGGGCTGACCACCACGCATGAACTGCAGGCGCATTTTCTGCGTCACGTGCAGGCACATCTGAAGGCAAAGGGCCGCCGGATCGGTGTCTGGGACGAAGCTGCGGAAGGTGGCGGGATCGCCGCCGACAGCGCGGTGATGTTTGCCTGGCGCACCAAGGAAAAGACCGCCGAACTGATCGAGAAGGGCTATGACGTCGTGGCGACACCCGGGCAGGCCTATTATCTCGACATGGTCGAATCCGAGGGCTGGGATGCGCGCGGCATCTCTTGGGCCGGTGTGTCTACGCCCGAGGCCAGCTATGCCCATGAAGTCAGTGATGGCCTGCCTGATGGCCCCGGACGGCTGCTGGGTGTGCAGGCGGCGATCTGGTGCGAATATCTGCATGATGTCGAACGCATCAATGCCATCGCCTTTCCCCGGCTTGCTGCGGTGGCCGAGTCAGCCTGGACCCCGCCTGCAGAAAAATCCGCGCCGCGCTTCTTTGCGCTCTCGCGGCTGGTGCCGCAGCTATGAAGCGGATCGCGATCGGCGGGCTGCACACCGAATGCTCCAGCTATTCGCCGCTGGAGCAGGTCGCGGCGGATTTTACCCGGACCGAGGGCGAGGCGCTGACACGCTCGGTCCCCTTTGATTTTTCCGGTCACGGGCTGATCGCTCTGCCGCTGTTCCATGATCGCGCGGTTCCGGGCGGACCTGTTGCGGTCGAGACATTCGCCGCAATGCGTGATGAATTCATGCAGCGTCTGCGCGCCGCAATGCCGCTGGACGGGGTCTTGCTGCTGATGCATGGGGCGATGTTCGTGCCGGGGATCGAAGACCCCGAGGGCGAGTTCATCACCGAGATACGGAACATCGTTGGTCCTGATGCGATCATCTCGGCGGCCTTTGACCTGCATGGCCAGATCACCCGGAAGATCTGCGACGGGCTGGATGCCTTCGCGGCCTTTCGCACCGCACCCCATATCGACACCCCCGAAACATGGGCGCGCGCTGCCGGGATGCTGGCCGATGCGCTGAACACGGGCACACGACCCGCCGTCTATCGTGAAGCCGTGCCGATTCTCGTCTCGGGGGAAATGTCTTCGACCTTCGTCGCCCCCTGCGACCGGCTTTATGCCGCCTTGCCAGAGTTCGACCGTCAGCCCGGGATCTGCGATTCCAATCTGATGATCGGCTATGTCTGGGCCGACAGCCCCCGCGCGACCGCCGCCGCAGTGGTGACAGCAACGGATCCGCAGGCCGGGCGCAGGGTGGCCGCAAGGATTGCGGCCTCTTATCGTGCCGCGCGGGACGAGCTGGTCTTTGACAATGAGGCCGCCCCGCTGGAAGAGGCATTGGATCTTGTCGCCGGGCAGCCCGCCATCCTTGCCGACAGCGGCGACAACCCGACCGCTGGCGGGGTCGGGGACCGCGCCGACGTTCTGGCAGCCTTGCAGGGACGTGATCTTGGCCCGGTTCTGGTCGCGGGCATTGCGGATCCTGCCATTCATCGCCAACTGACCGAGGGCGCAACCGAGGTCGCTCTGGGCGGTGGACTGGGTGGCGGCGGACCAAGGGTCACGCTGAAGGTCCATGACTGCAGACTGGTGGATGACTGCGCCGTCATGACCTGCCATGACCTTGCAATCGTCGTGACCCGACGGCGGCGCCCTTTCCACAATCTTGATGACTTCACCGCCTTGGGCCTGTCCCTCGACGGATTCTCGCTGCTGGTGGTCAAATCGGGCTATCTCTCGCCCGATTTGCGTGCCCTGCCGCGTCGGCAGGTCATGGCATTGACAGAGGGAGCAGTCTGCCAGCACCTGTCCCGCTTGCCGAACCTGCACCGCCCGGCTGGTACATGGCCCTTCACGGATCCCGCCTGAGAAGGCGGGGCCGGTTTCATGTCACTGGCAGATCCGAGGACAGCTCCTCGATCGTGCGTGCCAGCCCCTGCCGCATGTGATCCTTCAGATGATCCAGCATTGCCGCAAGGTCATCGCCGCAGGCCAGTCTGACATAGACATCATGTGAGGCACGCAGCGGCCCCTTGCGATCATGGGCCTTCTGATGCAGCGAGAAATAGAAATTCACATGTGGACGCATGCCCTCCCATGTGCGCCGCAACAGATTGTGGCCGCATAGCTCAAAGCACCAATTGTGCAGATACAGCTCCTCCTCGATGGCGCGCAAACTGTCCGCGCCCTCTTCGATGGTGCGGTTCAGCGCGACATGGCGCCGCCGCAGATCATCCAGGGCCTCGGGTGTGCGGAGATCCCACAGCAATTCGAAGGCAAAACTCTCCAGCCTTGTTCGCAGGGAATACAGCTCTTCCAGATCCTGGCGCGAAATGCTGCGCACGAACAGGCCCCGATAAGGAACACTGATCAGCAATCCCAGCTCGGCCAGTTCGCGCACCGCCTCGCGCAGCGGCCCCCGGCTGACCTGCAAGGAGGCCGCCAATTGCTGCTCGGTCAGCTTCTGACCCGGTGAAAAACCACCGCTGACAATATGGTTCGTCAGCTGCTGGGTGATGCGGCGGCGCACCGTGCCGTCATCCACCGGTTTCAGCGACAGGTCTTCGTTCATCAATCGTGCTCCGTTCGCGATCAGCCCTGCCCGAATTTGAACCACTCAAAAAGGAAAGGCAAACATTCATATTATAGGATTGTTGACAATCCGACATTCAAAAAACTATCCTGCGGGGCAGAGGCCGCGATCAGGCTCGAAAGCCTCTCAATGACGCGCCACAGGCGCGACCCGAACCGACAGGAGATTTCATGTTCGTTTCCAGAAAATTCGCAGCGGTTGCGGCCCTGGGCCTTGCGCTGAGCGCACAGTCAGCGGCTGCCGAAGAGTTCATCACGATCGGCACGGCTGGACAGACCGGCATTTACTATGTCGTCGGGCAATCGGTCTGCCAATTGGTCAATCGCAACAGCGCCGACCATGATTTCCGCTGCACCGCCGCGGCAACCGGCGGTTCGATCGCCAATCTCAACGGCATCCGTGAAGGTGATTTCAACTTCGGCGTCGTGCAGTCGGATTGGCAGTTTCACGCCGTGAACGGCAGCAGTGCCTTCGAGGAATACGGTCCGAACGAGAAACTGCGGGCGGTGTTCTCGGCCCATCCCGACGTGGTCACCGTTGTCGCCCGTGCGGATTCCGGAATCCGCACATTGGATGACCTGCCCGGCCATCGCGTGAACATCGGCAACCCGGGATCAGGCTCGCGTGCCACGGCGGAAGTGCTGTTGAGCACCAAGGGCATTGATCCCGACGAATTCTCGCTGACATCCGAGCTGAAATCGAACGAACAATCCGCCGCGCTTTGCGACAACAAGATCGACGCAATGATGTTCTCGGCTGGCCATCCCGTGGGCAATATCACCGAGGCCACCGTCTCATGCGACACGGTCTTCCTGCAGATCGACGGTCCCGAGATCGACAAGCTGGTGGATGAGACCCCCTATTACGAAAAGGCCCAGATCCCGGCCGGCATGTACAAGGGCCAGGATGAGGACATCAACAGCTATGGTCCGCTGGCGACCTTTGTCACCTCGACCGACACCAGCGACGAAGCTGTCTACCAGGTCGTCAAGGCGATCTTCGAGAATTTTGACCGGTTCAAGAAACTGCATCCCGCCTTTGCGCATCTGCAGGAACAGGACATGGTCACCAAGGGCAATATTGCGCCGCTGCATGAAGGGGCCATCCGCTACTACCGCGAACGCGGCTGGATGTAGCATAGAAATCCGGGCGGCGCGACGGTCGGGCCGCCCCAGACCATGATCAGAAGCACAGGTTTCCAGATGAACGCCACGACCCCCAGTCATACGACGCATGAAGCATCCGAAGACGCGCGCAACAATGACATCAAGATCTATGTCAACGGCGAGATCGTGCATCGCGACGAGGCCAAGGTCTCGGTCTATGATTCCGGCTTCATGCTGGGAGACGGCATGTGGGAAGGTCTGCGGCTGTACAATGGCAAATGGGCCTTCTTCGACGAACATATGGACCGGTTCTTCAATTCCTGCAAAACCGTCTCGCTGGACGTCGGGATGACCAAGGAGGAAATCCTGGATGCACTGAACCGGACCGCTGCGGCCAATGGCATGACCACCGATGTGCATTGTCGTCTGATGTGCACCCGCGGCAAGAAGGACAAGCCTTTCCAGCATCCCGGGCTCAGCCGTTCGGGACCGACCGTGGTGATGATCCTGGAGCATTCCAAGCCCGTCGACAGCCTGCAATCGGCCGGCATCCGTCTGGCCACCGTGGCACAGGTGCGCGGTCTGCCGACCAGTCAGGATCCCAAGCTGAACAGCCATTCCAAGCTGAACTGCATCATCGCCTGCCTTCAGGCCGAGGCTGCCGGTGCCGATGAGGCCCTGATGCTGGACCCGCATGGTTTCGTCAACACGACCAATGCCTGCAACTTCTTCATCGTGCGGCGTGGCGAAGTTTGGACCTCGACCGGCGATTACTGCATGAATGGCATCACGCGCCAGAAGGTCATCGACCTGTGCCGCGCCAATGACATTCCGGTGTTCGAAAAGAACTTCTCGCTCTACGAGGCCTATGGTGCCGACGAGGCATTTCTGACCGGCACCTTCGGCGCTCAGACCCCGGTGGCCTCGATTGACGGCAAGACCATCGGCAATGGCGAAAGGCCGATGATCCAGCGCATCCGGCAGCTCTACAAGGAGTTGATCCAGCGCGAGACCGGCGGCAACTGATCATCCGCAGACCGATGGCGGCGCGCGCTTCCCGGCGCATTCGCGGGCTTGGGAACGCGCCGCTAGCGTCCTGATGCCGAAGCCCCTCCGGCCAGATCGTCCAGAATCGGGCAATCGGGCCGGGAATCGCCGTGGCAATGCGTGACCAGATCATTCAGCGTGTCGCGCATCGACAGCAGCTTGGCCACCTTTTCCTCGATGCGCCGGATATGATCCTGCGCCAGCATTTTGACATCGGCACTGGCGCGGGCATGGTCCTCGTAGAGCGACATCAGCGTGCGACAGTCCTCGATCGAGAAACCAAGCGATCTGGCACGAGCCAGAAAGGTCAGCTTGTGCAGATCCCGATCACTGAAATCGCGATAGCCATTGGCCCCCCGCGCCGGGTGGATCAGTCCGATCTCCTCGTAGTAGCGAATGGTCTTGTCGGGCAATCCGCAGGCCCGTGACACTGTGCCGATATTCATCAGGGTTCCTTTCAGACCCTGATGATAAACATTCCAGCAACTGGAAGGTCAAGTCGCCCCCTTAGGCGGTCTGGGCGACCTCCAGCCCCAGTTCCTCGATCATGGCATCGCGCATCACGAATTTCTGCGGCTTGCCCGAAACCGTCATCGGCAGTTCGGACTTGAAGCGGATCACCGCCGGGATCTTGAAATGGGCGATCTGGTCGCGACAGAATTCGCGCAGGTCCTCTTCGGTCGGGGAGCAGCCGGGCCGGGGCACGATCCAGGCGGCGACGATCTCTCCGAACTTCGGATCGGGAATGCCGAAGACCTGCACCTGGCTGACATCGGGATGGGTATAGAGGAATTCCTCGATTTCACGCGGATAGATGTTCTCGCCCCCGCGCAGGATCATGTCCTTCACCCGTCCGGTGATATTGCAATATCCCTCGGCATCGATGCGGGCCAGATCGCCGGTATGCATCCAGCCATCGCCATCAATCGCGGCGGCCGTCTGTTCTTCATCATTCCAATAGCCGGACATGACCGAATAGCCCCGGGTCAGCAGTTGCCCCTGTTCGCCCACATTGGCGGTGGTGCCGTCTTCACGGGCGATCCGCACCTCCAGATGAGGCTGGATCCGTCCGACCGACGCCACACGCTTTTCCAGGGGTGTATCGGTATCGGACTGGAATGACACCGGGCTGGTCTCGGTCATGCCATAGGCGATGGTCACCTCGGACATGTGCATTTTCGACTGCACCTGTTTCATCACCTCGATCGGGCATGGTGCGCCGGCCATGATCCCGGTGCGCAGAGACGACAGGTCATGTCGTGCGAATTCGGAATGCTCCAGCATCGCCACGAACATCGTCGGCACACCATAGAGCGCGGTGCAGCGCTCGGTCGAAACACAGGTCAGGGTCGCGGCGGCATCGAAACCGGCAGCGGGAACGACAATGGTGGCGCCTTTGGTCACGCAGCCAAGCGTGCCCATGACCATGCCAAAGCAATGGTAGAAGGGCACCGGAATGCAGATCCGGTCCTTTTCCGTGGTCTTCATCGCCGCGGTGACGAAGTTTGCGTTGTTGACGATATTGCGATGCGTCAGCGTTGCCCCTTTGGGCGCACCCGTCGTGCCCGAGGTGAACTGGATATTGATCGGATCATTGACGTCAAGCGTCGCGGTGATCGCGTCCAGCTCTGCCCTGTCGCCATCTGTCCCCATCGCCTGCACGCCTTCAAAGCTATGGCAGCCGTCATGGGTTTCTTCGCCAAAGGTGATGACATGGCGCAGATCCGGCAGCTTGTCCGCTTCCAGCTGTCCGGGGCGCGAGGTTGCAAGCTGAGGCAACAGCTGGTTGATCATCCCGACATAGTCGGAATGCTTGAAGCGATCGGCCAGAACCAGCGCGCGACAGCCGGTCTTGCGCAGCGCGTATTCCAGTTCGTGCAGGCGATAGGCGGGATTGATATTGACCAGGATGACCCCGATCCGCGCCGTGGCGAATTGCGACAACAGCCATGCCGAACAATTGGGCGCCCAGATCCCCAACCGGTCGCCATGTCCCAGCCCAAGGCGCAGAAATCCCAGGGCAAGACGGTCGACCTGCGCGGAAAATTCCGTCCAGTTCCAGCGGATTCCCTCGTCGCTGAAGACCACGGCATCGCCTTCGGGCCAGCGTTGAACCGTACTGGCCAGCAACTGGGGGATCGTCTCTTCGATCAGCGGGCTGTCTGTCCTCCCCTTCACATGAGCAAGGCCCCGGACCGGCGCTATACCCAGGGCGTCGCCCCGGTTGATTTCCTCGACCATCATATCCTCCCTCTTCCCATCACCGGCCAGATCGCCAGTGTCCTCCATGGGGTCACATATTAATTGAACATGTGATCAATTGTTGCAAGCGTTTCATCCCCGGACAAGCCCATCCCGGCCAAAAACTGCTTGTATCGCGCGAATGTGCTGACCCGACCAAAGCAGGTCGGGGTCAGTTTCGTCGGAACGGTTCCGGATTGCATGATAATAGCGGCCATTCACGCCTCTGGCGTGAAAGCCGCGCAGCATGAAGGACGCGGGCGTTATTCGCCCGAGCCGGTGATGTCGCGGCGTTGCTTGTCCAGCTCTTCGCTGTATCTGCGCAGCGTATGTGCTTCGCTCAGCTGTCCGATCACGCGCCGTTCGATCCGGTCGCTGACCACTGCAAGGGATTCCGAATGGCTTGCCTCGAACAGCCCCGCCGCCTGTCGGGCGTTCATGCCCGGCAAAAGCACATCGGTCTGATGGTGGAAGAATTCGGACAGGTCCTGTTTGGGTTCCGCTGCATCCTGATCGGCATGAACCTCGGCCACCTGCACCATCGCGCAATAGCCCCCCTTGTCGTCGGTGATGATGACCCGTTGGGTCGAGCCCAGGGGGAATGCAGCCCGGAATTCATCGATGCTCATATCCGCCGACGCCGTGCGGACATCACGCCGCATCAACCGGCCGACGGTCAGGTTGCGGATCCAGCCTACGTCATGGGCGCTGCGGATCGATTGCCCCCGCAGATGAAAGCGCCAGGTCGTGAACGAATAGCCAAAGGTCTGGCGCACCACCATGGAGGAGGTGATCGCCGCCGCCAGCGCAAGGGCGGTAATCGGAAACTCGCCGGTCAGTTCCAATGCCAGAAAGGTCATGGCCAAAGGCCCGCCGATCACCGCCACGCCAAAGGCGGTCATGCCGATCACGGCCATGGCGGTGGGTGACAACATGCCCGGCGCCAGCCATTCCAGCGGCACGGCTGCCGCCTTGCCGATCAGCGCACCCAGCAGCAGCGAGGCAAAGAACAGGCCACCCCGAAAACCCGAGCCAATGGTGATGGCCGAGCCAAGTGCCTTGAGTGCGAACAGGATCAGCAGTGCCGTCCAGGGAATTTCGTTTTCCAGATTGATATGCATGGCGCCATGCCCCGCCGACAGGACCTGTGGCGTGACGAAGGCCAGTCCACCGACCAGAATCCCGCCCAATGCCGGGCGCAGCCATGACGGAATGCCACTGGCCGATGCCAGACGCTCGGTCCGCACGACGGTCATCATCACCAGGATGCCCAACAGGGCACAACAGGCGCCAAGCCCCAGCGCCGGCAGGAAATCACCGGGCGATATGGCCCCGACCTGCCCGATCTCGATGGTAAAGGACTTGCCCGACAGCGCCTGCGAAACAAGGGTCGCGGCAATGGCTGCCGCGATGACCGGTGCCAGAGATACCGCGCTATAGGTTCCGATGATCAACTCGAAGGCATAGAAGGCGCCGGTCAGCGGCGCACCAAAGGCCGCGGCAATGGCCCCCGCCGATCCACAGCCGATCAGCACGCGCATGTCTTCGCGGCGCAGCTTCATCTTCAGGCCCAGTTTCGAGGCCAGTCCCGAGGACAGCTGCGTATAGGCGGCCTCCAGCCCGGCCGACAGGCCAAAGCCGTTCGAGGCCAGATTCTGCAATGTGACCCAGATGCTGTCGGCCAGTGACATCCGCCCGCCATACAGCGCATTCGCCTCGATCGGGTCGACGATCCCGCCGCGTCGCCGCCGCAGGCTGAGGATCAGCGAGGTCAGCAGCCCCCCGGCAACGGGCACCGCTATAAGCAGCCAGTTGCGCCGCAGATCCGAGCCACTCAGCCCTGTCGAAAAGGCGACCCCATACAGCTGGCTGTGCAGCAGATGCGACAGGAAGCGGATCAGACTGACCACGCAGCCCGCCAGCACCCCCGCGGTCACCGCCAACACCAGAAACCCGACTTCGCCGCCACGGGCAAACAGCCTTCGTCGCAGCCAGCCAAGCCGGGCGGGAAAGCTGAGTCCGTGACGTTTATGGGGCATGGCGGCTGGCTCTTGCTGATGAAAGGCCGCGCGCAGGGCGCGTTCCGTGATCGGGATCAGGCGGGCGGGAGGTATTCAGGGCGCCTTCTGGGTCGATCTGCGAGTGAGGTCAAGCCAGCCAAGGGTATTTTCCGTCTTTCCAACCGGCTTGTATTCCGCGCCAAGCGCAAGGTCATAGCCCAATGCCGCAATGGTCGCGAAGATGTCCGCGTAATCGACCTCGCCATGGTCCGGGGCGCCGCGATCTGGGACCGAAGCAAACTGGATGTGGCCGATCAGGGGCTGCAGATCCGTCAGGCGACGGGTCAGGTCGCCCTCCATGATCTGCACGTGATAGCAATCGAACATCAGCCGCAGCGCGGGATGATCCACCTCGGCGATGATTGCCCGTGCCTGCTCGGTGGTTTGCAGGAAGTAGCCCGGCGCGTCATGGCGATTCAGCGGTTCGATCAGGATGGTGATGCCATGGGGTGCGGCCTCGGCGCAGGCAAAGCGCAGGTTCGCGACAAAGCTGGCATGGGCCTCGGGTCCGGCCGAATATCCCGCCATGACATGCACTGCCCGGGTCTGCGTGGCGCGGGCATAGGCGATGGCCTCGGTGATGGCGGCGCGGGCCTCGACCTCGCGCCCGGTCAGGGCCGACAGCCCGTTGTCCCCTGCCCCGACATCGCCCCGCCGGGTGTTCAATCCCAGCATCGGAAGACCTGTTTCCTCCAGTGCCGCGCGAACCTCGGCGGCTGGAACGTCATAGGGCCAATGGCATTCCACCGCATCGAACCCTGCAGCCTTTGCCGCGCGGATGGCGTCAGGCAGGCACAGGTCATTCCACAGAAAGCCCAGATTTGCAGAAAATTTCATCAGTCCCACTCGACATTGAAGGTTGTAACCAGATTCTTGATCTGGTTCTGGGTCAGCATGTTGGGGTTCATGCCACGGGTCATGATGGCCAGGCGGGCGGTGTCTTCCAGTTCTTCGATGGCATTGCAGGCGGCCTCGACATCGCGGGCGGCGACGACCGGGCCGTGATTGGCCAGCATCACGGCTGAACGCTTGCCCGCCAGGCCGCGCACCGCCTGCCCCATGGCCGGATCGCCGGGCAGGAAGAAGGGCAGCAGCTTCACCTTGCCCAGCTTCATGATCCCATAGGGCGTCATCGGTGGCAGGAAATTGTCAGGGTCCACTTCGGGCAACATCGACAGGGCGACCGAATGGCAGCTGTGCAGATGCACGACCGCCCCCGCCGTGGACCGCGTGTCGTAAAAGGCGCTGTGCAGCGGCATCTCCTTGGTCGGCGGATCGCCCCCGATCTGGCGGCCCGTGGCGTCGAACCGGCTCAGCCGTGCGGGATCCAGCCGGCCGAAGCTGGTGCCGGTCGGGCTGACCAGCAGCCCGCCATCCTCGGTGCGGGCCGAGACATTACCCGAAGAACCTCCGGTAAGTCCGCGATCAAACATGGATTTTGCCAATAGACAGATTTGCTCTCGCAGCGCATTCTCGCTCATGGCTGCAACCTTTCCAGCGCATCGGAAAAGAAGCTCTCCGCGCCGAAATTTCCCGATTTCAGCGTCAGTGCAACATCCTGTCCGGCCGAGCGACCAAAGCACCAGGGCACCCCCGGCGCGATTTCCGCCCCGACGTCCATGCGCGACACGCCAAGCGCGCGCGTCACCGCACCCGAGGTTTCACCCCCCGCCACGACGATGCGCTGCGCCCCGCGATCACGCGCCGCGACCGCACAGGCGGCCAGCGCCTCTTCCACGATCTCGCCGGCGCGGGCCACGCCCAGATGCTCTTGCGCGGCGCGGACAGACTGCGGATCGGCCGTCGCATAAAGGATCGGCGCGCGCGACAGGTCCTGCGCCCCCAGCCAGTCAAGCGCCGCCCTTGGGCCGTTTTGCGCCAACTCCAGCGGGTCCAAGCGCAGCCCCGGCGCGCCGCCTTGCAGATAGTGCGCCACCTGTCGGTTGGTCATGGCCGAGCAACTGCCCGAGAGCACCACCGCCCCCTTGTCCAGTTGCGGCGGCACCAGCCGGGGTGCATCTGCCGCCAGCGTGCCATTGGCCAGATACAGCCCCGGCAGTGCCATTGCCAGCGCCGAGCCGCCGCTGATCAGCGCCATGTCGCGACAGGCCGTGGCAATGGCCGTCAGGTCACCATCGCGGATAGCATCGATTACCACATGCGCCCGGCCTGCCTCGGCCAGGGCGACCAAGGCCGCACGGATCGCCTGCGGGCCAGCTTCTACCACCGGATGTTCGACCAGCCCGACCGGCCCCGCGACCTGAGGGGCCAGCAGCCGCGTCAGATCGCTGTCGCGCATCGGAGTCAGCGGGTGGTCACGCATCGGGCTTTCTGCCAGCGGCTGACGCCCCACGAACAGATTGCCCATGAATACCCGCCGGCCGTTTTCCGGGAAAGCCGGGCAATAGATCGTCTGCGACGCGCCCAGATCGGCCATCAGCGCCTGGGCCACGGGGCCGATATTGCCCTGCGGCGTGGAATCGAAGGTCGAACAGTATTTCCAGAAGAACCGCTGCGCCCCCGCCGCGCGCAGCCAGTCCGCCGCCGCCCGCGCCTGCTCGACGGCTTCACCCACCGGCAGGGTTCGTGTCTTCAGCGCAATCACCTCGAATGGCGCGACATCTCCGCCCGCCTCTTCCGATGGCAGACCCATATGCAGACGCACCCGCACCCCAGAGCGTGCCAACAAGCCGGCAAGATCCGTCGCCCCCGTGAAATCATCCGCTATGCAACCAAGTACAACTGTCATCCGTCGATATCCTTTGTTTCCCGCACTCCTGGCGCCGGGTCGTTCCGGGCTAGCCTTCGCCCGGCAGGGTCAGACCGGCATTGCGGGCATAGACCTTGGCAACGGCGGCATCGTCTTCGCCGCCCAGCCCCATTCCGGCTGCAGCGAGGAACTGCTGCAATGCCGCCGCGGTCAGAGGCGCGCTGAAGCTGGAAGATCTGGCAATATCCAGCACGATACCCAGATCCTTGGGCCAGATATTGACCGAGCTGTGGGGTGTATAATCGCCTGCAACGACATGGGGCGCGCGGTTTTCCAGCATCCAGCTGGTGCCCGCGCATTTGCTGATCACCTCGACGAATTTTTCCGGTGCGACGCCCTGGGTCATGCCGAAGGTCAGGGCCTCGGCCATGGCAGCGATATGGACCCCGGCCAGAAGCTGGTTCACCGCCTTCATCGCCGATCCGGCTCCGACCTGGTCGCCCAATTCGAACACGGTTTCGGCGATGGCCTCCAGCAGGGGGCGGGCGGCATCAAAAGCAGCGGCGCTGCCCGACGCCATGATCGACAGCTGTCCATTCGCAGCCTTCACCGACCCGCCCGAGATCGGGGCGTCCAGATACAGAACCTCGGCTTCGGCGCAACGCGCGGCCATCTTCCTTGCAAATTCCGGCGGCACCGTGGCGCAGGACAGCACCACCGCCCCGGGACGCAGATGCGGCACAATGCCATTTTCGCCAAACAGCACGGCCTCGGTCTGGGCGGCGTTCAGCACCACCACGGCCACCGCGTCCAGCGCGGCCTCGGCCATGTCAGAAGCTTCTGCTCCTTCCCCACGCAGACGTTCCACCTGGGTCTGATTGATATCCGCGCCCCAGACCCGCAGACCGGCGCGCAATGCCGAAGCCGCAATTCCATATCCCATCGAGCCAAGCCCGATCACTCCAATATTCCTGGACATGCTGTCTTTCTCCATTCTGTGTGTGATGATCGGGGCGCCGCAGAAGCCGCGCCACCGCAATCAGTTTCGTGCGGCGCGCGCCTTGGCGATCAGCGGCCAGACAATCACCGCCAGCGTGATTGCAAAGAACAGATCGACAATCGGGCTGGCCAGAAAACGCAGCGGCTGCATGTCGGTGATGATCAGCCCCTTGCGCAGGCTCTCCTCGAAGGGCTGTCCAAGGATGAAGCCGATCACGATGGGCGCCAGCGGCACATGGGCAAAGCGCAGCAACAGCCCAAGGACACCGGCAAGCAGGGTCACCCACAGATCAATCATGCTGAAGCGCGTGACATAGGACCCCGCCAATGCCAGCGCCAGAACGCCGCCCATGATCAGCGCATGGGGCAGTTTCAACACCCGGCTGAACATCTGCGCGGCCAGAGCCCCCACGATCAGCATCATCACGTTCGCAACGAGCAGGGCCACGAAGACGAAATTCACCAGATCCGGGCTGCCCTGGAACAGGTTCACGCCCGGCGTGATGCCATGCACGACCAGGGCGCCCAGCATGACCGCTGTGGCTGCATCACCAGGAATGCCCAGGGCCAGCGTCGGCACCAGCGCACCACCGGTGACAGCGTTATTGGCGGCCTCGGAGGCCACGATGCCTTCCGGATTGCCCTTGCCGAAGGTTTCGGGAGTTCTGGCCGAGGAACGCGCCTGCGCATATCCGATCAGCGACGCGGCTGTCGCCCCGACGCCGGGCAGAATGCCCAGGAACGTCCCGATCAGCGAACTGCGCAGCATTGTCTTGCGCACGGCCTTCCATTCCCGCCATGGCGCAACCTTGAAACCGGCCGAGATCACCTTTCCCGTGACCCCCGCGACCGGTTGCGCAGCGGCTGCAAAGACCTCGGACAGGGCGAACAGCCCGATCAGGATCGGCACCACATGCAGGCCTGCGGACAATTCGAAGTTGCCAAATGTGAAACGCTCGGCCCCGCTGAGCGCATCGATCCCGACCGTCGACAGAACGATCCCGATCAGCCCCGCCAGCAGCCCCTTGAGCGGATTGCCGGCCGAAACCCAGGCGATGGTGGTCAGCGAAAAGACGATCAGGGCGAAGGTCTCGATCGAGCCGAATTTGACCGCGACCTGGGCCAGCTGCGGGGCCAGGAACATCAGCACCACCATCGAGAAGACGCCGCCGATGGCAGAGGAAACCGTCACCCAGCCCAGTGCCTCGGCCGCCTTGCCCGATTGCGCCATTGGATAGCCGTCCAGCACCGTTGCCGCCGATTGCGGGGTTCCCGGCACATTGATCAGAATGGCGGGGATCGATCCGCCATAGACCGAGCTGACATAGATCGCGGTCAGCATCCCGATGGCCTGTGTCGGGCCGAGAACAAAGGTAAAGGGCAGGACGATGGCCAATGCCGTCACCGTGCCCAGTCCTGGCAGAGCCCCCACGATCATGCCAAGGAAGGTCGCCAGAAACATGATTGCAAGCGTGGTCAGATCGGCCTGCATACCGAATGCTGCGGCAAGAGACGTAAAATCCATGACTCAGAACTCCAGCCCGGGAATGGTCGGCAAGGGCAGCGCGGCGAATTTGACCAACAGCAGATAGGTTGCCACCGGCACGCCCATGGCCAATCCGATCAACGGCACTGGCTTGCGATATCCAAGGATCAGGCAGCACAGCAGAACCGCCAGTGGTACGATCAGCAGATAGCCTGCGGCCTGAAACAACAGCACCGTCACCACCAGCAACAGCACCATCAGGCAAGCCGGACCCCATCTCGTTTCGCCGATCTGAACACCACCGCGCAGGATGCCCTTGATCAGGATTGCCAGTGAGAGCGCCAGAGCCGCATAGAGGGCCAGCTGCGCCACCAGAAAGGGCGGGGCATCCCCGGGCAGCAGGAATACATTGCTGCTGCTATGATAGCTGTTGCGCAGCAGGATCACTGCTGCCAGCGCAAAGAAACCGCCCAGCAGCGTGTCCGAATTCACCAACCGTTTCATGGATGCCCTCCCCCGTGTTGCTTTTGCTCAGTCCCTGGCTTTGACCCCGATGGTGGGCAGCAATTCGCGGCTGCGCGCGTATTCCTGTTCATAGAAGTCGGCGAAGGCAGTGCGATCCAGATAGCGCAGGGTGTAATTGGCTGCAGTCATGCCCTTGACGAAATCCGGGTCCTCGACCGCGCGCCCGCAGGCGCTGGACAGCTGGTCCAGCACTTCAACCGGCGTGTCCTTTGGCGCGAACAACCCGAACCAGACCGACAGCGATACATCGTGGCCCAGTTCCGCCAGGGTCGGCACATCGGGCAGCATGTCCGTCCGTTCAGCCGAGGCGATTGCCAGGGCCTTCAGATCATATTGCGACACCATGGCCGCCGCATCCGCCGCAAGCGTGGCCTCGCCGCCCAATAATGCCGTGGCCGCCTTGCCGCCACCACCTGCGGGCAGATAGGTGAATGTCACGCCATAGGCATTTGCCAGCGCCGCCTGGGTGATATGGGGCATGGATCCGGGGGCACCACCCACCGCGATGATCTGTTCCCCGGCCCTGGCCGCGTCTATCAGCTCCTGAATCGAGTTGTATGGGCTGTCCGGGGCCACCGAAATTGCGGTCGGATTGTCCGCCACCATGCAAACCGGTGCCAGGCTGGTCTCGTCATAAGGCAGCGGGCGCAGGTTGGGTTGAACCGTCACCGTGGCAATCGGCGCATAGCCGATGCGGTATCCATCCGGTTTCGACCGCGCCATCTGGGCAATCCCGATGGTGCCGCCGGCCCCATCCACGTTGATCGGCACCAGATCGGCATCCATCGCCTTGCGCATGGCGTTGATCAGCAACCGACCCGACGTGTCCGAATTGCTGCCAGCCCCGAAAGGCACGATGACCTCGATGGGCTTTTCCGGATATTCGGCCAGTGCCGCGGTTCCTGCGGTGGCGGCAATCAATGCCGCGCCGCTCAGAAGCCTTGAAATCTTCATTCCCGTTCCTCCCTGAAGTTTCAGTTGTTTGTCACTTCGTCGCGTTCGCGCGACCATTCGATCTGGATGATGTCCACCTTGGGCGATGGCGGCCATCCGTCGCCGCGCTGCGAATTCAGGCTGCGATGAGGGGCCCATTTGTATTCACGATCGGGCTTGCCAATCAGTGCGCCGTCCCTGATCCAATCCAGATCGACGCCATACATCTGGCCGATCAGCAGATCCTGCAGCCGTTTCAACGTTGCGGCATGGGCCGGATCGGTCGCCAGATCGGTCATCTCATGGGGGTCGTCGATCAGGTCGAACAGCTGGCTGTGATTGCCCGTCGGGTAGTAGACCAGCTTGTAGCGCTCATCGCGGATCATCCGGCTGGCGTGGTCATCCTCGCCACATTCGCCATAGATGAAGTCGCGCTTTTCATCACCCACCATGGATATCCCGTCCACGGTCTCGGGAACCGGAATGTCGCACAGATCCAGAAGCGTCGGCATGACATCGGCAAAGCCGACGAGGCGGTCATCCACCACGCCTTCGCGGGCCTTGGGGTTGCCCTTGTTTGCCATCAGGATCATCGGAATATTGGCGCTGCTTTCATAGAAGATGCGCTTGGCTGCCATATCGTGATTGCCCAGCATGTCACCGTGATCCGAGGTGAACATGATGATGGTGTCGTCCAGAATGCCCTCAAGCCGCAGCGTGCCGATCAGATAGCGGATCTGATAGTCGATCTGTGTGCACAGCGCGTAGAAAGCCTTTTTCGCGGCCAGCAACTGCTGTTCCGAATACAGGTTGGTGCGGCTGAGCTGAGCCTGGATCGCAAAGGGACGCCGCGCCGGATCGCGAGCCCAGTCCCCGACATAGGGCGGGTCGATCTCGACATCGCGATACAGATCGACAAAGGCCTGCGGCGGCACCAGCGGCGGATGCGGATGGCGGAAGCCCAGATACCAGAAAGCCGGTTTCGTGGGGTCACGCCGCTTGATCGTGCGTGCCATCATCCGGCCCGCCCAGGATGTCGCGTGATGCTGTTCGTCCAGATGCCAGGGCCGCCAGTTATACTGGTTGTTGGACATGCCATGGTCGAACTGACGTCCGGCAAGCCCTTGATCGCCAAGATAGATATCGTAGTCGTCCAATGTGCCCCACTGCGGACGACCCTCATCGTCCAGCAGAACGGAATCAAAGCCGATACGGTCGCGCTGCGGATGAACATGCAGCTTGCCCACGGCATCGGCCTGATAGCCGGCATCGCGGAAGGCCTGGGCCATGGTGGTCACATCAGGCATGTTCAACTGGTCATTGAACACCCTGTCGCCATGGCTGCGCGGCACCTGCCCCGTCATCAGCGTGCGTCGCGCCGGGATGCAGACCGGGCATTCGGAATAGGCATTGGAAAAGCGCGTGCCGACGGCGGAAATCTCGTTCAGCCCCGGCGTGATGATCGCAGGATTGCCCGCAAAGCCCAAATGCTCGGCCGCCCAGTGATCGGTGCAAATCAGCAGTACGTTCGGTTTCTTGGCTGTCATCCGTGCCTCCTGTTCGTGGTTGCAGGTCTCTAGCGCGAATTGCAGTCATGCCTATAATGATATATTTGCGCTTATAATTTCTGTTTTGGAAACTTTGAGGGCAAAGATGAGCAATCGTGTCGGCCTGCGCCAGCTTCGCGCCTTTCATGCCGTGATGATGGGAGGCAGCCTGACAGCCGCGTCAGAGCGGCTGAACCTCAGCCAGCCGACCATCAGCAAGCAGTTGACGGCGCTGGAAAACGCCTTGCAGATCAAGCTGTTTGACCGACGCAGCGGCACGCCGGTCAGTCCGACGCCAAACGGAGTGGAATTTTTCAAGGCGATCGAGGCGACGATTTCCGGGCTGGACAACCTGGGGGCAATCGCGCGCGACATTGCAGGTCATGGACGCCGGCGCATTCGCATTGCCGCGACGCCGCCGGTGCTGAACAGCCTGCCCTTCACCTCGGGGCTGTCGCGATTCACGCTGAAAAACCCCGACATCCAGATCGCGCTGGAGGCGCGTTCGCGGGTCGAAATCGAGGATTGGGCTGCCAGGCAAGAGATTGACCTGGCCTTTGCACTCTTGCCGTCATCCAACTCGGCCCTGCTGGCCGAACCCCTTCTGGACACCCGCGCCGTGGCCGTCATGCATCGCGACCACCCGCTGGCAGGGAAGCCCATGATCAGCCCCGCAGACCTGACCGGTCAGCGCCTGATCCTGCCCAGCCGGCAATTGCTGCGCTCGCGTATCGACACGATTCTGGAACGTGAAGGCCATCAGATCGCGGCGGACATCGAATCGTCTTCGGCCAACACCTGCTGCCGGCTGGCCCTGGCGGGAGCCGGAGTCGCCATTTGCGACCCTTTCAGCCCGACGGCCTATCCCACCGAAGATCTTGTCGTGCGGAACTGGGAACCGGCGGTGCGCCTGACTTATGGCGTCATCCGCCATAAAGGCAGCGAGCAGGAACCAACGACCCAGTCGCTGCTGGCCATCATGCGCTGTGCATTGGGCAATTTCGCCCTGCCCCTGTCCGGCTGAAACCTCGCAGGACTACGCCACGCCGCTTGGCGGATCAAAGCTTGTCAGCTCGACACCCGGACGCGCCCTCAGCAGGGCGACAAGCCGCGCCTGCAGATCTGCGGCGGCAGGATCATCCCACAGGTTGTTCATCTCGTCGGGATCATTCGTCAGGTCATACATTTCACCGGCGCCGGATTGCAGTTCGACCGTCAGCTTGCTGTCGCCGGTATGGACGCTGCGCAGATCCAGCCTGACCCCGCAACGCGAAGGCGAGACGTCCCATTCGGCATAGACAGCCTCATGCGCGCCGCCCTGCCCCTCCAGCGCGCCGCGCATCGAAACGCTTTGCGCATCGTCGGGCATCTGCGTGCCCGCATAGTCGCAAAAGGTCGCGGCCAGATCCAGCGTCGTGGCCACATCGGTCACCGTGCTGCCCGGCGCAATCCCCGGTCCGCGCGCGATCATGCCGACATTCAGCAGGGAATCGTAAAGGATAGGGCCTTTCAGATACAGCCCGTGATCGCCCATGTAATCGCCGTGATCCGAGGTGTAGATCACGATGGTATCCTCGGCGAGTCCCTCATCCGCCAGGGCCGCCATGATCCGCCCGACATTATGGTCGATCAGGGAAATCATGCCGTAATAATTGGCCGTCATGTCGCGCAATTGCTCGTCGCTCTGATCGGGAATCCGCGTGCCCTGCTTGCGGAATTTCTTGAACAGCGGATCGTCAAGCTGCGGCTCGCCCTCCAGCGAGGCCCTGTGCCACCATGGCCGCCGGTCCAGATCCTTGGTCCGATGCGCGGGAAGATCGACCTCATCCCTGTCGTGCAGGCGGCTCCAGGGTTCGGGGCAGTCAAAGGGATGATGCGGATCCGGCAAGGACAGCCACAGGCAGAAGGGCTTGCTCTCATCGCGTTTGTGCAGCCAGCGCAGCGCCCGGTCCGTCGCCCATGTTGAACTGTGCCAGGCCACTGGCAGCGCCGAGCTCCATGTCTGGGCCGCACCCGTACCGGGGCGGGTCTCGTCCTTCCACAGGTCAAAGGCATCTTTACCGCCGACCGTATCAAAGAACCATTTTTCGTAGTGCTGGCCGTTTGGCGGCGTGATCGGGGGGCGAAACTTGTGCCAATGCCCCTGCGTGACCAGTTCGACATGGTCAAACCCCATGTAAGGGCCATGCCAATCGGCGGGGTAATCTGCCGAACCCGATTTGCATTCGGGGTTCTGGCGTGGTGCGAAAGTCTGGGTCGAGGCAAAATGCGCCTTGCCGATCAGCGCCGTTGCATAGCCCGCCTCGGACAATTGCCGGGCGAAGCTGCGATTTCCGATCTCGGGGCGCAGATCGATGCCATTGTCCTTGACGCCATGGGTCTTGGGCAGCTTGCCGGTCAGGATCGAGGCCCGCGCGGGCTGGCAGACCGGCGCCGGGGTGATGCAGGTCGGCGCATGGACGCCTTCGGCCCGCAGCCGGTCCAGATGGGGTGTCTTGACCCGCCTCCCGGCGAACCCATAGCAATCGGCGCGCTGCTGGTCAGAGGTAATGAAGACGATATTGGGACGCTTGGACACTTAACTTGCCTCTTGGATTGAGCTTGTTGTCTCGCGGCGCAGCGAACGGGCGCGGAAGAACATCGCCAGCACACCCAGCAGCAGGAAGCCCGCCGCAATCGGCCGTTCGAGGAAAATCATCAGCCCGCTGTCGGACAGGCGCAAAGACTGGCGCAGGGCCTCTTCGGCACCACCGGCCAGCACGAAGGAAATCACCAGCGCGGGCGGGTTGAAATCGAATTTCCGCATCAGCCAGCCCAGGATGCCCGCCGCGATCATCACCGCGACATCGAACAGGCTGCCATTGGCCGAATAGGCCGAGACAAAGGCCGTCAGGAAAATCAGCGGGTAAAGGACACGGGTCGGCACTTTCAGGATCAGATGGCCGACACGCGCCGCGCCGAAATATCCGATCAGCCCATAGCTGGCGATGCCGAACAGACCGGCAGCGAACAGGCTGTAGACCAGCTCGCGCGAGGTCAGGAACAGGGTCGGCCCGATCTGAATGCCGTGGATCAGGAAAACCCCGATCAGGATGGCGCCAATGGTCGAACCGGGGATGCCCAGAGTCAGCAGCGGTGCCATGGACGGTCCCGACACCGCGTTATTGGCAGCCTCGGGCGCGGCAACGCCTTCCAGCGCGCCTCGGCCCCATTCCTCGGGGTTGCTGGCCCGCCGTTTGCCCTCGCCATAGGCCACAAAGGAGGCAATGGCCGAACCCAGTCCGGGCAGCATGCCGATAAAGGCCCCGATGAAGGAAGAGCGCACGATATGGGGCAGACAGCGGCGGAATTCGGGCCAGCTGAGATGATTTCGGGTTTCGGCGGCAGCGTCATGTTCTTCGGGGAAGGCCTCGATCTTGCCGGGCTTGCTTTCAAGCTGCGTGAAGACCTCACCCAGCACGAATATCCCGATCATCAGCGGTACAAGGGAAACCCCGCCGGACAGGTCGAACAACCCCAGCGTCATGCGATCCTGCGAGGTAATCGGGTCCAGCCCCACGGTCGCCAGAACGATCCCCAGAGCCGCGCTGGCCAGCCCTCGCGTGACGGATTTGCCAATGACCGATCCGATGACGACGAACGCCGCGAAATAGACTGCAAACAGCTCGGGCGGCCCCATGGTCAGTGCGATCCTGGCGATATAGCCGACAAAGACGATCAGCAGCAGATCACCGATGAAATCACCGATGACGGATGAAATCGTGGCGATTTTCATCGCCTTGCCCGACATGCCCCTTTGTGACAGCGGATAGCCGTCCAGTTGGGTGGCTGCGCTGGCGGCCGTTCCCGGCGTGTTGAACAGGATCGCCGCGACCGATCCGCCGTAACGTCCTGATTTGCCAATGACATACAGGAAGGCCAGGGCGCTGAGCGGGTCCATGTAATAGGTCACCGGCAACAGCATCGCGATGGCTGCAGCGGCGGTCAGACCCGGAATGGCCCCCACCACCATGCCGATCAGAGCGGCCGCGACAATCCAGAACAACAGCGCCGGTGACGTTGCCACCGTCGCAATTCCTGCAAAGATATCCATGGGTCAGAATCCCTGAATGACGTCCAGCAGGTCGAACCACGCGCCATAAGGCGGGAACACCCCAAGCCCGACAAAGAAGACAAGATGATAGATCAGCGGACACAGCACCGCCGCGACAAGCATCGCAACGGGCGAGCGGACCCCGAACAGCATCAGGGTCAATGGCGCACAAGCCGCCGTACCGATCAGGTAACCGAACAGCGTGATCGCGATCAGATACAGAATGGCCAGACCGCACAGCAGCAGCACCGGCAGCATGTCACGCAACCGTGGCAGATCGCGTTGCGCCAGCGGAATGCGGATCGCATTCACGGTTTGAACAAGGCCAAGCCCGAAGATGGCCCCGCCACCAGCAAGCGGAAAGACCCGCGGCCCGATTCCGCCCTGTTCGGTGATCTCGATGTCCAGTGCGAATTTCAGCACCAGCGCGCCGATCACGATCATCGCCAGCCCCGACACGGAATCCCGCGTCATCAGGCCCTTCGCCGCGCCCGTCATTTCAGCGACTGGATGACCGGCATCACGGCATCCCGCAGTTCGGTCAGGCGTCCCACGCTGGCAGGACCGTCCAGATAGGCCGGCAACAGTCCCTGCACGGCCATGTCCTTGGCAAATTCGGGACTGCTGACGGTCTCATGCAAGGCCGCCATCAACGTCCGGGAGGTTTCATCCTTCAGGCCGTTGGGGGCGTGCAGCGTGATGGGGGTATCAATGAATTCATAGTTATAGCCCTGCTCGGCCACGGTCGGCACATCGGTCTGCAGCGCATAGCGTTGCGGTGCCACCAGCCCCAGGACGCGCATCTGCTGTTCAAAGCCCGCGGCCTGGTGGATTCCGATCACCGCGAAATCGACCTGCGAGCCGATCAGCGCGGCGCGCACCTTGCCGCCTCCGGCAAAGGGGACATCCGTCGCCGCAAGTTCATTGGCGTCCAGCAGGCTTTGGCCGGCGACATGCAGAAAGGCTCCGCGTCCGGTATGTGCCCAACGCAGGCTGCCCGGTGCCGCGCGGGTCGCGTCGAACAGATCCGCCAGGGTCTGATAGGGGCTGTCGAAGGGCACCGCCACCGCAGCCTGCAGGCTGCCGGCCTGCCCCAGAGTGGCGATATCGTCGAATGGATCTACCGGAATGGATTTGAACAGGGCACCCATGACCAGCGCACCACCTGTCGTTACCATCAGTGTCAGGCCGTCAGGGCGCGCTCTGGCAAGCTCGGCCGCGCCATTCACGCCCCCGCCGCCAGGTTTGTTCACGACATTGACCGGCACGCCCAGCCGTTCGCGCAGGCCCGTCGCCACGGCACGGCCATAGGCATCGGTGCCGCCACCGGTGGGGAAAGGCACGATCAATGTGACGGGTCGCCGCGGACGCCATTGCGCCTGCGCCACACCCGGAGCCGCGGCGATGCCTGCCAGCGCGGCAGCCGCTTTCAGAAAATTCCTGCGTTCCATGCCTCTCCTCCCCATAAGGCCCCGATACCCTCTCAGGGTATCCGGCTTGAGGGATGTTATTGCCAGAACCCGACATGTTCGTATATTTCAAAGTAACGATCATATGTTGCTTATTTTCGAACAAAGGCGGATGGCATGAACATCAAGGGGCTGCGCGCCTTCAATCTGGTGATGCAATTGGGCACCCTGCGGGTCGCCGCCGAGAAGATGAACACCAGCAATTCCGCGCTCAGCCGGCAACTGTCGGTTCTGGAGCACGAGCTGGGCCTGCAATTGTTCCATCGCAACAAGCAGCGCCTGATCCCGACGCGCGAAGGGCTGGCCTTCTATCGCGAAGCGCAGGTGATGCTGGAAAACCTGGAACGCGTGCCCGAGATCGTCCAGCATGTGCGTGAAGGCACCCATCACCAGATCAAGGTGAATGCAATCCCGCGGCTGGGCACGGTGATCGCGATTCCGGCCACCGCCCAGTTTCTGAAACAGCATCCCGAAATGCATGTTGTGGTGAATGCCGACACCCGTCGGGTGATGGAACGATCCGTCGCGGGCAATCAGTTCGATCTGGGCGTCGGACCCCTGCCCGCCAGCAATCCCGATCTGCGCACCGAGGTTCTTGGTCGCATTCCGCCCATGGTCGTCATGTCGCCCGATCACCGGCTGGCCAGATTCGACCGCGTGCCACCCGCAGAACTGCAGGGCGAGCAATTCGTGCGGATCACCTCGAACCTGCTGATCGGAGAGCAGGTCGAAGAGCTGTTCGCCGCCTATGATCTGGCACCGCCCAGCCAGGTCAAAGTCGCCAATACCATGCTGGCCTGCGCGCTGGTGGCCGAGGGCTATGGCATTACCATTGCCGATGCGCTCAGCCCCTTGATCTTTCGCGACGAGGTGCTGTGCCGCCCGCTGGACACCGACGAATGGCTAAGTTTCGGGTTGTTGTTTCCCCCAGCGCAGGAACGCAGTGATGCGGTGGACAATCTGGTGACGATCTTCAGGAAGACCGCCGAGGTAATGCTGGCCCAACTGCAGCAGAAAATCGGGTAGCCGTCAGAGTGATTGCAGCGCCCGGGCGCTGTCGGGCATGCGGCCAAGGCTTTCATCCATCTGTGCACGCCAACGCGGGCCACGCGCGCGGGCATCTTCATAGGCCTCCAGCAGATCATCGGGCCGGTCCTGCGCCAGCGCCTTGATCAGGAATGCCGCCTGGGCACGATCCTTGTGGGATTTCAGCCGGTCCTCATCGCGCCGCCGCGCGGCGACGATCAGCTTGTGGATCGCATAGCGCTCCGGGCGCGGGATCTGCACCAGAACTCCGCTGCGATAGGGAATGGCCGCCTGTATCGGTTCCGCGATCAGATAGTTCAGGTGATGCAGGGCCTGCGCCTGAACACCCAGCGCGGGCAGATCGCGCAGACCCTCATGCTGAAAGGCCGGTGTCAGAAATTCGACCAGGGCCGTTCCCGATGTCTGACGCCAGCGCCATGTCCGCCCCGGCTCCAGACTGGGGGCAGGCGCAAAGGCGAAATCCGACAGAACCTGCTGAACCGGTGGTGCGGCCACATCCTCCAGCACAAGAGACAGCCGTTCAAAGCTGGCGATGTCCAGATCATCGGTCTGCGCCGCCTGCGTCAGATCATAACGCAGGTTCAGCTCGCCCTCATACAACCGGAAGGCATGAGTGCCCACCACCGTTCCGCCCAGTCGAAACACGCCCGCCCCGGCCAGCGCGGCCATCAGGCTGCCGGTCGTCGGATCAAGACCCAGATATCCCTCGGCGCGCAACAACCGCACCAGCCGCGCCCGCGCCCGGCGCCTGTCGCGCGCGGGTTCGCGCATTTCGCGATGACGAGCCAGCCGCTCTGCCAGTTCGGGACTGTCCTCGCCAATGTAATGTTTGCGGACCTGATTGCCGAGGCGAAAGCTGTCATACCAATAGACCCGCCCGTTGCGTTCGACCCGGGTCGGGGTGCCGCGCAGCTCGCTGACGGCTTCATCCTTCAGCGCATGCAGCAGATCATGATAGGCCGCATGCGCCAATGCGCTGTGTCGTGATGCCATGTTCAACAGTCCTTACAACTGTTGAATACAGCGATGTTCAACAAAAGAAAAGTTTGTTGAACATCGTGGGATCACTCTGCCGCCTTCAGCCCGTAGTCCGAGAATTTCGCCAGAGCCTCGTCAATCTCTGCCTCGCTCAGCATCACGGGTTCGCCAATGGTCAGCGACAGGCAGTATTGCCTTGCGATGGCCTCCAGTTCGACGGCGCGCCACATGGCCTTTTCCAGACTTTCGCCCAGTGCGATCATGCCGTGATTGGCCATCAGGCATGCCGTCCGGTCCTGCAGCGCCTCCAGCGCAAGCGTGGAAAGTTCCGCCGTGCCGAATGTCGCATATCCCGAACAGCGCACATCCATCCCCCCGAAAGAGGCGATCATGTAATGTACCGGCGGGATCGGTCTGCGCGCGATCGCCAGCGTGGTGCAATAGGTCGGATGGGCATGGACGACCGCGGACATGTCCGGGCGCGCCCGAAGGATATCATAGTGAAAGCGCCATTCGGTCGAGGGTTTAAGCGGTCCCGACCACGCGCCATATTCCCCGTCCAAGGGCATTTCGGCGATCATTTCGGGTGTCATGTCCTCATAGGGGGTCGCCGAGGGCGTGATCAGCACCTTGTCGCCGCAGCGGACCGAGATATTCCCCGATGTCCCCTGATTGATGCCAAGGCTGTTCATGTTCTGACAAGCGGTCACAATCGCCTGGCGCAGCTGCATTTCGCTTTGTTGCATGGGTATTCCTCAGCTCGGGTTCACAGGGGGTTCGCCGTCCAGCCAGCGGCGGATTTCTTCGGCAGCCTTGCCCGCCGCAACCCGGACAGTGCGCAATGAGGCCCCGGCAATATGCGGGGTCAGGGTGACATTGGGCAATGTCAGCAGCGGAGAATCCTCCGGCACCGGCTCGAAGGCAAAGGTTTCCAGCATGGCACCGCGCAGATGCCCGCTTTGCAGGGCCTCGACCACGGCATCGTAATCCATCAGCGGACCGCGTGCCGTATTGATGACATAGGCGCCCTTCTTCATCTTGGCGAAGGCTTCGGCATTCATCATGCCGGTGGTTTCCTCGGTCACGCGTGGATGCAGCGACACCACATCCGATTGCGCCAGCAATGTATCCAGCGACACTTGCTCGACCCCGTCCTTCAGATCATCGACCGACAGTTGCACATAGGGGTCCGAGACCAGAATTCGGCAGCCAAAGGCCCGCAGAATGCTGACCACCCGGGAACCGATATGGCCATAGCCGATCACGCCCACGGTCATGTCGCAAAGCTCGTCCCCGATCACATCGGCGCGATACAGATCGGTGCGGTAATTTCCGGCCTTCATGGCCTCATGCCCGCGGCTGAGATTGCGGATCTCGGCGATCATGGCCCCAATCGTGAATTCGGCCACCGCGCTGGCATTGCGCCCCGGCGTATTGACGACGGTGATACCGCGTTCCCGCGCGGCGGCGATATCGACATTGACCGGCCCCCCACGGGCAACTGCAATCAGCCTGAGCTGAGGCATCCGGTCCATCATTGCCGCCGAGACCGGCGCGTGATGCGTCACCAGCACGGGGGCGTCACCGATATGCTCGATGACCACCTCGGGATCGCCCTGGTATTCTCGCAGCCCTTCGATGCGGGGTTCGGTATAGCCCTGTTCGATCGGCTCATCCGGCCAGCCGAAGTCCAGCTTGCGGCATTGCACACGGTCGCCGCATGCTTCGAGAATGGCCTTCTCGAAAATATCGGACAACATGAACTGATCGCCGATGATTGCTATGTCCTTGGTCATTTCCTGCCCTCGCGCATATGTGCCTGTGTCTGCCAAACGGGTCGCATGGCAAGGCGTGTTTCCTGAAAAATGTCAAAAAGCCGGTCATAGGTCTGCACCAGCGCCGGATCGGGCTGCACGACATCGCGCAACAACGGCGTGACCCATGCCGCGGCAGCCGCACCGATATCGTCGAAAAGCCCGACCCTTACGGCGGCGGTCATTGCAGCCCCTGCAGCGCCTGCCTCGTCCTGCGCGACATTGCGCACGGGCCGGTTCAGCACCGAGGCAAGGATCGTCTTGACCGCCGTCGAGCGCGCCGCGCCGCCAGTGATGCGGATCTCGCGCGGGATGCCGCCCATGGCCTGATAACAATCGCGCCCCGCAAGGGCGAGCCCGTCATAGACCGCCCGCATCATGTCGAACCATCCGGTGGTGGCATCCAGCCCGCTGAAGCTGGCCCGCGCCGCAGGGTCCAGAAACGGCCCGCGTTCGCCGCCCGGCAGGATATAGGGGTGATACATCGCCCGACCCGGTGTTGCCGCCATGACCTTCTCATCCAGCCCCGCCAGGATCTGCGCCGGACTGCGCGCCACCCCTTCGGCGGCCAGCATCTCGCAGGCGATACGGGTCATCCAGTCGATATTGACCGTAGCCCCCATATTGGTCTGGAACTGTGCAAATGCCTGCCCGGGAAAACCCACCGTATAGCCGGTGCGGGCCTCGTTCAGCACCACGGTTGCGGCATTTTCGACAAAGCGCATATGGACTCCGGTCGAGCCCATGATGGTCAGCCCCGGTTGCAGTTCTGCATCATACAACCCGGCGGCCATGGCCGAACACATGATGTCGATCGCGCCCAGGCAAACCGGCAAGCCCGCCGGCAGGCCGGTGCGTGCCGCCGCCTGCGTGGACAGGCCGTGATCCTGACACGCACCATCCACGATCGGCGGCAGCAATCTGCGCAACCCCGACAACCCGCAGGCCTCGATCACCTCATTGGAATAGTCACGCTGCCGCATGTCACCGAAATTCAGCACCGCTTCGCTGGGATCAGTCGCGATTTCTCCGGTCAGGCAGAAATACAGCCAGTCCTTGCAATGCAGCGCCGCAGCCGAGCGGGCCAGAAGATCGGGCGCATGGCTTTGCATCCACAACAACTGCGACCGCATCTGACAGGGGTTCACACCCGTGCCTGTGCTGTCATAGATCAGCGGATAGCTGGCGCTGTCGGTCAGGGCCAATGCCTGGGCTGCCGCCCGCGCATCGACCCAAAGCATCGCATCATGGGCCGGGGCACCATCGTGATCCACCAGCCAGGTGCCGTCGCCCTGACCGGTCACGCCAATCGCCACCGCGCGACGCGCAAGGTCGGGGATCTGATCATTCAGCTCGCTCAGCACCGCTGCCGCGTCATCCCAGGTGCGGGCCATATCCTGCTCTGCCGCGCCCGAAGGCAGGCTGCGATAGCTGTTCTTCCGGCTGGATGCGGCGATCTGGTTGCCATTGGGATCGAAAGCGACTGCCTTGATGACCGAAGTCCCCGCGTCCAGACCGATGATGATTGCATCTGTCATGACGCCCCCCTTTTGAAGGCCATGGCCGAGGTTGCAGTGATTTGCAAAGTCTTCAACGCATCATATTGTTTTATGGCAATGTTTGCCAGGCATTGGACAGCACCGCCAAACGGTATTGGAGCTTTGCGGACTGCAGATGCGCGACCCCGCGCATCTGCATTTTTCGCGCCGGGATCAGTCCTGACTTTCATAGTCATGCGGTCCGGCGATGTCATTGCCAAGGGTGATGCGCACGTGATCGATCTCTCCCTCGAAGGCGAAGCCCCCACGATCCGCATAGGCCGGGCTGACCGGTGAGCCATCGTCCTTGCCCAGGCTCAGACCTTCCCATTCCATGAAATAGCGGTAGGTCTTGGGAATGCTGACGGTGCTGACCTCTTGCCCGTTCAGGGACAGATGGCCGATGCCTTCGCAGATGCCGGTCTTCTCGAAACGATACAGGACATCAATCCAGTCGCCACCTTCGGGAACCGGCGCAGCGGCGCGGAACATCTCTTCATAGAAGTTATAGTCGTGCACGATCTTGCCGTCCTGCACATAGAGACTGTAGCCGCCACATAATCCGCCACAGGCCAGAATGACCCCTTCCGATCCCTGTGGAATGCGCACCCGCGCCTGGATCTGGTAAGAGCGATCCATGATGAAGGGTGCCGCACCGCCCGGAATGGGCGACATGCCCGGATAGAAGACATATTCCTGCTGGATACGCGGGGAATCCGTACGCGGTCTGGCCATGGCCCGGCGCTCGGCAAAGCCCCGGTCGTCCAGCGGCAGAATGTCATAGCGTCCTGCCTCGGCCCACCACATCTCGATCATCTTGCGCAGGCGCTCTGGCTCCTTGTCCGCAAGATCATGCTGTTCTGCGAAGTCCTCGGCGACATTATACAGTTCCCACTGGTCGTCGTCGTAATCGGAATAGCGCTTGTGATAGGCCACCGCCTTCCAGCCGTCATGCCAGATCGCCCGATGGCCGAACATTTCAAAGACCTGCGTGCGCTTGTGCGTGGGCTGATCCTTGTCATTGAAGGAATAGAGCATGCTCGTGCCATGGATGTTCATCTGCGGAACACCGCGGATCATGCTGGGGGCCTCGGTGCCGATGGCCTCCAGAATGGTGGGCACGATATCCATCACATGATGAAACTGGTTGCGCACACCGCCCTTTTCGCCAATTCCCCTGGGCCAGGACACGATCATCGGATCCTGAACACCGCCGGCATGGGTGTTCTGCTTGTAGCGGCGCAACGGGGTGTTTTCGACCTGCGCCCAACCGATCGGATAGTTGTTCTTGGCGCGCATGGTGCCGATATTGTCGATCCGTTCGAGGTTGAAGTCGAAATTCTCGGCATCCATGTTTTCGTAAAAGGTCGTGCTGGTCGAGCCGTGGGTCTGACCTTCCTGGCTGGCACCATTGTCCGACAGCAGGAAGATCATCGTGTTGTCTTTCTTCCCCAGCTTTTCCAGATGCGCCAGAAGTCGCCCGATTTCCTTGTCAGTATGGTCGAGGAAAGCCGCGTAAGCCTCTTCAAACTTGCAATAAAGTCGCTTCTGATCATCCGACAGGCTATCCCAGGCTTCGACCCCGTCGTTGCGCGGCACAAGGCCGGTGCCTTCGGGAACGATGCCCATCTCGATCTGGCGGGCAAGACGCTGTTCGCGGATCTTGTCCCAGCCTTCGTCGAAGCGGCCCTTGTATTTGTCCAGAAATTCCTGCGGCGCCTGATGCGGCGAATGCATCGCGCCGGGGGCGAAATACATGAAAAAGGGTTTCTTCGGCGCAAGCGACACGTGGTCGGTCAGGAACTGGCAGGCATTGTCGACCAGATCCGCGTTCAGCGTATAGCCCTCTTCGGGGGTGCAGGGCGGCGATACATGCTGGTTGTCGCGCACCAATGCAGGCCGGAACTGATCGGACAGGGCTTCGAGGAAGCCGTAGTATTTCGAGAAGCCGCGCCCCAGGGGCCATTGATCGAACGGCCCGACCGCCGAGGTCTGATCGACCGGTGCCAGATGCCATTTGCCGACCGCATAGCTGTTGTAGCCATGGGACGCCAGCATTTCGGCAAGGGTTCCGGCATTGGGCCGGATGGCGCCGCGCTTGCTGGGAAAGCCGCTGTCGGCATTGGCGATGATCGACATGCCGACAGCGTGGTGGTCGCGCCCGGTCAGAAGCGAGGCACGCGTCGGAGAACACAGGGCGGTGGTATGAAAGTTGTTGTACCGCAATCCGCCCTGCGCCAGAGCATCGATGTTCGAGGTATCGATTTCGCTGCCGAAACATCCAAGGCTGCCAAAGCCCATGTCGTCAAACAGTATCACCAGAACGTTCGGGCTGTCTTCGTCGGGCGTTTCGGGTTCGGGCCACCAAGGGGTCGAATCCTTGTAGGTCCGCCCGACATATCCCCTGAAGAGCTCGTGTGTGTTGTTTTGAGTGATACTCATGGTTCAATGACCTCCGTTACGGATAGTTATTCTTGTCTCAGGGCTTTGGCGGCCTGCAGGATGGGCAGCGCGCTGTCCCTCATTGCGGGCAGATCCGGCACTTCGTCATAGGCGCCGGCCGCAACCAGAACCTCGGCGCTGGCGATCAGCGTATCGATGGTCGCGCCGCTTTCCATGTCGGCAATCGCTTCGTCCAGGGTCTGGAAATCGCGCAGGCCAAAGGCATAGGCTGCGGTTTCCGGAGTGCCTTCGATCCCGGCATCCTTGAAGAATTCCAGCGCCAGTTCTACGGTTTCCTGGGGGTGTTCGCGGGTGTATTCATTGCCGCGATAGACGGCCTCGACAAAACGCGCGGCGGCATCGGGATCATCGCCCCAGAAACGGCTGGTGACGATCAGCGGCACGATGATCGAGGTGCCCGCCACCTGCCCGTCGCAGACGACCGTGTAGTTTTCCTTGTCCATGACAATGTCGAAATCGGCCGAAGCGGCGGTGGTCCCCGCGCCGATTTCGCCATTCAGCAGGGATTGCCGCGTCACCGGAGGATCAAGCGGCACGATCTCCAGTTCACCCTGGGCCACGCCGAAATGATCGGCGCAGGCGTATAGCAACTGGCTCCAGGTCGAATTGGGCACGGTGCCGATGCGGGTGTTGCGCAGCGCATCAGCCGGTGTCCCATCACCCAGCACATCATTGCGCATGATCAGCTTGATGTTGCGATCTTCCTTCAGCATCGTGCCGACCGAGATCAGCTTGAACTTGTCCCAGCCCGAGATCGCGGGCGGGCCGCCCGTCCATCCAGCCTGCCAGTCCCCCGACACGCCCGATGCAAGGGCCGCGCCGCCATTGGGGAAATAGGTGATCTCGACCTCAAGATCGTTATCGGCGAAATAGCCCAGATGATCAGCCAGCCACAGCGGGAAGCCGGTTTCATTCGGCTGGCTGTTCAGATTCAGTTGCACCGGCTGCGCCCAGACGGCACCCGCCATCAGGGCACAGCTTGCCGTTGCCAGAATCATGTTCTTGATTTTCATTGATCTTTCCTCCCTATGAAAACAGTTCTGCCCGCTACTGGGCGATGATTTCTTCACGAACCAGCGCCCAGATCTCGCGCCGCGCGGCAATGAAATCGGGATGTTCGGCGGCAACCTCGATATCGCCGCGCTTCCACACGACATCGCGGGGCAGCGAGATCTCTTTCTTGATGCGGCCCGGCCGACGGCTCATGACGATCACGCGGTCACCCAGATAGACCGCCTCTTCGACGGAATGGGTGATGAACAGCACCGTATAGTGATGTTCGCGGTGCAGACGCTGCACCTCTTCCTGCAGAATTGTGCGGGTCTGCGCATCCAGTGCACCGAAGGGTTCATCCATCAGCAGGATTTCGGGCTGCATCACCAATGAACGGGCAATCGCCACGCGCTGCTGCATGCCGCCGGACAATTCACTGGGATAGGCGTCGCGGAACTGTTCAAGCTTCATGATCTGCAGCTGCTCGACCAGTCGGCGCTCTTGCTCGGCGGCAGACACGCCACACATCTGCAATCCGAACTTGATGTTCTGCGCCACGGTTTCCGAAGGGAACAAGGCGAATTTCTGGAACACGACGCTGCGCTGCGGCCCCGGAGGTCCGGCGGGCTTGCCGTCAACCAGGATTTCGCCATCGGTCGGCTTTTCCAGTCCGGCCCCGACCGTCATCAGCGTGGATTTTCCGCAGCCTGACGGCCCGACCACGCAGATGAATTCGCCTTTCTGAACACTGAGCGAACAATCATCGACCGCACAGACCCCCGTGTCTTTGGGGCCAAACCACTTGGTGATATTGCGCAGTTCAAGCTTGGGAGTGGATTGTTGATTTTGCATGATTTTTCCTATTATCCGTCGCGCTGCGCACGTGGTTTGCGCCAGGGAAGAAGCAGGGTCTCCGAGCGTTGCAGAAGGCCGTCGATCAGAACGCCAAGGGTGCCGATCGCGATGATCCCGACAAAGATGGTCGAAACCGAGTCATTGTTCTGACCCTGCGAGATCAGGAACCCCAGGCCGACCTTGCCGACGACCAGCTCGGCGCCGACCAGCGCCATCCAGCCATTGCTGATGGCGATGCGCAGGCCGGTGAATATGGCAGGTGCGGCGACCGGCACGACGACACGGCGCAGCATGGCCCCCTGCCCGGCACCCAGCACTTTCGCGGCCCGCACAAGGATCGGGTCAACCTGCTGCACACCGAGTTGCGCGTTGATGACGCAGGCCGGAAAGGCCGCGATGAAGACCACCATCGCCTGTGTCGCGGTCGAAGCGCCGAACCACAGGATGGCGATCGGAACCCAGGCAAAGGGCGGAATGTAGCGCAGCACCTCGAAGATCGGGTTGAATACGGCGCGGAAGGCCGGCACCCATGCAAACAGGATGCCCACCGGCACACCCAGCAGGATCGCGGCCCCGACGCCCAATGCCCAACGATACAGAGAGGCACCGACATGTCCGATCAGGGTCGATCCACTGAATGGCTCGACAACCAGGTTGAGGAACCGCCCGATGACCTCAACCGGCGAAGGCAATGTCCGCGCATCGACCAGGTCGAGAACGCTGGTCGACAGCACCCATAGCGCCAAAAGGGTCAGCAGCGAGGCCGCACCGTAAAGGAATGGCAGGCGCGGGCTTTCGGACAGGCCTAGCTTGTTCAGGAAATTGATACGCATGGCTCTATCCTCCGTTCCGGTCATTCTTGACCCATGGGGCAAAGACCCGCGCCGCCAGCCCCATCAGCGCCGAAAGCATGACGCCCAGCAGGCCGATCAGCAGCATCGCGACGACCAGCACATCCGTGTCCAGCATCCGCGAGGCATTCAGCGCGACATATCCAAGCCCCGCAGTTGCAGCCAGAAGCTCGGCCGCGACCAGCGTTGTCCAGGCATTGCCAAGCGCGATCCGCGCACCGGCCAGCAAGGTCGGAATGGCCGAGCGAATGACGATCCGGGTCAATATCTTGCGGTCGCTGGCTCCCAGCGTGCGTCCTGCGTCGATCAGCAGCTTGTCGACCGAATGCACGGCATGCATCGAGTTCATCACCCAGGGCACCAGCGCGGCGATGAAAACCACGAAGATCCGCGCCGCATCGCCAATACCGATCCACAGCAGCGTCAGGGGAATCCATGCCAGCGGCGGCACCGGACGGATCAGCTGAAAGACCGGAAAGACGATCCATTTCAACCGCGTCCACCACGCCATTGCGATGCCGAGTGGAACTCCGATCACGCCGCCCAGAATCCAGCCTGCCAGCACGATGGACAGAGAGCTGAAGATATGCCCCATCAGCGTGCTGCCGATATAGGGCCGCGACCAGAACATGATCAGCCGGTCCAGCACATCTGCAGGTGATGGAAAGAACAGCTCGGGCACCGGCCCTCCGTCCCGCGTCAACCAGGCCCAGATGGCCAGCCAGAGCAAAGTCGCCCCGCCGCCAATCAATGCCACTCTATTGGATGTCAAACCGTCCCCTCCCTGTCGCGACTGACGCTCGCAGGTCATGCCGTGCGTCTTGCCGAGGGACGGTAACGAATTAAACGTTTAACTGTCAATCAACCTTTCTGGATAAATCTGAACGATGAATGCGCTGTTCAATTTTAATCGTTTATTTACAAACTACTAACTTTAGAAAAAATTCTAGAGCCACTTAGAAATCCGGCAATCGGAAGAGATGACTCACCGCGATTTCGAGAAGAATTTTCTTGAATTCCACCCTCATTTTGTTAAACGTTATACGCAACCATTTACGGCTGAGGGGCCTTGCCGAAGGCGAAACAGATGAAGAACAAGACAGCCATGCCAGGGCGGCCGCGCCGCGCCTCGATCAAGGATGTTGCAGAACGCGCAGGCGTCTCGACAGCTACCGTCTCGCATGTCTTCTCGGGCAAGAAACACGTCAATGAGGCCCTTGAGACCCGCGTGCGGGCCGCCGCGAAAGAGCTGGGCTATTCGGTTGATCGCGTCGCGTCGCGGCTGAGGTCGGGCAAGGCCAAGGTCATCGCTGTCATGGTCCCCGATCTTGAGGATCTGTTCCTCAGCCGTTTCGTGTCACGGATCGAAGCACAGGCCGAGGATTCCGGCTTCGAGGTCATCCTGTCCTGTTCGCGCAACGACCCCGAGCTTGAACGCACAAGGTTGCAGGCCATGCTGGCATGGCGCCCCACCGGGCTGATATTTGTGCCCTGCCGTGATCAACTGCCAATGGACATCCTGCGCAATCACCCCGATCTTCCGATCATTGGCGCGGACCGCGTCAATCCCAGCCTGACCCCTTTCGACACGGTGACCGTGGACAATTACGGTTCGGGCTGGACGGTGACGGACAATCTGATCACCAAGGGCGCGACATCCATCCTGATGGTCACCTCGGTGACCGGGATCGCGACAATTCGCGAACGGATCCGTGGCGCACAGGAACGTGTCAGCCGCGAAACCGGCGTCACTTTGCAGGTGCTGGAAATCGGCTCCGACCCGACGACCGGCGCCGCGCGCCTGGGCGAATGGCTGGGAGAGAAGGGGCTGCCTGATGCAGTGGTCTGCCTGACAAATGTCATGACGCTGGCCGCCCTGGCAAGCTTTGCCCATATCGGGATCGAGGCCCCCGAGGACCTGATGCTGATCGGCTATCACGATTCACTGTGGATGACCGCGCGCAGGGTCCCGATCACCACGGTCTCGCTGCCCATTGACGATGTAGCCCGGGCCGTGTGGCAGCAGCTGGAAAGCCGCGTTTCGGGCGATGACTCGCCCTGTCGCAACACCGTTCTGTCAACCAGCCTGATCGAACGGGATACGACAAGGGCGCGCGCGATCGGCCGCTAGAGGTGGCGCTTCACCGCATGGATGACCCCGCGAACTTCGGCCAGCCCGCGCAATCGACCGATTGCCGGATAGCCCGGCGCGCCGCCCGGACGGTGGTGGTCATCCAGCAGCTTGTGCCCGTGGTCGGGGCGAAATGGCAGGGTGATGCCTCGGGCTTTCTGAATCTCCAGTGCCGCGCGGACGATCTCGACCATATCCACATCGCCGTCCAGATGGTCGGCCTCGTGAAATGACAGCCCGTCCGCCTCGCGGCGCGTCGCCCGCAGATGCAGGAAATGCACCCGTTCGCCATGCGCGCGCAGCATCGCCGGAAGATCGTTGTCTGCCCGCACCCCGTAAGAGCCGGTGCAGAAGGTGAACCCGTTGCTGTGGCTATCCGAAATACCTGCGATGAACTGCATGTCATTCGCCGTCGACACCACGCGCGGCAGACCGAACAGGGGCCGGGGCGGATCATCGGGGTGGATTGCCAGCACGATGCCCGCCTCTTCCGCGGCGGGCAGCACATGGCGCAGGAAGGCCGCGAGGTTCTGACGAAGCTGCGCGGCATCAATGCTGTCATAGCGCGCCAGATGGGTGCGGAACTGATCCAGTGTATAGCTTTCCTCGGCCCCCGGCAGACCGGCCAGAATCGTGTCGGTCAGCGCCTGCCGATCGGCATCCGACATCGCTTTGGATCGCGCATCGATCTGGGCAACAATCTCGGCCGGGTGATCATTTATCGCATCCTTGCGCCCAAGGATCTCGATATCGAAAAGCGCGAAATCCACGGCATCAAAACGCAGGCAATGCGCCCCGTTGGGCAGCGGATAGGACAGATTCGTGCGCGTCCAGTCCAGCACCGGCATGAAGTTGTAACAGACCGTGCGGATTCCGCAGGCCCCCAGATTGCGCAACGATTGCGCCCATGCGTCCGCATAGCGCTGCCATCCCGGCGCGCCGGTCTTGATGTCCTCATGCACCGGGATGCTTTCGACCACATCCCAGTCCAGACCGGCGGCCTCGATCATCCGCTTGAGCGCCTGAATCTCATCGACCGGCCAAACCGTGCCATTGGGCAGATGATGCAGGGCCGAGACAATTCCCTCGGCCCCCGCCTGGCGAACCTGCGAAAGGGTGATCGCGTCATTGGGCCCAAACCAGCGCCATGTCTGCTTCACATCATGCTCCTGTCTAACTTAAAATGCCTGCGCGCTGCGGGCGTTGGAAAACAGATGGCCGTCGAAATCCGGATCGTCGGAATCGGACAGTTGCATCAGCGTATCCCGGACGTGCTCCAGGTGGTCGCGCATCGCCTGACGCGCCCGCTGACCATCGCGCGCGCGCAGGGCATCCAGAATCGCCTGGTGATCGTCCAGCCAGCGGTTGCGATAGGTGTCGTCGAAGATCCGGCTGTGCAACTGCGCCCACATTCGGCTGCGATTGCGCAGATCCCACAGATCGCTGACCATCTTGACCAGCACGCCATTCTGCGTGGCCTCGGCAATCAACAGGTGAAAGCGTTGATCGCTTTGGTAATCGTCGCGGCCTTCGGTGATGCTGTGGCGCTCATCCTCCAGCGTATCGCGCATCGCGATGATGTCGGACTTGGTAACCGTTGCCGCCGCCAGTCCAGCCACCGCGCTTTCCAGGACCATACGCGCCTCAAGCAGTTCGAAGGGGCCGATATCATCCTCGACCGGTTCCGAAACGATGGCCGCGGCATCCTCTTGCAGATAGACGCCCGAGCCCTGACGCACCTGAACCAGCCCTTCGACCTCCAGCATGATGATCGCATCGCGCACAAGACTGCGCCCGACGCCAAGGCGCAATGCGATCTGGCGCTCGGTCAGAATGCGGTCGCCCGGCTGCAGCCCCTCGGCCCGGATCAACTCGCGCAGTTCGGCGGCGACGTCCTGATAGCGGCGTTGATGAGCATCGGTCATGACCCTGTTTCCTTGGCTTCCTTGGCGCGTTCGGCGTAAAATGCGGCCAGAATGTCGAATGCCGCCTTGCGCGTCGTCTTGTCTGCGGCGATCAGTCCCTTGCGGTTCCAGCCACGCTGGTAAATGCCCTGCCGACGCTCGGTCCTGAAATCATAGAGGATCCATGGCGACATGCCCTTGACGTAATCCAACCCGGCCAATGTGGCGGTCTGCTTGCGATAGATTTCGGCCTGATATGCCTCGGAGAACAGCCCCTCGGCAGGGCCCTCCGGACTGATATCGGCATCGGCTCCTGTTTCGGAGATCACCACCGGCCTGTCCGGGCTGGAGTTCTTGCCGATCCGCCCAAGATCATCGAAATCTTCGTCATACCAGCCATAATATTCATTGATTCCAATGATATCCAGATGCTCGGTCAGGCGGTCCTCGATCCGCAGGGTCTGGTGATTGACCAGACATGCCGCCGCGATCAGCCGGGTCGGGTCCATGGCGCGGGCATGGGCAGCGAGGCCGGACATGAAATCAAGCCGCGCGTCGGTATCGGCATTTTCGTTGCCTATCGACCAGATCACCACCGAGGCCCGGTTGCGGTCGCGCCTGATCAGTTCGGCCAGTTGGTTTTCGGCATCGGCTCGCGTTGCAGGATTGGGGAAGTCGATGGCCCAATAGACCGGAATTTCTGCCCAGATCAGGATGCCACGTTCGTCAGCCAGTTGTGCTGCGCGTTCGTGATGCGGATAATGCGCCAGACGCATGAAGTTGCAGTTGAGATCACGCGCATGGTCGAACCGGCGGATCAGATCCTCTTCCGTCGTGACCTTGCCCAGATCGCGATCATCCTCATGCACCGCGATACCGCGCAGCCAGATCGGGCTGCCGTTCAGCAGAATTTCGGTCCCGCGCCGCTGGATCTGGCGAAAGCCGACACGGTCGCGCACCTGATCGGCACCGGCCGTCAGGGTCACATCGTAAAGATGGGGGTCTTCAGGTGACCACAGGCGCGGAGATGCCGCAATCTCGATCTCTCCGACGCCATCGGTCAGGGGGATTTCGACCTCGGCCAGACCTTCAATCTGCAACCGGGCGCTGTCCGCGCCCTCGATCTCGACCCGCGCGGTGATCCGATCATAGGAATCGGGCGCAAGAGACAGTACAAGATCCCGGATCACCGTCCGCGGTGTGCGATACAGCGACACTTCGCGGTAGACACCGCCATAGTTGAACCAGTCGGTGTTCTGCATGGGCACGCGATCGGCCTGCCGGCGATTGTCCACGAACAGCATCAGCCAGTTGCGACCCGGCCGGACATGATCGGTCAGTTCCACGAAGAAAGGCGTCGATGCGCCAAGATGATTGCCAAGATAGGTTCCGTTCAGGAACACCTTGCAGTCATAGCTTGCCGCCCCGACACGCAGGAACAGGCGTCCGTCAGGATCAGGTTCCAGATCCAGCGGGCGCGTGTACCATGACCCACCTTCAAAGAAATACCACTTGTCCTGCAGCATCTGCCAGTTCGAGGGCACCGGCACGACCTCTCCCATGAAGGGATCGTAATCCCATGGCTCACTACGCTCGGACGGGGGCTGTGGCTGCATCGCGAACCATTTCTGACGCAGTCCCGTATCCAGCAGATCGACGCAGAAATTCCACTCTCCGTCCAGCGATTGCGCCACGCGACCGCCGGTGAAGATCATCCCGCGATGGGTCAGGTTGCGCGCATCATAGGCGCGCGCGTAGCCCTCGTCGTGAAGGGCCGCCAAGGCATTTTCAGCAAGCTCGGAACGTTCCAGCATGACGGCCCCTTCCGTTTATTGCGCCGCAGCGCGGATTTGATCGATCAATTCGGCCAGCTCGGGATTGCCTTCGGTGGCCTCGTCGTACATCGGCTGAACGGCCTCGATGAAGGGCGTCTTGTCCACCTGATGGATCTCGACACCCATCTCGCTTTGCGCTTCGGCAATCGCTGCGTCCGAGGCTTTCTTCCATTCGGCACTGTGGAAGGTCATCGAGTTGCGGGCCGCGGTCGAAAGCGCGGTCTTTTCCTCTTCGGTCAGGCCATCCCAGGCGCAGTTCGAAATGAACACGACCGAGGGAATCATCGTGTGCTCGTCCAGCGAGAAATGCTTGGATACTTCGCCATGACGCGCGGTGGTCAATGCGGTGGGATTGTTTTCGGCGCCATCCACGACGCCCTGTTGCAGCGCGGAATACAGCTCTCCCCAGCCGATCGGGGTGGGATTGGCACCCAGCAGTTCGACCATCCGCACTGCCGAGGGGCTGGGCTGGACGCGGATTTTCATGCCTTGCAGGTCTGCGGGGCTGAGAATCGGCTTGTTGGTATAAAAAGATCTTGCGCCTTCAGTATAATAGGCCAGACCACGAATGCCGGATTCAGCAGCCTTGTCCAGGATGGACTGGCCAATCTCGCCGGTGATGATCTTGTTGAAATGCTTCTCGCTCTGGAACATGTAGGGCAGGTTGAAGGCGGCATAGACCGGGGCAAAGGCCTCCAGCTCCGACGTATTCGATTTCGCCATGTCCAACGAGCAGTTCTGGACCTGTTCGGTCGATTCGCGCTGCGAACCCAGCTGACCGTTGGGGTAGATGCGGATCTTCAGCGCGCCATCCGTTGCCGCTTCGACCTCATCGGCCATTTTCTGCATCGAGATATGGACCGGGTGATCCTTGGGATTGTTGTGGTTGAGACGCAGTGTTTTCGCGTCAGCCGATGCGGCCATTGCCAGCATGGACAGCGCGGTGGTGGCGGCCAGCGTTTTTGCCGTGGTCATGAAGTTCCTCCCAGAAGATTCGCGACGAGAACCCGTCGGTCTGATGTAAAGCCGGTTGCAGAATAAATTCCGGGGTAATTTGGGCCACCAATTTTCCTCGGTGTCAACCAATTTTGCAAAATTGGTTGACCACTTCTTGCAACCCCTGCATTCTGCGCCCGACTCGCAGGGGTGATCGCGCCCCGCTTCGGGAGGAAGGATTGCCATGCCACATGAAATGATCGCAGGGGCACACCCATGAGACGTATCGCCGACGCCATGCTGCGTTTCGGAATCATCGCAGTGTTCCTGGTCTTGCTGATCTGCGTGACGTGGCAGGTTGTCAGCCGCTACCTGCTGGGCACACCATCAACCATCACCGACGAACTGGCACGGTTCCTGTTCATGTGGCTGGCCCTGGTCGGCGGCGCCTATACCTATGGCCAGGGCCGCCATCTGGCCATCGATCTGCTGCCCCAGAGCCTGTCCGGGCGCAAACGCCTGATGATCGAGACCCTGATCACCCTGCTGATCGGGCTCTTTGCCGCGCTGATCATGGTCTGGGGCGGCGGTCAACTGATGCAGCGCACCCTGGCATCGGGTCAGATTTCCCCGGCCCTGCAATTGCCCATGGGCTGGGTCTATGGCGCCATTCCGCTGTCGGGGCTGATCATCATGGCCTATGCGGCCGGAAATCTGGCGCAGATCCGGCGCGGAAACTCGATTCTCGGCCAGCCCGAAGAAGTGCCACTTGAACATAAGGAAGCCGGGCTATGAACTGGGCCGCTGTCGTTCTGTTTTCCTCTTTCGCGACGCTGATGGTCATTGGCGTCCCGATTGCATTTTCCATCGGCATCGCGGCTGCGCTGACATTTCTGCTGTTCATGACCTTTGACCAGACGATCTTCATCGTCGCACAGCAGATGGCATCCGGACTGGACAGTTTTACGCTTTTGGCGATTCCCTTCTTCATCCTTGCCGGGAACATCATGAACCGCGGCGGCATCGCCCTGCGGCTGATCGAATTCGCCAAGGTCCTGGGTGGCCGCCTGCCCGGCGCGCTGGCGCATTGCAATGTGATTGCCAACATGATGTTCGGCTCGATCTCGGGGTCAGCCGTGGCCTCGGCGGCGGCGGTCGGCGGTGTCATGGCACCGCTGCAGCGCAAGGAAGGCTATGACCCGGCCTATTCCGCCGCCGTCAACATCGCCTCCAGCCCGACCGGCCTGCTGATCCCGCCTTCGACGACATTGATCGTCTATTCGCTGATCACCGGTGGCACGTCCATCTCGGCACTGTTCGTGGCGGGCTATCTGCCCGGTGCCCTGCTGGGTCTGTCGCTGATGCTGGTTGCCGGCGTCATTGCCAAGCGGCGCGGCTATCCCGTGTCCCAGCGCCCCAGCTGGGCGGAAGTCCGGCATCGCACGCTGGATGCGATTCTGCCGCTGGGTCTGGTTCTGGTCATCATGGGGGGGATCATTGGCGGCGTATTCACCGCCACCGAGGCCTCGGCAGCCGCTGTCGTCTATTCGCTGGTTCTGGCGCTGTTCTGGTATCGCGAAATCGGGCTGAAGGACCTGCCCTCGATCCTGCTGGAAAGCGCCGTCACGACCACCATCGTGCTGTTCATGATCGGCACATCCATCGCCATGTCGCGCGCCATGGCCTATGGCGACATCCCCTTCGCACTGTCGGATTATCTGCTGATGCTGTCGGACAACCCGCTGGTGATCCTGCTGGTCATCAATCTGGCGCTGCTGGTCGTGGGCACCTTCATGGACATGACGCCCGCGCTGCTGATCTTCACCCCGATCTTCCTGCCGGTGGTGAGCGATCTGGGCATGGACCCGGTGCATTTCGGGATCATGATGACCTTCAACCTGTCGATCGGCATCTGCACGCCGCCGGTGGGATCGGCGCTGTTCATCGGCTGTTCGGTCGGCCAGGTCCCCATCGCCCGGGTGATCCGCCCGCTGCTGCCCTTTTACGCCGTCATGATCGGCCTGCTGCTCTTGGTGACCTTCGTGCCCGAGATCAGCCTGATCCTTCCGCAATGGCTTCTGAACTACGGTTGATTGAATGAAAACGCTGAAAAACTGGGGCTTTCACAGCCGCGATGACGCCACCGTCACCCTGGACCTCGAAGCCGGTCGCCGCCTGCGCGTGGCGGTGCTGGAACAGGACCTGTTCCGGGTCTCGCTGATCGGGGCCAACGGCTGGCGGCAGGGGCGGACATGGTCCATTGCCCCCGACGCAGATGTGCCCTTCGAGGGCCGCGACCGCGATCTGAACTGCGGCTTTAGCTGCCCCGGCTATCAGTTTGCCGAAGAAGATGGCGCGCTGATCATTCAGACAGAGGCATTGCGCCTTCTCATTCGCGCACCGCTGCAGCTGATCTGGCAGGCTCGCATCGATGGCGAATGGCGCGTCTTTGCCACCGACCGCCCGACGGGGGCCTATATGGCTGGCACCCGCGATCACAGTCACGCCCATTTCCTGCTGCGCGAGTCCTCGGAACAGGTTTACGGTCTGGGCGAAAAGACCGGCGATCTGGAACGTTCCGGGCGCCGCTTTGAAATGCGCAATCTGGACGCCATGGGCTATGACGCGGAAAGCACCGATCCGCTTTACAAGCATATCCCCTTTACCATGACGCGCACCCGGAACGCCGGATCATGGTCGATCTTCTACGACAATCTTGCCAGTTGCTGGTTCGATCTGGGCAATGAGCTGGACAACTATCACCGTCCCTATCGCGCCTATCGCGCACAGGATGGCGATCTGGATTACTATATGAGCTGGTCTCCCGATCTGGCCGGTCTGACACGGCGTCAGGCCTGGCTGACCGGCGGCACGGCCTTCCCGCCGCGCTGGTCCCTGGGCTATTCCGGATCGACCATGAGCTATACCGACGCGCCGGATGCACAGGATCAGGTCAGCGGCTTTCTGGACAGGATCACCGAACATGACCTGCCCTGCGACAGCTTCCAGATGTCGTCGGGCTATACCTCGATTGGCGACAAGCGCTATGTGTTCAACTGGAACACCGAGAAATTCCCCGACATTGACGCCATGGCGGCGCAATATGGCGAACGTCAGGTTCATCTGATTGCCAATATCAAGCCCTGTCTGCTGCAGGATCATCCCCGCTACGCCGAGGCTATGGAGGCAGGGCTGTTCGTGCGCGACAGTGAAAGCGATGCGCCCGAACGTTCGGTCTTCTGGGATGACGAAGGGTCGCATCTGGATTTCACCAATCCCGATACGGTCGAATGGTGGAAATCGAATATTGCAACGCAATTGCTGGCCCATGGCATCGGCTCCACCTGGAATGACAACAATGAATACGAAATCTGGGACGGCGCGGCGCGCTGTCACGGCTTTGGCGATCCCATCGAGATCGGGCTGATCCGACCGCTGATGCCGGTGCTGATGACCCGCGCCTCGCGCGATGCGCAGATCGCCCATGCGCCCGCCACGCGGCCCTATCTGATCAGCCGTTCCGGCGCACCGGGCATTCAGCGCTATGCCCAGACATGGACCGGCGACAATCGCACCGACTGGAAGACCATCCGCTACAACACCCGGATGGGGCTGGGGCTGTCCATGTCGGGTATCTTCAATATCGGCCATGACGTTGGCGGATTTTCCGGACCGCGCCCCGAACCCGAGCTGTTCCTGCGCTGGGTGCAGAACGGCATTTTCCACCCGCGTTTCACCATCCATTCCTGGAATGATGATGGCACGGTGAACGAACCGTGGATGTATCCTGAAATCCTGCCGCAGATCAGGGCCGCGCTCGATCTGCGCTATCGCCTGATCCCTTATCTTTATTCTGCATTGTATCAGGCGGTGGTGGATCATCAGCCGATGCTGCGCCCGACATTGATGGACCATGAAAACGATCCGCGCTGCTTCGAGGAAAGCGACGACTTCCTTCTGGGGCGCGATCTGCTTGTGGCCACGGTGATGGAACGCGGCGCGACAGAGCGCAGGGTCTGGCTGCCCGACAATGGCACCGGCTGGTATGACTTTCACAGTCAGACCTGGCACGCACCGGGGCAGAGCATCACCTTGCCGGTCACCCTTGACACCATACCGCTGTTCGTGCGCGCCGGCGCGGTGCTGCCCCTGTCGGCAGGCGCCAAACGCGCCGCAAGCGAGGCCGATCCAAACCGCAGTCTGGCCATTTTCCCTGCCCAGGGCACCTTCTGCGATCACGCCCTGCTGTATGAAGATGACGGTGTCGATGCAAGGGCCCTCGATGGGGCACATTGGCTGCTGGATGTTCAGGTGAATGGCAGCGAGGATGCAATTGACCTGACACTGACGGCCTCGGGTGACTGGCTACCCCAATGGCAGAAATTGACGGTCACCCTGCCCGCATCAGAGACCCGTGTCCTGCGGATCAATGGCGTCGAAACGGATCATATTCTTGCAAGCAAGGTGCCCCATGCAGAGCATTGACCATATCGCCTTCTCATATGATCGCGCAGCCCTGCGGCCCCGCATCCTGCATATCGGCTTTGGAGCTTTCGCGCGCGCCCATCAACTGGTCTATCTGAACGAAGCCCTTGCCAAGGGGGGCGATTGGGGTGTTGTCGCCTGCCGTCTGAATTCAGGTCAGGCCGAACTGGACGCGCTGGACGCGGCGGATCACCTGTATCACGTGATCGAGGCCGATGACCACGGCATCACCGCGCGCCAGATCGGCGCAGTTTGCGCGACGCTGCACCCCAAACGCGACGGGACAGACCGTCTGCTGGCGCAGATTGCCCAGCCGGATCTGGCCATCATCTCGCTGACCATCACTGAAAAGGGCTATACGCTGCGCGACGGGCATCTTGATCTGCAACATCCCGGAGTTGCCGCCGATCTTGCCGCGCCCGAAGCGCCGAGCACCGCCATCGGCGTGATCGTCGCCGGACTGGCGCAGCGTCGCGCGGCCGGGCTTGGCGGGCTGGCGATCATGTCATGCGACAACCTTCCCCATAACGGTGCATTGGCCCGCCGCGCGGTGATGGAATTCGCGCGCCAACGCGACAGCGGGCTGGCCGATTGGATTGACAGCAAGGTTACCTTCCCATCGACCATGATCGACCGGATCGTTCCCGCGCTGGACTCCGACGCGCTGGACCTGATCGAACGGGCAACCGGGAAACGCGATGAAAACAGCATCGTCGCAGAACCCTTCCGCCAATGGGTTATCGAGGACAGTTTCGCCGCTGGTCGTCCCGCATGGGAAGAAGCCGGCGCGCAGATTGTCCCCGATGTCGGCCCCTATGAGGACATGAAGCTGCGCATGCTGAATGGCGCGCATAGCTTTCTGGCCTGTCTGGGGACGCTCTCGGGGCATCGCACCATCGCCGATTGCATGAATGATGCCGGACTGAAACGTGCCGCACGCAGGCTGATGGTCGGGGAACAAGCCCCCACCCTGCGCCCGGTGGCGGGGATCGATCTGTCCGGATATGCCGATGACCTGATCGCCCGTTTCGGCAATTCGCGCCTGCATCATCAGACCCGCCAGATTGCCACCGACAGCAGTGCGAAACTGCCCCAGAGGCTGATCGCTCCCGCCGCGCAGCATCTTGCTGCAGACGAGGGCTGCCCGCTGACATTTCTGGGGATCGCCGCATGGCTGCGCCATGTCCGTGTGACGGTCGAGGCAGGGGATCCCCTGCCCGATCCGCTGGAGCGCGAGTTGCGCCAGATCGTTCAGGACCACGCTGATGGTTCCGAATTCGTCGCCGCCATGCTTGCGTTGTCACAGGTCTTCCCCGCCGAACTGGCCAATGATCCCCGCTTCGCCCGCCCGGTCGCCGCCGCCTATGCGGTCCTGAGTCAGGGCAACATCAGCAACGCCATCGCGCAAACCTGCGAGTAACCCATGACAACATTCCTTGGCCCGGACTTTCTGCTGGACACCCCCGAGGCGCAGCGCCTGTATCATGAGGTCGCGGCCGATCTGCCGATCGTCGATTACCACAACCACCTGCCCCCGGCCGAAATCGCCGAAGACCGGCATTGGGACAACCTGGGACAGCTTTGGTTGGGCCATGACCACTACAAGTGGCGCGTCATGCGGTGGGCGGGCATTCCCGAAGATCGGATCACCGCTCCGGCCACGGATCGCGAGAAATTCGATGCCTTTGCCGAGGCCATGCCCCGATTGGTGATGAACCCCGTGCACCATTGGTCGCATCTGGAGCTTTGGCGCTATTTCGGTCTGGAGGGCACGGTTCTGTCCCCCGACACGGCAGATCAGGTCTGGGACCATGTGAATGCGATGCTGCCCGGCAAGGAATTCGGCGCGCGCGGATTGTTGCGCCAGATGAATGTGAAATTCCTGGGCACGACCGATGACCCGCTGGACGATCTGGCCCACCACAAGAAATTGCAGGGCGATCCCGAGCTTGTCGTCGCACCCAGTTTCCGACCCGATCGGGTCTTCCAGATCGAGGCCGCGGGGTTCGTGCCCTATATTCAGGCCCTGGCAACCCTGACCGGAAGCGAAATCCGCGATTTCGATGGTCTGGCCGAGGCGCTGTTGCAGCGTCTGGACCATTTCGTCGCGCATGGCTGTCGGGCGGCCGATCACGGCATCGAACTGCTTGATTGCGGGGCCGAATATCCGTCCAGCCAGCTGGACGACGTGCTGCGCCGCCGTCTTGACGGAGAGGTTCTGGACAGCGCCGATGCAGCAGCCCTGCGCGCGGCGCTTTTCGTGACCTTGGGGCGGGCCTATGCGGCACGCGGCATCGTCATGCAGCTGCATATCGGTCCGCTGCGCAATAACAGCAGCCGCCTGCTGGAACGGATCGGGCGCGATGCCGGCACCGATTCCATGAATGATTTTGCCATTGCCGCGCCCTTGAACGCCTTGCTGGACCGGCTGGATCGCAGCGACGAGCTGCCCGCGATGGTGCTGTATTCGGTGAACCCGGCTCATAACGCGATTCTGGCCACCACTGCCGGGAATTTTCAGGATGGCAGTCGCCCCGGCAAGATTCAGGCCGGAACCGCCTGGTGGTTCAATGACCAGTTGGACGGCATGCAGCGCCAGATGAACGATCTGGCGCAAATGGGGCTGATTTCTACCTTCCTTGGAATGCTGACCGACAGCCGCTCGTTCCTGTCCTTCACACGGCATGAATATTTCCGGCGACTGCTGTGCCGGATGATAGGTCAATGGCACAAGGACGGCCTGCTGCCCGGTGACCAGACGGCGCTGAACGATCTGGTGCGCGACATCAGCTATCGCAATGCCGCGAAATGGTTTCTGGACTGAGCATGACAGGCCCCCGCATCTTTGATGCAGGGGCCGGAATGCGGATCAGTCGCGCACCTGAATCGCGATCTTGCCGATATGCGCCTTTGACAGGAACGCCTCTTGTGCGCTGCGCAGATCGCGCAAGGGATAGCTGGCGGCGACAACCGGGCGGATCTCACCAGCTTCGATATAGCTGACAAGATCGGTGAAGATATTGTCGGGCTGGAAGGTGCTGCCAAACAGCGACAGGTCACGCAGATAGAGGGTGCGCAGATCCAGTTCGACGATCGGACCTGCAATCGCTCCGGCGGTGACATAGCGGCCACCGGCCCGCAGTGTATCTATCAGCTCGCCCCAGCGTGCGCCGCCAACGAGGTCGATGACCATGTCGAATTCCTGCGCGGGAAACGGCCCGTCGCGGTCCAGGGTTTCATCGGCCCCCAGTTCCAGCAACGCCCCCGCCTTTTGCGGCACTGTCAGCGCGGTGACATGCGCCCCGCGTCTTTTGGCCAACTGGATCGCGGCCGAGCCGACCCCGCCCGAAGCCCCGGTGATCAGCACACGCTCGGCCCCCAGAGCAGCGCGCTGGATCATGCCCTCGGCGGTGGAAAAGGCGCAGGGAAAAGTCGCCAGTTCGGCGTCCGACAGGTCCGATTTCACCGCGATCGCGTGGCGCGCCGGCATGGTGACATATTCGGCAAATCCGCCGTCACATTCCGAACCCAGGGTCTCGAAGTCCAGACCATCACCCCGCCCCGGACCGGTGGCATACATCGCCCGCAGCAGCACCCGCTCGCCAATACGCGACGGCGGGACATCGGCCCCTGTCGCGACGATCTCTCCGCAGCAATCAGCACCCTGGACGCGGGGAAATTTCAACGCGGCGCCCGACCATGCGCCATCGGCCTCGGTCGCCCCGCCATAGCCTTCGCTGGCACCCGAGGCCGTATCGCCGCGCACGCTCCTGGAATACCAGCCGGTCCGCGTGTTCACGTCGGTATTGTTCAGCGCCGCCGCGCCCACACGCAGCAAGACTTCATCCGCTGCGGGCTGGGGCACCGGCAGATCCTCGCGCCACTGCAGCTTGTCCAGACCGCCATGGCCGGTCAGAACCACGCCCTTCATGGTTTCGGGAACAGTCATCGCGATCACCTCGTCTTGGTAGAATGTTTGCTCTACTTGCTCGGGTAGAGCAAACATTCTACATGGTCAAGCATGAGCGATATGATGACCAGAATTTCAGCCGGGCTTGAGCGCGCATTCGCCACGGGTGGCTTTGCACAACCAAGCGTCGAGGATTTGCGCGATGCCGCCGGGGTCAGCCTGCGCACGCTGTACAAATACACCCCCTCGCGCAGCGACATGGTCTATGCCGCGCTGGAGTATCGGCACCGGCGCTATCTGGCGCATGTCCTTGATGATCTGCCTCGGGATCCGCGCCGGGCCGTGCTGGACCTGATGGATCGGGTCGGCGGTTGGATGATCGCCGAGGCCTCGCACGGCTGCCTGTTTCACGCCGCCGTTGCTGCCGCCCCCGGCGACGCAAGATTGCGCGACCTGCTGGAGCGCCACAAATCCGAGGTCGCTGCGCGTGCCGCAGCCGCAACCGGGCTGGAAGGTCGGGAAGTGGCCCTGTTGCTGATCGTGGAAGGTCTGACCCAGACCTGGCCTCTGCATCGGGAAAAGGCCGTCAGCAGTGCGAAGCTGTTGGCGCAGGGCTTGCTTGGCTCATAGATCGCAACCACGGGGAAACCCGCTTGCCTGCAGAGCGGCAAGGCCGCACCTTGCAAAACGGCCACAGCCGCCATCGGGCAGATCGGCCACGACTGGAACCGGACGCAATTCAGAGTCTTGATCAGGAATGTTATACATCCATATCGGCACCCAGAAGACCGGATCATCCTCCATTCAGCACGTTCTGAATATGAATGCGCCGTTTCTGGAAAAGCACTCGCTGCGCTATCTGCATGCGGGCCGCCAGAAGCCGGCTGACATGCGCATCCACCACAATCCGGTGGCGGCCATGCTGCTGTCGGGGGATGGCGCGCGTTTCGGCCGCGAACTGCACAGGGAACTGGCACGATCCCGGTGTCGCGATGCCATCCTCAGCGGCGAATTGCTCTCTCAGCCCGGCGTGGCGACACGCCTGCATGACATCCTGCCCGAACCCTTGCAGGATCAAACCAGGATCGTGGTCTATCTCAGACGCCCCGATCTTTACGTCGAGAGCCTGTTCAAACAGCGGGTCAAGGCCGATGCCACAACATCCACGGCCCGACAATTTCTGCGTCAGCATCACGCCAGGCTGCTGCACAGCCAGATCATCGACGAATATGCGGACAGTTTCGGAGAGCAGAGCATCATCCTGCGCCCCTATGACCCTTGTCACCTGCTGAATGGCAATGCTGTTGATGACTTTCTCAATGTCCTTGGCATCACCGAAACCGCCGATCTGATCACGCCGGCCGAGCCCGCCAATACTTCCTTTTCGCTGGCCTTCAGCCAGATGTCCGGGCTGGCCGTCCGACAACTGCAGCTGACCGCTCCGGCGATCACGAGCGCGGCCCAGAAACTGGCGCCGGCAGGAATTTCCAGATCGCGCGATGTCTATCATCTGGACAGACGCCGCTGGATCGTGTCGCAGCACGCCGATCAGATCGAAGCCCTGCGACGCCGGTTCCGACCCGATCTGGAGGCGCTGTTCGATCTGTCCGATCTGAGCGAAGGTGCCAAGGATCCCTTTCCGACCGAGAAAGAGCAGATCAAGTTGATGCGCGACGCCAGCGCCGCAATATTCAGGATATTGCCCTATCTGCAGGAAGAGCGGAAACCGCCATCGCTGCGCCGCGCAATCTCGCAATATTTGCCGGGATCGCCATTTCGGCACGGCTTCGCGTTTCGACGCCGCCCGGACGCTTGACAGCAGCATGCCATTGCCCGATGTTGCGCGCCATAAACGGGGGTGCTCACAGCGGGGCTGAGATGCGCATTGCAGCGCGAACCCTTCACAGCTGATCCGGGTAATGCCGGCGGAGCGAGGATCGCATGTTCATTGGCGCACAAGTGTCTCTTTATCCGATGACCTCGGATTTCGTTCAGGTCATCATGTCCGGGCTGAAGGCCCTGGACCCCTATCGTGACGATCTGCGCATCGAGACTGATGACATGTCCACGCTGATGGTCGGCGCGCCCGGTCCGCTGATTGATGCGATCCGCGACCTGTTCGCGACGACGGCACGCAATCCTGCCCATTCGACCATGCATGTCACCCTGTCGCGCGGCTGCCCCGGTGAACCCGATGATCCATCCTGCCGTTGCGACATTCTGGCCATAGCCCAGAATACACCGCTGGCGCAGCGACAGCTTCAGGCACAAGAGGCCGTGGCTGAAGCCCCGGATATGGGCGTGCAGATCGATGTGCAGTTTTCCCTGTATGTGCTGGGCCAGGATCGGCATATGGACGAAATCTACGGCTGCATCGAGTTCCTGAAATCCTCGGGCACCTTCCTGCGTTCCAAGAACTTCTGCACCCGCCTGCGCGGCGATGCCGGCGCGGTCTTCGAAACGCTGCGGCAGGCATTCCTGCGCTTTGGTCCAGCCGAGGGACATGTGACCATCGATCTGACCGCCTCGGCCAACAGCCCCAGCAAAGATTGAGGCTGCAGCGCAAGGAAAGCCTCATGCTGACCCGCGTCCTGCCGACCTTGATCCTTGCCGTCCTGCTGCTGGCGGGATGGGAGGTCTATTGCCACATGGCGGATGTCTCGCCGCTGATCCTGCCGCCGCCTTCCGGGGTATTCCGGGCGCTGATGCAGAACCGCGCCGAGATCGGCATGCATGCCGGTGTGACGCTGGCGGTGGCGACGCTGGGTTTTTCGCTGTCGGTGGGCTTTGCCTTTGTCACCTCGGTGCTGCTGCATTTCAATGGCTGGGCCGAACGAGGGCTGATGCCGCTGTTCGTGGCCAGCCAGACCGTGCCGCTGGTCGCGCTGGCGCCGCTGATGATCCTGTGGTTCGGCTTTGGCCTGCTGCCCAAGGTCCTGCTGGTGATCCTTGTCACTTTCTTTCCGATGCTGCTCAGCCTGTTGTCGGGCTATCGTCAAACCCCGCCTGCTTTCCGTGAATTGCTGGGGTCTATGGGCGCGGGCCGCTGGAGCGTATTTCGCCGCGCCACGCTTCCCTCGGCGCGTGCGGCATTTCTGGCGGGCCTGCGGATTTCGGCCACCTATGCGATCGTCGCGACGATCTTTGCCGAATATGCCGGGGCACGGCGCGGGCTGGGCATCTATATCCTGTCGGCCAAGAACAATTTCCGGGCCGATCTGGTGTTGGCCGCAGTGGTCGTATCGGCCTGCCTGACCCTGACCCTGCTGGGCGTGCTGCGGCTGATAGACCGGCTGACCGCCAAGGGGCCAGAGGCCCGCAGCCATGCTTGAGATCCGCAAGCTGTCGATCCGCACCAGAGAACGCGAATTGCTGTCAGAGCTGTCGCTTTCGCTGGCCGACGGGACCATGACCGCGCTGATCGGCCCCTCGGGCTGCGGCAAGACCTCGGTGCTGAAATGGCTGGCCGGCATCCTGCCCGATGCCATGCAGGAAAGTGGACAGTTGCTTCTGGATGGCGTCCCCGTGACACGCCCGCATCCGGCCCTGTGCTATCAACCGCAAAGCGATGCGCTGTTTCCATGGCTGACCATCATCCAGAATGCGGCCATCGGGCTGGAAATTGCCGGACTTTCGCGCGATCATGCCCGCCAGCAAGTGGCCCCGCTTTTTGCAACCTTCGGTCTGGAAGGCTGCGAGCAGATGTTCCCCGCTCAGTTGTCCGGCGGAATGCGCCAACGCGCAGCCTTCCTGCGCACCGTCGTTCAGGAAGGCCGCTTCATCCTGCTGGACGAGCCGTTCTCGGCGCTGGACGCCGTGACCCGCCTGCGCATGCAGGACTGGCTGCTGCAAAGATTGCACGAACGCCCGCGCGGAGTTCTGCTGGTCACGCATGATCTGCATGAGGCCGCGACGCTGGCAGACCGGATCATCGTCATGTCATCCGGTCCCGGCCGCATCATTGCCGATATCCCGGTAACCACCCCGCGCGACCAACGCGACGAAGCAACGCTTGCGCCCCTGCGTGACCGATTGAAATCCCTGCTGCTGAAGGAGACCACGACTTGATCCGCCCTCTTATATTTGCCGCGACCCTGATCGCGCCCCTGTCGGCCCTGGCCGAAACGCCGGTGACCATCGCGTTGGACTGGACGCTGAACACCAATCATATCGGCCTTGTCGTCGCGCAGGATCGTGGATTCTACGAAGACGCCGGGCTGGATGTCGAGATTCTGCCCTATTCCGACACCAGTTCTTCGGCACTGCTGGCGGCGGGTGCGACAGATTTCGCCTATCTGACCTCGCTGGGTTTCATGAGTGCCAAGGCCGCCGATGCCGATCTGGTTGCGCTTTGGGCGACGATGCAGCACGAAAACGGGCGGCTCGTCTATAACAGCGACAATACCGAAATCACCCGCCCCGCCGATCTGTCGGGCAAGACCTATGCCGGTTTCGGCAGCGCATGGGAAGCCGCGCTGATCGGCACGATGATCGCAAATGATGGCGGGGAACCGGTCTGGGACACGGTCACGCTTGGCACCGGCGCCTATGAAGCGCTGGCCTCTGGCGCGGTGGATTTCACGCTGGAAGTCGCCACATGGGAGGGCGTCAACGGCGAGCTTCTGGGCCGCAAACAGTCATCCTTCACCTATGCCGACTATGGCATTCCCGACCAGCAGAACGGCTATATCGGCACCCGTAGCGAGGTTCTGGCCGAACACCCGGACATGGTGCGCGATTTCATGCTGGCAACCCAGAAAGGCTATGAATGGGCCGCCGACCATCCCCGCGCCGCCGCGCAGATCCTGATCCAGTCGGGCGATTTTCCCAATCAGGCGCTGGTCCATGCCTCGATGGTCGCCATTGCGGCTGGCGGCTATCTGCGCGACGGGGACACGCCGGTGGGCAAGATCGACGGCGAACGCTTTGCAAACATGGCGCACTTCCTGTTCGACAGCGGCGTTCTGAAGGACAGCGATGGCGATGTTCTGACATGGCCGGGAGATGTTTCCGACTGGTATGACCAAAGCTGGATGATCAACTGACGCCAGCCCCGCAACCGTTTTGAATTGAGCAGGCCGCCCTCTCTGGGCGGCCTTTGCTTTCGGACCATACCAGACTGGATACGTGTGGGATCACTCCATTTATTGTTCAACAATTTTTATTTCTAGTAGACTTATTTTTCAAAATCACCCTCTTGATTTATGTTTTTTGCGGTGGCTTTAATGAATTCGCGCGTCATGCATGCCGTGCAAATGACTTGAACTGAAACATGCGGCGAAAAAGCACGCTCCGGTCTCAGAGGGCACAGATGAAAGACATGCATCCCACCTCGATTCTCTCGATCCAGGGGCTGTCCGTCTCCTTTGGCACCAGTCAGGTCATTCGGGATCTCAGCTTTGACGTGCCGCAGGGCCGGACCGTCGCCGTCGTCGGTGAAAGCGGCTCGGGCAAGAGCGTGACCTCACTGTCGATCATGCGTCTCGCCGATCTGAATGGCGCCCGATATGACAGCGGCGCGATCATCCTGCATGACAAGGACGACTCCACCGATCTGCTGGCACTCGGCCAGGAAGATGTCCGCAGCATCCGCGGCAAGGACATCGCGATGATCTTTCAAGAGCCGATGACCTCTTTGAACCCGGTCTATACGATCGGCGATCAGATCGCCGAGGTCCTGATGCTGCACGAAAACATGTCGCGTCAGGATGCCCTTGCCGAGGCCGTGCGCCTGCTGTCTCTGGTGCGCCTGCCCGATGCGCAGGGCGTGATCCACCGCTACCCACATCAGCTGTCCGGAGGCATGCGCCAGCGCGTCATGATCGCCATGGCGGTCGCCTGTCGCCCCCGCCTGCTGATCGCTGATGAGCCGACAACCGCGCTGGATGTGACGATTCAGGCACAGATTCTGGATATCCTGCGTGACCTTCAGGCCGAACTGGGCATGTCGATCATCTTCATCACCCATGACATGGGCGTGGTCGCCGAAATTGCCGATGATGTGGTGGTCATGTGCAGGGGCGAAAAGGTCGAGGAAGGGCCGGTAGAGCGCATCTTTGCCGATCCCCGTCATCCCTATACCCGCAGCCTGCTGTCCGCGGTGCCGAAACTGGGCGAGATGACAGGTCAGGACTTTCCCTGCAAGACCCCGCTGACCATGCTGGTTGACGGCGAACCCCGGCTAGTCGGGGAGCGCCGGATTCAGGACACCGCGCAAACGGCGGGCGGCCCCTTGCTGAAAGTGCAGGATCTGTCGGTTCGCTTTGCCCTGAAAAAGACCTGGTATGGCAAGGTCACCCATGTCTGCCCCGCCGTCACCAATGCGCAGTTCGAGATCTATCCGGGCGAGACGCTGTCGCTTGTCGGGGAAAGCGGGTCGGGCAAATCGACCATCGCACGCGCGATCATGCAACTGAATTCGCCTAGTGCAGGCGATATCGCCTTTGATGGGAAACCGATGTCGCAAATGAACCTGGGCGAAAGGCAAAGGCTGCGACAGGAGATCCAGTATATCTTCCAGGATCCTTTTGCATCGCTGGATCCGCGCAGGACCGTCGGCTGGTCCATCGCCGAGCCTGTGCGCACCCATGGCCTGCTGGACAATGACCGCGATATCGCGCGGCGGACCGGAGAATTGCTTGAACGGGTCGGCCTGCCTGCCAGTGTCGCTTCGCGCTATCCCCATCAGTTCTCGGGCGGTCAGCGACAGCGGATCTGCATCGCCCGCGCCCTTGCCAGCAAGCCCCGCCTGATCATCGCCGATGAGGCGCTGTCGGCGCTGGATGTATCGATTCAGGCGCAGATCATCAATCTGTTCATGGATCTGCAAAAGGATGACGGGCTGGCCTATCTGTTCGTCAGCCACGACATGGCCGTGGTCGAGAAGATGAGCCATCGCGTCGCGGTCCTGTATCTGGGGCAGATCGTCGAGATGGGCAGCCGTCGGCAGATTTTCGAAGAAACCGCGCACCCCTATACCCGCCGCCTGCTGTCCGCCGTGCCCCATCCCGACCCGACGGTGCGTCGCATGCGCAGCACGCTTGAAGGCGAAATTCCCTCGACGACCCGCCGCATCGGGGAAGAACCCGCCCCCGCAACCTATACCGAAGTCTCGCCCGGACATCTCGTGGCCGGTTGCTAGTCTCGACACCCAATTCAGAACAGTCACCAACAGGAAGCTCGGAATGAAACAGACATTGACCGCGATGGCCATTGCCCTGGCCGCTCTGACCGCCGGACAGCCCAGCACGGCCCAGGCCGAGGGCAAGCTGATCGTATCATCGCCGCAGGATCCCGGCAGTTGGGACCCGATCGACACCTTTCTGGTGAACTGGGCCTCGCTGGCCACCAATGTCTTCGAGGGACTGACCTATCGGGGTCCCGACATGAAGCTGGTGCCCGGACTCGCGACCTCATGGGAGGTTCTGGATGACGGCCTGCGCATCCGCTTTTCGCTGCGCGAAGGCGTGACCTTCCACAATGGCGAACCCTTCGATGCCGAGGCAGTGAAATTCACCTTTGATCGCCTGCTGGGCAATGAAGGCGCAAAAGGCCCGCAACAGGCCAATTACTCTGCCATCGATTCAGTCGAGATCATCGACGCGCATACCGTCGATTTCCATCTGTCGCAGCCCGATGCAGTTCTGCTGACCAAGCTGGCCGGATATGGTGCGATGATCGTGCCGCCAAGATATATCACCGAAATGGGCGACGATGTTTTCAACATCAGACCGGTGGGAACAGGCCCGTTCCGGATGACCTCATACGAGCCGAAAATCGGCGTCAAGCTGGAAGCCTTCGAGGATTACTGGGGCGGCGCACCGGAACTGTCCGAACTGGAATACCGCTTTATCACCGAACCTGCGACCGCGCTGGCGGAACTGCAATCGGGCGGTGTCGATCTGGTCATTCCGCCGACCATCCCGGTGGGCATGATCCCGACCATCGAGGCCGCCGACAATCTGGAACTGGTGACAACCGCCGGACCGACTGTCACCGCGCTGCGCTTTGATACCAGCCGCGGCATCACCGCCGATGCGGATGTCCGCAAGGCACTGATCATGGCAGTCGATCGCGAGACCATCGTCAATACGGTTCTGGGCGGTCAGGCCTCGGTCATCGCCTCATTCCAGGGCGAACGGTCCTTCGGTTACGACCCCGAAATGAAGCCCCTGCCCTATGATCCCGAAGCGGCCAAGGACTTGCTGAAAAAGGCAGGCGTCGCGCCCGGTGCCAGTGTCGAGATCAACACCCGCGGCAATGATGCGACTTTCAACGAGGTCGCGCAGGCCGTCGCCGCCTATCTGAGCATGGTCGGCGTGAACGCGACGATCAAACCCTATGAAACCAATGTCTTGCTGAACGACATCATTCCCCAGGGCAAGACCGGCGAGATGTTCCAGCAAAGCTGGGGCGGCTGGACCTTCGATTTCGACAACACCGCCTATGCGATGTATCACACGGGCCAGAAATGGAACCCTTATGACAGCGATCCCAAGCTGGATGAGATGCTGGAGACGCAGCGCCCGCTGGCCGACCCGGCCGAGCGTGAGCGCCTGTTGCAGGAGATTGCGGCCTATGCCGCGGATCGCGCGCTCGAGATGCCGCTTTACAATCTGAACGCCATCTATGCGATCAACAAGCGGGTCAAGAACTTCGAGCCCGCACCTGACAGCCGCCTGAAGCTGAACCACGTCAGCGTCGAATAGGCGCCCTTGCAGCGGCGGCGCCAGATTCGGTGCCGCCGCGCCTTTGTTCCGTAACTTTGAAAGGCCCGTCCATGGCAGCCTTCCTGCTGAAACGTCTGGCGCAAGCCGTGTTCGTGGTGATGGTCGTCACCCTGATTGTCTCGGTCGCGGTGCGGATGACCGGTGATCCGGCAATGATGATCGCGCAGGGTGCAACCGACATCACCGAGGCCGATCTGGAGCGCATTCGTGAGGGTCTGGGACTGAACGAACCCTTCCTGTCACAATATCTCGCGACATTGTCCGGGCTGTTCACCTGGGATTTCGGCCGCAGTTTCCTGGGCGGGACACCGGTTTCGACATTGATCGGAAACGCCCTGCCCGCAACGCTGCTGCTGGCTTTCACCTCGTTGCTGGTGTCGATCATCCTTTCGATCCCGCTTGGCATCCGTGCGGCGATCCGGCGCGGGAAATGGGAGGACCAGCTGATCCGCATCCTGTCTCTTGTCGGGTTGTCATTCCCGAATTTCTGGCTGGCGACGATGCTGGTGCTGCTGTTTTCGATCACATTGCAATGGCTGCCACCCAGCGGCATGAACGGGATCGCCTCTTTCGTGATGCCTGCCGTGACCATGGGCGTCATCCTGACCGCGACCAATGTCCGGCTGGTGCGCACGGCCATGCTGGACGTGATGCAATCGCAATATATCATGGTGGCCCGCGCCAAAGGGCTGTCCGAGCGTACGGTGCTGTACAAGCACGCGCTGCGCAATTGCGCGATTCCTCTGATCACCTTTCTGGGCCTGCAGTTCGGAGGCCTGCTGGGCGGGATCGTGGTGGTCGAGCGCGTCTTCAACTGGCCCGGCATGGGCAGCCTGGCCTTTGATGCCGTGGCCGGGCGCGACTATCCGGTTCTGCAATCGGTCATCATGATCCTTTCCACGCTGATCGTGCTGGTCAATCTGCTGGTCGATATCGCCTATGGGTTGATCGATCCGCGGATCAGGACGGAGTAACCCCGATGACCGCTTTTCTGAAATCACGCTACTTCTCTCTGGAATTCATTCTTGGTCTTGGGCTGACCCTGGGCATCACGCTTTGCGTGCTGTTGTCGGGCTGGTTGTTTCCCGGAGCCGGCGATATCGACCTGACCGCGCGACTGATCCCTCCCTTTGCGCAGCCGGCCCATCCTTTCGGAACCGATCCTCTGGGTCGCGATGTGATGGCCCGTGTCTTTGCCGGCGGCTGGATATCTTTGCAGGTCGGCTTTGTCTCGGTTCTGGGATCGGTCCTGGTCGGCGTCACGGTCGGCCTGATCGCCGGATATTACCGCGGGCTTTGGGATATCGTCGTGATGCGTTCGGCCGATATTCAGCTGGCGCTGCCCTTCATCCTGCTGGCCATTACCATCATCGCCATTGTCGGGGGCAGCCTGACCAATACCATCATCCTGCTGATCGTCTCGCAATGGGTGCAATATGCAAGACTGGTGCGGGCGCAGGTTCTGGCATTGCGCGAGCGCGAATTCGTGCTGGCCGCGCAGGCCATGGGGGTCAAGGGGCGCAAGATCATCCTGCAACATCTGCTGCCCAATCTTCTGGGACCGGTGATCGTCCTGATGACTCTGAATGTCGCCAACAACATCCTGCTGGAAAGCAGCCTGACCTTTCTTGGGTTGGGCGTGGACCCGACCATCCCCAGCTGGGGCGGCATGCTGGCCGATGGCCGAACCTATCTGCAAACCGCCTGGTGGGTCAGCGTCTTTCCCGGTCTTGCCATTCTGCTGACAGTGCTTGGCCTCAACCTGCTGGGCGACTGGCTGCGCGATACTCTGGACCCGACGGGAAGGACCGAAAGATGAATTTCCACGCCAGACCGCAACCCACGCTGGATTGGCTGGTCGCCACCGCGACCGACGCCTTCGAAGCATGGACCTTCGACGACCGGGCGGCGCGTCAGCGGGCCCGCGAAGCGCTGGCGGCCAAGGGCATCCAGGCCCGCATCCACAGTGCCTACAAGCCGCTGCTGCATTTCTTTCTGGAAGATGTCAGGCCCGGCCTGCTGGCCGCAACCATTCGCTGGCCATTCCATCCCGCTGCCGAGCCGAACCGATTTCTGCTCGAGACCTACCCGCTGGCGGCCCTGTTCCCCCAGGCCCAGCTGCGCTTTGAAAAAGGTGCCGAAGGCTGCGTCTATCAGGTCGAACTGACCTATCCGGACGGGACAGAAAGCCATGAGGTGCTGGCCCCAAACCATGTCCATGTCGATCACATTGGTGAAACGGTCCTGTCTCCGACAGGCTGGCTGATCGACGCCCAGGGCGCGCGGCGTCTGGAAACCGATTACGAACAGATTTTCCGGGGTGCCATCTCGGCCATTGCCGGTCACGACTGGGGCGACAGCGAACCTCTCTTCGAAGAGCTGAACATTGCCGCCGCCGTGCCCGCGCGGGATCTGGATCTGGGCCGTGGCGATGAGATTGTCAGCCTTGCCGAGGCCCTGCATGAGGATCTCTATTTCTCATGTCTGGAACTGTTCCAGAAACGCTCTGGCAGACCTTTGGGGGACCGGCATTTGCAACCCGGCCAGATCGTGCCCGAGGTCCGCCATGGTCCGCTATGCGAGATCCGCGTCAGCCTGAAGTCTTTTGACCGGCAGGATCGCGGCGGCCCATTGCAATCTCTGGATCGCGCGACCGAGCCGCTGTCCGTTGCGCAGATCCGCGCTGAACTCGACAGGATCGGCGGCACCCCCCTTGCCGCGCAAAGCCGTGCCGCACGGCAGGTCGAAGCTCGCCACCACAGGGGGCAGGGCAAACCGGTCATGATTTCCGCCGGGCAGCATGCCAATGAAACCACCCCGGTGGTCGGTGCCCTGCGTGCAGCGCACCGGCTGGCGCTTCAGGACGCGGACTTCGTGATCTCGCCCCTGGAAAACCCTGATGGCTATGCCTTGCACGGGCGGCTTTGCGAACTGACTCCCCGCCACATGCTGCATGCGGCGCGCTATACGGCACTTGGCGATGACCTTGAATACCGCGAGGCCGCCGGTGCGCTTTTCGAAAAAGAGATCCGCAGGCAGGCCGAGGCGGTCTCGGGGGCGCGGCTGCACATCAACCTGCATGGCTATCCGGCCCATGAATGGACCCGCCCGCTGACCGGCTACATTCCCCGCAATTTCGCCATGTGGACCCTGCCCAAGGGTTTCTTCCTGATCCTGCGGTATCGCGAAGGCTGGAAAGCCACGGCGCAGGAACTGATGGAGCGCGTCACCACTGCGCTGCTGGAGGTCGAGGGACTGGCTGAACTCAATGCCCGCCAGATCGCCCTGTACAGGATCCATGCGGGTGAAACCGGATTCGAGATGATCAACGGCTTTCCCTGCTATCTGCAACAGGACGACCGTCACTCGGTGCCGCTGACCCTGATCACCGAATACCCGGACGAAACCATTTATGGTCCGCAATTCGTCGCAGGCCATCAGGCACAGATGCAGGTGGTGCTGGCGGCCCACGCCGCCTGGCAAGAGATCGGCACAGGCTGAGGGTTGCGGGCAGGATCAGCCCCTGCCGCCCTGCCCCGACAAGGCTGCAAGAACGGCACGTTCGGATTGCGACAGATAGCGGTCAAGCTGGCGCGCGGCAGCCTCATACTGACCCTCCTGAACCATTGCCAGCAGATCGGCATTCATCCCGATATAGGGCTCATGCAGGTCTTGCGGCACCTTCAGCAATCCAAAGGCCAGACGCAATTCCGCTGCAAGATTGCCGTAAAATGTCGTCAGCTTGGGGCTGTCGGCCAGTTCGACAATGGCGGCGTGGAAATCCATGTTGGCATTGCCGACGGCGCGCCAATCCTGTCTTGCCTGTGCATCCTGCGCCGCCGCCACGGCCTGCGCCATGCGCGCTACCGCCGGATGACGGCCGTGCGTCATGCGCAGGGCCTGGCATTCGATGATCCGGCGGATGTGATAGATGTCGATAATCGCACCCATCGACGGCGTGGCCACAAAGACGCCGCGATTGGTCTTGTGCTCAAGCAGCCCGTCCTTGGTGAGCAGGCGGAACGCCTCGCGCAGGGTATTGCGCGATACGCCCATATCCCGTGCCAGAGCGGCCTCGGACAGTCGCTGACCCGGTGTCAGTTCGCCAAATGTCAGGCGCGCCCGAATGCGGTCGGCAACCTGTTCGGCAAGGGTAAGCGCGGGATTGACCACGGGCTGGAACTCCGGAAACGACATGGCAGAAGAGCCACCCGGCCATTGTATTACGGGCCAGGCATTTTGTTCAACATTCCATGTCGTTTGTCATAAAATCAGACAGCCACCCGCCTCTTCCGGGCCGGGTGGCTGTCCAGAGCGCCCTAGCTCCGCACCGTTCCGTCGCCGGTGACCAGATATTTGAAGCTGGTCAGTTGCTCGGCCCCGACGGGTCCGCGGGCGTGCATCTTGCCGGTCGCAATGCCGATTTCGGCCCCCATGCCGAATTCACCGCCATCGGCGAACTGGGTCGAAGCGTTGCGCATCAGGATGGCGCTGTCCAGCCCGGCACAGAATCGCGCGGCGGTCGCATCATTTTCGGTCAGGATCGATTCGGTGTGCTGGCTGCCGTATTGGCGGATATGGGCAATCGCGCCCTCGACGCCGTCAACCAGCCTGGCCGCGATCACCATGTCCAGAAATTCCTTGCCGAAATCCTCGGGGCTGGCGGGCACGGTTCCGGCAATCTGGGCCAGATCGCCATCGGCACGGACCTCGACCCCGGCGGCAAGCAGATCGGCAATCAACGTTTCGCGCAACAGGGGATCGGCCTTGCTGTCGATCAGCAGGCATTCCGCCGCTCCGCATATGCCCGTTCTGCGCGTCTTGGCATTCAGAACCACCCGCCGCGCCTTGGCGGCATCGGCGTCGTGATCCACATAGACGTGGCAGATGCCTTCCAGATGCGCGAAAACCGGAACGCGGGCTTCACGCTGCACCAGCCCGACCAACCCTTTGCCGCCACGGGGAATGATCACATCGATCAGGCCCTGCGCCTGCAACATCGCGGTGACGGCCTCGCGGTCGCGTGTGGGCACCAGTTGAATGGCGGCTTCGGGCAGACCGGCCTGCCGCAACCCCTGCACCATGCAATCATGGATGGCCTGGCTGCTGTGCAGGCTTTCCGAGCCTCCGCGCAGGATCACCGCATTGCCGGACTTCAGCGCCAGCGCCCCGGCATCGGCGGTTACATTGGGGCGACTTTCATAGATGACGCCAATAACCCCGATCGGTGTACGCACCTGCTGGATATGCAATCCGTTCGGGCGGTCCCATTCGGCAATCACCGCACCGACGGGGTCGCGCTGTTCGGCCACGGCGCGCAAACCGTCCTCGATCCCGCGCAGCCGGTCGGTGTCCAGAGTCAGACGATCCATCATGGCATCGCTCAGGCCCTTGGCCCGGCCAAAGTCCAGATCCTGCGCATTCGCCGCCAGAATCGCCTCGGCATTCGTCCGGATTGCGTCGGCCGCGCCGATCAATGCGGCATGTTTGCGCTCGGCAGAGGCCGTCGCAAGGTCGACCGCCGCCGCCCGCGCCGCTTCGCCCATATTCGTTACCAGCGCCTTTGCGTCACCCATGTCCTTCATCGTCCTGCAATCCTGCCCCTCTGGATATCCTGCTCCTGCATAGCCAGTTCAGCCGGAAAACAGGAGTCCCGAAATCAACGGCAAAGGCAGCAGATCACTGAATTTCAAAGGGGGATGGAGGAAATGGCGCGGTTGACGGGACTCGAACCCGCGACCCCCGGCGTGACAGGCCGGTACTCTAACCAACTGAGCTACAACCGCGCATATATCCGGGCGAAAGGTGCAAGTGGCGCGGTTGACGGGACTCGAACCCGCGACCCCCGGCGTGACAGGCCGGTACTCTAACCAACTGAGCTACAACCGCACACTCACCTTACCCCAGCTAATCGCCCGCTGGGGTGAGCGGGGTTTACGCAGCCCGCTCGCGCTCGTCAAGAGATCACAGAATAAAAAATGACATTACGCGCAACTTCTTTTCGGATGGCTGATCCTGCCACCGCAAACGGGGCCCGCAACGCCAGTCGTCATTGGGCCCGAGCAGGGCAATCCCTTCAGAACGCGCACCGCCAGCCAGGCGAAAGCCTGGGCCTCCAGCATGTCGCCATCCAGCCCGGCGGCCTCGACGGGGCGGACATTTGCTGGCAGTTGAGCGCCCAGGGCCGACATGATCGATTCGTTGTGCCGTCCGCCACCACATACCAGCACGGTCGAAGGCGCCGAGGGCAGCCAGCGCCAGCCCGCCGCGACCGCAGCCGCCAGCGCCGCCACCAATGTCGCGGCCGCATCTGCATCGGAAAGTGCTTCGACCGCGGCGGACAATTCGACGAACTGATCGCGATCCAGGGATTTCGGCGCAGGCCGTTCGAAATAAGGATGGGCCAGAAACCGTTGAAGAACCGACTGATTCGTCCGCCCCCGTGCAGCCAGCCTGCCGCCACTGTCATGGCTTTGACGCAGGCGCTTGCGCATCAGATCATTGATCGGCGCATTCGCAGGCCCCGTATCAAAGGCCAGACAGGCGCCATTCTCTTCAGGCGTGTCACAAGAGGGATCAACCCAGGTGATATTGCCGACACCGCCCAGATTCAGAAAGGCGACCGGCGCGGCGGGCAACAGACCGGCCCCGACAGCCCAACGCGCGCAAGCCCAATGGAAAAACGGCGCAAGAGGCGCACCCTCGCCTCCCTGCCGCACGTCTTCGCTGCGAAAATCCCAAACCACAGGGCGGCCCGTCTTGTGTGCCAGCGCCACCCCGTCGCCCGCCTGATGGGTGCCGCGCCCGTGCGGATCATGCGCAAGGGTCTGCCCGTGATAGCCGATCACCTCGACATCGGGAAATTCGCCGGCCAGATCGGCGTGGCAGGCAACGGAAATCCCGGCGGCCTCATCCACGCCCGCCTCGCCGGGCCAGCGGCCAAGGGCACCATGCAGAACCGCGGCCTCATTGTCCGAATAGCTGCGGAAGCGACTGTCGCCGAAGCTGGCGATGGTGATGCCGTCCGTCTCGATCTCTGCCGCGTCCACCCCGTCAAGCGAGGTTCCCGACATCATTCCCAAAGCCCGGATCATCGCGCCTTTTCCTTTGACATTTCCGCCGGTATATCCGCTTCGATCAGAAGGAAACAGCCCATGACCTACAGCCCCAAGTCCGATTTCCTGCAAATCATGTCCGAGCGCGGCTATATCGCCGATTGCACCGATTATGAAAATCTGGACAAGGCCCTGCTTGCCGGGCCGGTCACGGCCTATATCGGTTATGATGCCACGGCGGCATCGCTGCATGTCGGTCACCTGCTGAACATCATGATGTTGCGCTGGTTCCAGAAAACCGGCAACCGCCCCATCACCCTGATGGGTGGTGGCACGACCAAGGTCGGCGATCCGTCCTTCCGCTCGGATGAACGCCCCCTGCTGGACCAGCAGGCGATCCAGTCCAATATCGACGGCATGCAGGCCGTCTTTTCGCGCTATCTTGATTACAAGGATGGTGCCGCGCTGATGCTGAACAACGCGGAATGGCTGGACCACCTGAACTATCTGGAATTCCTGCGCGACATCGGCCGGCACTTCAGCGTGAACCGCATGTTGTCCTTTGAATCGGTCAAATCGCGTCTGGACCGGGAACAGTCGCTGTCCTTCCTGGAATTCAACTACATGATCCTGCAGGCCTATGACTTTCTGGAGCTGCACCGCCGCTATGGCTGTCAGCTGCAGATGGGCGGATCGGATCAATGGGGCAATATCGTCAATGGCATCGACCTGACGCGGCGCGTCGATGACGCGACGATCTGGGGACTGACCTCGCCGCTGATGACCACCAGCGACGGGCGCAAGATGGGCAAGTCGCAAGGCGGTGCGATCTGGCTGAATGGCGCGATGCTCAGCCCCTATGACTTCTGGCAATTCTGGCGCAACATGGCCGATGCCGATGTCGGGCGCTTCCTGCGTCTGTATACCGAGCTGCCCCTTGACGAATGCGCCCGCCTTGGCGCCCTGCAGGGATCCGAGATCAACGAGGCCAAGATCCTGCTGGCCAATGAGGTCACCACCCTGCTGCACGGGGCCGAAGCCGCCGCCAGCGCCGAGGCCACGGCCCGCGAAGTCTTTGAACAGGGCGGTGCCGGTGGCGATCTGGAGGTCGCGATTCTGGCTGCTGACGCGCTGACGCAGGGCATTTCCCTTGTCCAGATGCTGGTGCAAACCGGAATCACCAGCAGCGGCAAGGAAGCCAAGCGTCTTTTGGCCGAGGGCGGATTGCGCCTGAACAACGAAGTCGTCAGGGATCCGCAAACACCTGTAAATGCAGAATTGATCGGCGAGGGGCTGAAGGTCTCGGTCGGCAAGAAGAAGCATCGCATAGTGAAAATCGGCTAAGGCGGCCACTGCATGACAGGGTTGCGATGCAGGGTTCCGCTGCGTCGCAGCACTGGAAGAACAGGCCTTGCGGTGCTATTTTGATTCTCGGTGGAGGAACCAACTTTGACCTGAGATATCATTATGGCACAAAGCACACCCCTACCCGCCGCGGCACCGCGCAACCCGAATTCCGAGATAGACGCTGTTCTGGAACAGATGTTCGGCTACTTCAGCCGCGATCTGCCCAAACGCCCTGCGCCCGCCGCACCGAACAGGCAATAACCGCGGCTTCTCCTGCCTGTCCAAGAGCCGAAAGCTTGCTGACAGGCAGGAACCGCCGCAGCCCATCGCCCGCGACGGTCATATCGCGGATCAGGACTTCTGAAACTCCAGATCGCGATCCCATGGTGGAGGCGATCCAAAGCGTGTGGCCATGAATTCGATAAAGGCCCGCACCTTTGCCGGCGCGCGTCGTGTTGCCGGATAGGCGGCGTAGACGCCGGGTATCTCTGCCGGCGGATGATCCAGCCGCAGAGCCACCAGACGCCCCGCACGAAGGTGTTCACCCAGCAGGAAACTGGGCTGATAGATCACCCCCTGCCCGGCCAGCGCCGCAGCGACCAGGATATCACCATTGCCGGCACGCAGCCTGCCCGATACCGGCACCGTGATCCTGCCATCCTTCCCGAACCGCCAGCGCCCCCGTTCCAGATGGCTGGACAGAGTATAGCTGAGACATTCATGTTCGCTCAACGCGGCCACTGTTCGTGGTATGCCACGGGCCGCCAGATAGGATGGCGCGGCCGCCACCAGCAACCGACAGGGTGCCAGCTTGCGCGCGACCGAGGTGTCATCCGGATTGTGCCCGATGCGCACCGCCACATCCCAGCCCTCGGCCACCATATCGACCTTGGCATCGCTGATACCCAGATCGATCGTCAGGCGTGGATAAAGATCTGCCAGTTCGGGCAGCAGCGGCGCAATCTCGCGAATGCCGAATGACACCGGGACGGTAACGCGCAGGACGCCCTCGACCTCGTCCCGCTCGGCGGCGGCGCTGGCATCGGCCCGGGCCAGATCGGCCAGCACCTTTTCCACGCTGTCCAGATAGCGGCGGCCTGCATCCGTCAGGGTAATCTGGCGCGTCGTGCGATGGACCAGCTTGACGCCCAGTCGGTCCTCCAGAGCATTGACATGTTTGGTCGCCATCGTCGGCGAAATGCCGACCACGCGCGCCGCGCCGGACAGGCTTCCACATCGCACCGCCTGCGCAAAGACCTCCATGCTTGTCAGCCTGTCCAGCATTTACCTAACACCTGTGGTTCAAGCTCTATGAATTATATCTTATATTATAAATTGGGGCCGTAAAATGCATATGGATCGGAACAACGAAACAGGAGTTCTTCCGATGACCGACCCCCGCACTGCCCCCTATGCTGCCCTGCTGCTGCGCGTCGCGCTTGGCGTGCTGTTCCTTGCCCATGCCGGATTGAAAGTCATGGTCTTCACACCCGCTGGCACCGCGAGCTTCTTTGAAAGTCTGGGCCTGCCCGGCGCGCTGGCTCATGTCACCATCCTGCTCGAGACATTCGGCGGCCTTGCCCTCATTGCAGGCGTCTACAGCCGCGTCGTCGCGCTGCTTCTGATCCCCGTGCTGCTGGGCGCGATTGCAACTGTTCATGGCGCGGCAGGGTTCTTCTTCAACAATGCTGGCGGCGGCTGGGAATATCCGGCCTTCTGGATCGTCGCCCTGCTGACCTCGGCGCTGCTGGGTGACGGCGCCCATGCGTTGCGCCCGACGCCGAATCTGCGCAAGGCAGGCCACTGAAGCGGAGGCGCCATCATGTCTCATGCCAATATCCGGGTCGGATCGGTCACACTGATCGTCAATGACCTGAAGGCCATGACAGCATTTTACCGCAAGGTGATCGGCCTTTCCGTCATCGAGATCACGCGCCGCAGCGTCCGGCTTGGCGTGGGACAGACGCTGCTTCTAGAACTGATCCACGATCCGCACGCTCCCCTTGCCGACCGGCACGGTGCCGGATTGTTCCATATTGCCTTTTTGCTGCCTGATCGCGCCAGCCTGGGACAATGGCTTCGCCATGCTGTCGAAAGCGACATTCCCCTGACCGGGGCAGCGGATCATCTGGTCAGCGAGGCGCTGTATCTTGCTGATCCGGAAGGCAATGGCATCGAAATCTATCGCGACCGGCCCCGGGAGGAATGGTCATGGCATGACGGTATGGTTCAGATGGCAAACCGCCGTCTTGACCTGCAGGAACTGGCAACATCCGGCAGCCCCCGACCATGGACGGGCCTGCCTGACGGCAGCAGCATCGGCCATGTTCACTTGCAGGTCGGAGATCTGCAGCACGCAGACGCCTTCTATCAGGGGACGTTGCAGCTGGACATTGTCAGCCGCCGACCCCAAGCCAGTTTTTATTCCAGCGGCGGCTATCATCACCATCTTGCCGTCAACACGTGGAACAGTGCCGGGGCGGGAATGCGCCCTGCCTTGACGACCGGGCTGGCCGTGGTGGAACTTCTGGTGGATGACAATGCCCTGCCTGTCCCGCAGACGCTGACTGACCCTTGGGGAACCATCATCCGGCTGCAAGGCGCATAAGAATGGCAGGGCCGCCGCGACAAGACTTCGCAGCGGCCACATCATGTCAGGCTCAGTTCACGAGCGCTGGTTGGAAGTTTTCCAGAACCTCGACACCCTGCGCCAGATCCTCGGTAAAGGCGCGGTCTTCATCGACGAAGGGCACCTTCTGTCGATAGGCATCATGCAGTTGCGAGGTCATCTCGCCCAACTGTGCAGGCGCACGCAGATCGGCAGCCTGCGCGGCATGCAGCAACTGCATCGAGGAAATGCGGTAGCCAAGCTCGATCATCTTTTCCAGATTCGCGACGGCCAGCGGCCCGTTGCTGGCCACATCCTCGATGCCCGCCGAGGTTCCCAACCCATCCAGAGACACCGGCAGCGACAATTGCCGCGCCTCGATTGCCAGCGCGCTCATGGGAACCTGCAAGGCTCCGAAGGCAAGGCCCTGATTGTCGTCAGCCGCCAGAAAACGTGACAGTTTGGTCAATGCCGGATTTTCATAGCGAATGGTCTGCATCACCATGGACCGGGTCATGCGTGCCAATGCAAGATTCAGGGCCTCGACCTTGTCGGCGACGGGCAGCAGATCGAAATTCGCGGTCGGATAAATCGCGCCGCCATCCGTGACCTGATATGATGCGACCTGCGAGGACTCTCCGTCATAGCTGTGCTCTGCCAGAACCGCCGGGTTGTCATCGCTGTGGTTGATCTGAATGGTCAGGGCATCCTGCAACGCGCTGTTGGCCTCGATGGCGGACCCCATCACATAGGCCATGGTCCGATAGGACAGCGGATCCTGCAAACCGCGCGTGTCCGAATTCTGCCACAGATAGCTGTCCTGCAAGGCCGCACGAATCTGCGTTGCTGCCTCGACCATACCGGGAAAAGGACGGATTTCGGTGGTTTCGGCCAGGAAGGGCGCGACATTGCCGTTAAAGCCTTCCAGCGCCAGTGCAAATACCACGATCTGGCGTTCCAGATAAAGCCCCGCATCATGCGACAGCAACGCCGCCTGCCCTGCGGTCAGCGCATTCGAACTGATGATCGACAGGAAGTCCTTGCCCACCGGACGCACCGGGGTCAGCCCGGCATCGGCCAGGGCCTCGGCTGCGGGCATGCGCTGGCCCTTGTAGTCGACCTGCCACTCTCCGATCATCGCCAAAGCCGGCCCCATGGGCGCGCAACTGGCTGAGGTTGAAGGCACGGGACAGATCCAGAAGCTGGTCGTCCAGAACGCGTTTGCCATCTTCGACCTTGAAGGCCGGGCGGTCCTTGTTCCAGCCGACGCCGACCGTCAGTCCGTAGACGGCAACCCCCTGCGCGGCGGCACCCATGACCAGATCGAAGCCTGCTTGCAGCCTTTCGCGGGCGTCATCGTCAATGGCGACCTCGGTCTGGGGATCGCGGGCTGCGGCCACCACCTGGTCGATGCTCAGCGACGCCCCGTCCAGCACCACGCGATCGGCAATGGCGGCACCGGCCATCAGGCCACCCATGGCCACGCCAGCGAACAGGCGCAAAAATTTCGTCGAACTCATCCGACTCTCCCTTTGTTGAAACATGCAGGCAAAAAGATCGACAGCCGCAACAGGGCGGCTGTCATGGAAATCACATCGCGATTGGCGCAAGATGCGCGGCCAGAACACCAAGAGGTATGCTGAGAAACACGCGGATGGCCCAGATCAGCACAAGATGCGGCACCCTGATCGGGATCTCGGTCGCAAGAATGCAGGGGATCGAGCCTGCGAAGAACAGGATCCCCGATACCGAAGTCACGCCGAACAGATAGCGTGACATCATCGGCGCGTCGGTCAGCATTCCGGTCGGGAAGAACATCTCGGCCAGGGCTGCGGCCATCGCCTTGGCGGTCACCATCGCCTCGGGCACCTGCAACAGCGACAGCAGCGGGTAAAAGATCAGCCCAAGCCAGTCGAAGACCGGCGTATAGGCGCTGAGCAGCAGGCCCAGCAGCCCCACCGACACACCCGTGGGCAGGATCACCGAGGTCATCTTGAGGCCATCCTTGACGTTTTCCCACAGCAGACGCAGGAAAGCGGGGTTTTCCTCGACACGCATCAAGGCCGCATCCACCGCCGATTTGAGATAGCCGTGACGGGCGACCGCGTCGTCCTGCGGGGTCTCGGTGCTGTCATCATACCAGGTGATCGGGGGAATTCTGGCGGTGATGGCGGTGACGGCAAAGGTCACGATCAGCGTTGACCAGAAATAGTAATTCCAGATCGGCAACAGCCCCAGCACCTTGGCCACCACCACCATGAAGGTAACCGAGATCGTCGAGAAGCCGGTGGCGATGATCACCGCCTGCCGGAAGGAATAGGATCTGGTCAGATACATCCGGTTGGTGATCAGCAGTCCGATGGAATAGCTGCCGACAAAGGATGCCACCGCGTCCACTGCCGAATAGCCGGGCGTGCGCCAGATCCGGCGCATCACGGGTTCCAGGAACACGCTGCAGAATTCGATCAGCCCGTAGCAGATCAGGAAGCTGAGCCCGACTGCACCGATCGGCACGATAAGCCCCAGGTTCATCACCAGCTTTTCAAACAGGAAGGGCATCATGCCGGGCGTGGTGATCACCGCAGGGGCGACACCGGCCAGATAGGCGACCGTGGCGACCAGCCCCAGAATCTTGAAGCCGGAAAAGACCATATCGCCCCAGGACCGGCGCCACGAGCCATCGACTACCGGGCTCAGCGCACCGTAGAGGATCAACACCAGCACAAAGGCGATTGCGGCCGGTCTTGCATGCTGCGCCACCGCATCGGCAGGATGGTCGATTTTCCGCCCAGGGGCAGCTCGACAAAAAAGATGACGATGCCGACAAGGCTCAGACTGATCATCTTGAGCAGGGCAATGCCCTTGCCGGGCCTTTTCTCTACTGCTTGTTCCATGAGTTCTCCCGTTTCCGGAATGCTGCTGCATCCGGATTGTTGGCTTGTTGTTGGTTTTCGTTTGGGTGTGCGTCAGCAGACGCGGGTTATTCGGTCAGCAGATAGTCCGCGATCTTGGCGTCAAAGATGTCCCGTGTCGCCTCCAGCACCGCCAGATGCGCGGGATGGGCGCTGTAACGGGCCAGACCTTCGGCATCATGGAATTTCCACAATGTCGCGTAATCCAGCGAATGAGGTTTGCGCGATGTGTCCCAGCCCAGTTCCGCCTCTACGACGCTGTCGATCTGGTCTGGCAATGCCGCGATCATCCGAACAGCCTTGTCGACGCGCGGATCATCGCGCGCGACGCCGTCTTTCAGATTGAACATGACGATATGTCGAAGCATCAGTTTTGTCCTTTGCCGTTCTGACGGCGCGACAAACTGGCGCCGATCACATTGCAGATCAGCCGCGTGATGGCGACCGACGTAATCCTGTGGTTGTCGAATTCCGGGTAATGTTCGGCAAAGCCGATGCCACGAAGATTGCAGCGGGATACAAGGTCGTGAATCATGTCCACGCCGTCATAGAATTGCAGCCCCCCGGGCAGCGGCACGCTGGTCCCCGGCATCACCGACGGGTCAAAGCCGTCACAATCGATGCTGATATAGACATTCGCGCCATCCGGGAAATGTGACAGTGCCGCCGCGACGCCATCACGGGCGACTTCCCGTGCGGTGATGATGGCATTTCCGGCGGCCAGCGTGTCTTCATGATCATTGCCATAGGCGCTGCCGATTCCGCGCGCGCCGACATGGACGATCTTGGCGAAATGCGGCATCTCGCGGATTCGGCGCATCGGGCTGGAATAGCCGAAGCGATGACCATTGACCTCATCGCGGTAATCCAGATGCGCGTCGATCTGCAGCAGATGGATGTCGGACCAGCCATCCAGCCCCGCGCAAATCGGGATCGGGGTCGAATCATCGCCCCCCAGCACGATGGGCACCGCCGATCTGGAGGCCACGCCGCGCACGGCATCCTCGATCACGTCAACATGACGCGAGGGATCATGCACCGGACCGATGCAATCGCCCAGATCGACCAGGCCGATATTGTCAGGGTCGAAGAATGGCCCCCCTAGATCGAAATCATAGCGCCCCGCAAATGCGTGATAGCGCGCCGAGGCTGATCTGATCGCATGCGGTGCCTGTGATGCGCCGGGCGCAATGCCCTGCACGGTATAGGGGTTGCCGAATGGCGCACCGATCACCGCGAATCCAGCGGGTTGCACATCCTGAATCTGTCCCGTCGGAGCGCCCAGAAAGCTTGGGCCGGGTTGCGCGGTGACATGGCTGTTCATCAGTTTTCCTCGCCTCAGATCTTGGCTTCGATTTTCGCGGCTTCGTCCCGCAGCAGGACGGCCATGTGGTCCACATCCTCATCGGTAATGCGAAAGGACGGGCCGGTGATATTGATGCCGCCCAGCACGGTGCCGTCCTGCGCATGGATCGGCACGGCCACCGCGGTGACATCGGGCTCAAGGGTCGTGCGCGAGCTGAGCACCTGCCCCTTCTCACAGCTTCCGGTCAGCACCGAGCCAATGACTGTCCCGGCGACAGGCACCCGCTCGCCAACCCATCTGACATGGCGGATCGCCTGCGGGCTGTCGCATTGTTCCAGATAGACAACCTCGTCGGGGCTGGCCAATTGCGCGAAACAGACGGTTTCCTTGGTCACATCCCGCAGGTGCTGCAGATGCGGGCGGACCAGATCCCCCAGATTTGCGCATTGCGCCAGCGACAGGGCGATCCGCAGGATGCGGCCGCCCGGCGCGTAAAGGCCGTCTTCGCATTTGCGGATGTAATGTTCGCCTTCCAGAGTCTGGACCAGGCGGACCGTGGTGCTGGAGGGCAATTCCAGCGCCTCCGAGATTTCCTTCATCGACAGCCGCTGGCGCTGCGGCGTGAACAGCTCGATGATCGAAAAGGCGCGCAGGGCCGAGCGGACGCTGTCCTTGCCGCGCCTCTCTGCCGGCTTTGCGGTTGATGGCGATATCTTCGTCATTCTCGCTCCACTTGACTTCTTGCCTGCAATCTATACGACAGGTTTCAATTCTGCAATACGGAGTTTAACTCCGCTATACGGAGCTTTGAGCCATGCAAGAGCCTGTCGACCTGATCATTTCAAATGCAGGAGAACTGATAACCTGCGCGGGTCCGGTGACCGGAGTCGCCGGTGCAGCGCTGTCTGACCTGCCCGTCATTGCCAATGGCGCGGTCGCGATCCGGGACGGGAAAATTCTGGCCACCGGCACCACGGAACAGGTTCTGGCGCAATATCATCCCGGGCAATTGGTCGATGCCCAAGGGGCGCTGGTCTCGCCGGCGCTGGTCGATCCGCATACGCATCTGGTCCATATGGGCAGCCGAGAGGCCGAGCTTGATGCCCGCGCCACCGGCAACAGCCCTGGCAAGGGCATTTCGACAGGCGGAATCCGCACCACCATCCAGCAGACCTGCGCAGCCAGCGATCAGGAATTGACGCAGCGCGCGCTGGGGGCCCTGGACCAGATGCTGCTGAACGGAACTGCCACTGTCGAGGCCAAGACCGGTTACGGCGCCGACATGTCACAAGAATTGCGTCTTCTTGGATTGACCCGCGCGCTGGACAAGCGACACCCTGTCAAGGTCATCCCGACCTTTCTGGGCGCGCATATTCCGCCCGCCGACGAGCGCGAAGCCTTCGTGCAATCCGTCATAGACGCGCTGCCAGCCGCTGCGAAACTGTCGGAATTCTGTGATATTGCCTGTGACTCGGTCTGTTTCACCTTCGAAGAGAGCGACCGCATCGCCGAGGTCGCCACGCGGCTTGGCATGAGGCTGCGGGTCCATGCCAATCAGGCCTCGCCCTGGCGCGGACTGGAGCTTGCCGCCAAATGGAAAGCCGCCAGCGCCGATCATGGCGACTACGCAACGCCGGACGAACTGCACGCCATGGCCCGCGCCGGGGTCACGCTGATCCTGCTGCCGGGGGCCAATTTCCACATGCTCGAGGCCACTTCGGGGCTGGAAGGTGACAATATTCTGCCCGCCCCCAAGCCGCATCTGCCGCAAACGGCCGCGCGGCTGATGCAATCGGATTGCGTGCCCTCGGTGGGGACGAATTTCAATCCGGGCTCATCCCCCTGCCTCTCCATGCAGATGATGATGCAATTGTTGCCCCGGATGTTCCGGATCGGCTTTGCGGCCTCGTGGTATATGGCCACGCTGAATGCCGCCGCCTCGCTTGGACGAGCCGACCGGATCGGCAGCCTTGAGCCGGGCAAGGAGGCCAATCTGGTGATCTGGGATGTCGCCAGACATGGGCAGGTCATCAATCAGTTCGGCGGCAACCATGTCCGCGATGTCTGGATCGGCGGGCGACAGGTGGTCGCGCGGTGCAATCTTGTCAATCATACAGCAGGGTAAGTCATGACAGATCAAATCAAACCTATCGTTGCCGCCCGCGGGCTGGATCTGCGCTGCAAGGGATGGCGTCAGGAAGCCATTCTGCGCATGCTGGAAAACAATATCGAGAATGCCGAGCGCCCCGAAGATCTGCTGATCTATATGTCGCGGGCAAAGGCAGCGCGCGACTGGCAGGCCTATGACCGTATCTGCAAGGCGCTGAAGGTCATGGAGACTGATCAGACCCTGGTCATGCAATCGGGCAAGCCGGTTGGCCTGTTTCCCACACAGGATTGCACGCCCATCGTCATCATGGCCAATGGGAATCTGGTCGGTCGCTGGACCGAGGTCGGCAAGCGGCGCGTGCTGGAAAACAAGGGACTGACGATCTTTCCCGGGATGACGGCCGCAGCCTGGCAATACATCGGCAGCCAGGGAATTCTTCAGGGCACCTATGAAACCTTCAAGACCGTAGGCCGCGACCATTTCGGGGGTGACCTGTCCGGACGCTGGATCATCACCTCGGGCTGTGGCGGCATGGGCGGGGCGCAGGCTCTGGCCGGCAAGCTGGCGGGTGCCGTGACCCTGGTCATCGATGTCAGCCGTCAGGCGCTGGAGCGGCGACTGAACAGCGGCTATCTGGACCTGATCCTTGACGATCTCGACACGGCCCTGCAGGTCTGCGCCCAAAAGCGCGCCGAAGGCAGCGGCGCGGCGATCGGACTTTGCGCCAATGCCGCCACCATCCTTACCACGCTGATCGAGCGCGACATCACCCCCGATGTGATCACCGACCAGACCGAGCCGGACGCCTATCGCGGATATGTCCCCGAAGGGATGAGCGTGCAGGAATGTCAGCGCGCCCGTGAAGAGGCCCCCGAGGCACTGGCCGAGGCCGCGAACCGCACGATGCTGAAGCATTTCCGCGCCATGCTGACCCTGCGCGATCGCGGTGCCATCTGCTTCGAATACGGCAACAATTTCCGCAGTGTCGTTTCCCAGTTGGGAGAGGATCGCGCCTTCGAGATCGACTCATTCGTCAAGGCCTATATCCGCCCACTCTTCTGTCAGGGCATCGGACCGTTCCGCTGGATCGCGGCCTCCGGCGATCCGAAAGACATCGACCTGATCGACGATCTGATCCTTGAAAATTTCGACCCGGAGTCACCAATCGCGCAATGGATCGCCGTGGCGCGTGAAAATGTCCAGCATACCGGTCTGCCCGCGCGGATCGGCTGGCTGGGCTTTGGCGAGCGCGCCAAACTGGCCACATTGGTCAATGAGGCGGTGGCTGATGGCCGGATTTCCGGACCGGTCTGTTTCACCCGCGACCACCTCGATTCCGGTTCGGCGGCATTGCCGTTTCGGGAAACCGACGGCATGCAGGACGGATCGGACGCGGTGGCCGACTGGCCGTTGCTGAATGCGCTGCTCAATGCCAGTGCCGGTGCCGATCTGGTGGCAATCCACGAAATGGATGACTGGGCCAGATGTGCCGGTGTCACCCTGATTGCCGATGGCAGCGAAAGCGCCGCGAAGCGGATCCGGAATGTGCTGGATTGCGACCCCGGCATCGGCATCGCACGCCATGCCGATGCAGGCTATGACCGGGCGCTGGAGGCATTGATGTCCCCCGCCTATACCCGACGCATTACTCCGGCCAGCACGCTGGACTGACAAATCATTTGCGCCCTCGCGGTTCGCTGCGGGGGCGCGCCAGACCGGGCATTGGGCGAAAGCGACTTGTTTCCTAGTCGTTCAGGAACTCGGTGATATCTGATCCGACCTGCTCGGGAATTTCCCAGAACATGTTGTGCCCATGACCTTCATAGGTGATGCGCTTGGCGTCAGGCATGATGTCGTGCATATGCGCCTGACTTTCCGCGCCGAAGAACCCGTCCTGATCGCCCCAGAGGATCAATGTCGGTGCCTTGATCTGGCTGGCCATCTTCGACCAGTCGGTCAGGGTCAGGCCACGCAGAACGCCCATCCAGGTGGCTTCACTTGCAGCGGCGCTTTCCGCGCGCTCGCGGCCAAGAAAATCCTCGTCGACCGGGGTCGGATTCCAATACCAGTTCATCATGAACTCGCTTTCGGGATCAACCGGTCGCGTCATCGCCGGCACGTTCTCCCACAACCAGCTCGTTGCCTCCTCGGGCATATAGGCCGAGGTTGAAACCAGCACGAGTTCATCGACACGTTCGGGATAATAGGCCGCCAGCGTCGCAGCGGTCATCGAACCCAATGAGTGACCGACGACATCGGCTTTGTCCAATCCGATCTTGCCCATGAAATCGTTGACGTCATCCGCAAGCACATCCAGCCCATAGCAGCAGTCGGATGCCCCCGAGTTACCATGCCCGCGCAGATCCATGGCGACGAGGTGACGACCTCCAAGATAGGGGGCAAGCAAGGACCAGCTTCGCGAATTGTCGGTATAGCCGTGCAACAGCAACACGGGCTGTTCATCCGAATTTCCAATCTCGACATAGGCGACCTCAAGTCCGCTATCGAGCGTGACGGTCTGCTTTGCACCGACCCAACCCTCTTGCGACGGAATCCCCGCGTCCTGAGCCAGAACCGGTGACCCCAGGACCGCAAGAACCGCCGCTATCGACATCCCTGGCTGACAATGCATCTATACCTGCCCCTGAATTTATTGATTGATCAGCCAAACAGATGCGAAGGAACGATTCGACACAAGCCAATTCGCGCGATTCACCGCCCCCGCCGGATCATGCGTCGACAGTCCCCTGATCCTGACCGCCATAAATGCCGGTATGAATCTGCCCGTCCCGCCCGCACCAGGCGCGATACATGCCCGGACTGTTGAAGGGCAGCGTCAGGTTTCCGTGACGATCCACGGCCACCAGACCGCCCGAACCGCCGCGCCCGCCCAGTTCGGCGACGACATCTCCCGCAGCCTGTTTCAGCGACTGGCCGGCCCAACGCATCCGCGCGTCGATCTCATGTCCGGCTGCCCATCGGATGAAATATTCGCCATGCCCGGTGGCGGACATTGCCAGGGTCTCGTCATCGGCCCATGTGCCCGCACCGATCACCGGGCTGTCGCCGACCCGCCCCGGAAGCTTGGCGGTCATGCCCCCGGTCGAGGTCGCCGCGGCCAGATGGCCCCGGCTGTCACAGGCGACGGCACCGACCGTGCCATGCTTGCGGGCCGGATCGCCGTCATCGGGCAGGTTCAGGCGGCGACGTTCCAGCTCGGCCTCGGCAGCCGCACGACGGTTGTCGGTGCCGAACCAGGCGGCGGGCTTCATTTCCAGATCAGCGGTGGCACAAAACCGTGCCGCCCCATTGCCGGTCAGCAGGACATGTTCGCTTTTCTCCATCACCGCACGGGCCGCCAGAACCGGATGGCGAGGGCCGCAGATCCCGGCGATCGCCCCGCAGTCACGTGTCGCGCCATCCATGACGGCAGCGTCCATTTCATGCGTCAGGTCCGAGGTGAACACCGCGCCACGACCGGCATTGAACAGTGGATCATCCTCCAACGCCGTGACGCTGGCCGTCACCGCATCCAGTGCCGACGCACCCTGTTGCAGCAGATCAAGGCCCGCCTTCAGACAGGCATGCAGTGCCGCATGCAGCGCGGTCTCTTGTTCAGGCGTGATCTTGCTGGGCAGGATGGTGCCGGCTCCACCGTGAAGCGCAATGACGGGAATATGGGATTGGGGCAAGGTCAACCTCTGAAATCTGGGTTAGCGAACGGCGAAGCTCATCGCGGAAAGCGCCGTCATCCAACCGATGACTTCGGCCATCGTGGCGCAATCGAAGGCAACGGTCATCGGGTCGACGCGAATGGCGGGCGGCAGCACCTCGAACTGATCGGCCAGCACCGCGCGCGAGACGACGAATTCGGCACGAAACGGACCTTGCGGGACCGGGGGGGCCGCATAGTCACCGCGGCTGGCGGCAACCCGCGCGGATTCGCGCAGCAACGCGCGCGCACGAGCAACCGAAAGCTGGCGCGCCGCGCGTTCGCCAATCGCATGTTTCACGACGGCGAATTGCGCCTGGGGGAACAGCGACCGGTTTTCGCTTTGCGTGCGGTCATCGCCCGAGATCAGGCCGACCGGCACGCCAAGCTCGGCCGCATAGGCACCATAAATTGCCGGCTCGCCACTGGGGACGCCATTGATGCGGATCTCGTGAAAGGCAAAACCATTGGTGGTGTGTGACAGGACGCCACCACCACTGGCGCGCGAATGATGGCCGATCATGCAGAACAGATCAAAGCCCGCATCCAGCCCGCAGGCCATATTCATCGGCTTGGGCTTGCCCAGAACAAGATCCGCCGCCGGATGCAGCAGATCAGGCAGCAAATTGGTCATCGGCCCGTGAGAGTCATTGACCAGAATCTCCGCGGCTCCGCCCTCGAGCAGGCCTTCGACGACGGCATTGACCTCATGGGTCATCAGCACCCGCGCCTTTTCATATTCGGCATGGCCCGCCTGACATTGCGCCGGAGAGACCACGCCGGCGACGCCTTCGATATCGGCGGAAATGTAAACGCGCATCGTCACCTCCTATAGTGAGCGCAGCTTGGGATCCAGCGCGTCGCGCAACCCGTCGCCCAGCAGATTGAAGCCCAGGACCGTCAGGAAGATCGCAAGACCGGGAAACAGGGTCAGGTGATCGGCCACGCCCATATAGGTGCGTCCGTCGGCCAGCATGGCGCCCCATTCAGGCGAGGGAGGCTGCGCGCCCAGCCCGATGAAGGACAGTGCTGCCGCCGTCAGGATCGAGGTGCCGATCCGCATCGAAAAATAAACGATCACATTGGGCAGCGTGCCAGGCAGGATATGACGGATCATGATGACACGATCAGCCACGCCCACCGCGCGGGCCGCATCCACATAGACCGCCTGCTTCAGCTGCAGCGTCGTCCCCCGCGCCAGTCGCGCGAAGACCGGAACCGAGAAGATCGCCACCGCATAGATGACATTGGTGATCCCCGGCCCCAGAATGGCAATGACCGCAATGGCCAACAAGATTCCGGGGAAGGCCAGCAGCAGGTCGCTGATCCGCATCACCACACTGTCGACCCAGCCGCCATAGAAACCCGCGATGATGCCAAGGCCGACTCCGCCGATCGCGCCCAGTGTCACCGACAGGAAGCCGACCGCCAGCGAAATCCGCGCGCCCCAGATGATCCGGCTGAAGATGTCGCGTCCATAGGTATCGGTGCCCGCCCAATGCTGCGCACTGGGGCCTTGCAGGACATTGACGTAATCGGGCGCTGACGGGTCATAGGGCGCAATCCATGGCGCAAAGACCGCCGCCCCGATCAGCAGGATGAGGAATCCCAGCGCGACCAGCGCCACCTTCTGGCGCAGGAAGCGGCGCCAGAACTCGGCCAGAGGCTTGCGTGTCTTGCCGACCGTATCCGTGTTCGTGCTGAGCGTGCTCATTGGTAGCGGATCTCCGGATTGGCAAAAACATAAAGGATATCAACCAGCAAGTTGATAAAGATGAACTGAAGCGAGAACATCAGAACCAGCGCCTGAATCACCGGATAGTCGCGATAGCTGACGGAATCGACCAGCAGGCGTCCCACACCCGGCCAGGCGAACACGCTTTCGATGACGATCGAGCCGCCCAACAAGAAGCCGAACTGCAGGCCGACCATGGTGATGATAGGGATCAGCGCATTGCGCAGGGAATGACGCCAGATGACCGAGCGTTCCGGCACGCCCTTGGCGCGCGCCGTTCGGACGTAATCTTCGCGGGCAATTTCGATAAAGGCCGAACGGGTAAAGCGCGCCATTACAGCCGCCACCCCAAGACCAAGTGTGAATGAGGGCATGAGGAAATGCTGCCAGGTGCCATAGCCGCCCGTCGGCAACCAGCCCAGCCGTACCGAGAACAGGTTGATCAGCAACAGCCCCAGCCAGAAGGGCGGGAAGGAAATTCCCGACACCGCCAGGATCATGCCTCCGTAATCGGGCCATCGTCCGCGCTTCACCGCCGAGACCACCCCGATCAACAGTCCGATGGCGACCGACCAGATCATGGCGAACAGTGTCAGCCAGACCGTCGGCATCAGCCGCATGCCGATCTCTTCGACCACCGGGCGGCGGGTTTTCAGCGAGAGGCCGAAATCCCCATGAATGGTATTGTTCACATAGGTCAGGAATTGTTGCGGCAGAGGCTTGTCCAACCCCAGCGCACTGCGCACGGCGGCGACATCCTGCGCTGTCGCTTCGGGACCGGCCACCAGCCGCGCGGGATCACCGGGCAACATGTGCACAAAGGCAAAGACGGCGACCATCACCATCAGCACCACAGGGATCATGCCCAGCAATCGTTTGATCAGAAAGGATAGCATATGATTTTCTCAACCAGGCCGGATCTAACCCCGGGAAAGTTGCCCCGACCGGCCCGGACCGGACGGTGGCGCGCCAAGGGCGGGGACGGTGCTGGACCGTCCCCGCGATGGATCATTCGGTGAAGGCTGCATCTTCCAGCAGGAAGCCGCGGTCGGGCAGCATATGTACCCCGGTCACATCCGCCGTCTGCGCGGCAACCAGATCCGCAACCCCGAGGAAGATCCACGGAGCGCCATCCCAGGCCAGCTTCTGCGCGGTTTCATAGTATTTCGCGCGCTCGGTGGGATCGGCCGTGCCAATCGCGCCGGTAATGGCAGCGTCCAGTTCTTCATCGGCATAGTAAGCCACGTTGAACATCGAGGGCGGGGCGTTCTCGCCCAGCAGCAGGGGACGAATGCCCCAGTCGGCATCCCCGGTCGAAGAGGACCAGCCACCGTAATACATCTGGACTTCGGCATCCTCGGCGGATTCGATCGACCAGATGCGCTGAGCGGCAACACCTGCCTCCAGCGGAACGACATTCACATCGACATTGATCTGCGCCAACTGCTGCTGAAGGAACTGCATCGCACGCAGGGATTCCGTGTTGGAATTTGCCCAGATCTCGGTCTCGAAACCATCCGCATAGCCGGCCTCGGCCATCAGTTCGCGGGCACGCTCCAGATCGAATTCATATTCCCCCGCGGTCACGTGGAAAGACAGATCCTTCGGGATGATCGAATCCGCTGGCGAGCACAGGCCGCTGAAGACGATCTGGCAGAAGGCATCCTTGTCGACCGCATGGTTCAGCGCCTGCCGGACCTTCTGGTTGCCGAAGGGTTCCTTGTTGTTGTTCATGGCAACATAATATTCGACGATCGAGGGCGAGATATCGACCTTCAGATCGGGGTTCTTCTCGATCACCTGCATCAGCTCGGGCGGGAAGTTCGGCACGAACTGCGCCTCGCCGGTCTGCAGCATGGCCATCCGTGCCCCCGATTCGGGAACCGAGCGGATGACGACCCGATCGACCTTGGCCGGACCTTTCCAATAGTCATCATTGCGCGTGACAGTCAGCGTATCGGCCGCCCAGTTGTCAAAGACAAAGGCGCCGGTGCCGACCGGATGGCGGTTGATCTCATCGCCATATTTCTCAAGTGCCGCAGGAGAGATGATCATGGCCCCGGGATGGGCCAGCGATGCGATCATGGCACCGAAGGGCGCATCCAGCACCAGCCTGACCGTGAGATCATCGACGACCTCGACCATATTGATCATCGATACCAGGCTGCGGCGCGACAGGTTGTTGTCGGGATTGCGCAGGCGGTCCAGGTTGATCTTCACCGCTTCGGCGTTGAAATCGGTGCCGTCGTGGAACTTGACCCCTTCGCGCAGCTTGATGGTGAATTCCGTCGCGTCGGCATTGCTTTCATAGCTTTCGGCCAGAAGCGGGACCAGTTTCATGTCCTTGTCGAAGCCGAACAGCCCCTGATAGATCAGCCGCAGCGAGGTTTGCGACAGCGTGTCATTGACATTGGTCGGATCCAGTCCGGTCAGGTTGTTCTGGATCGCGACGGTCAGATCCTTGGCCGACGCGAGGCCGGGCACAAGCATTGCCACGCCAAGCGCGGACGAAAGCAGCAGGGATTTCAGAGTCATTTACCTCTCCTTGGTTTTATCTTGTCAGGCCGCCGCGAAACTGCCGATCGCATGTCGGGCCACGAAATGTCCGGGGGCGACCTGAACCAGCGGGGCGACTTCGGGCGGATCGTCCACGCGCCGCATGGCGCTGGGGATTTCTCCCTCGATCAGCGGGCGCTGGCGGTCACGGGCATCGGGCGATGCCACCGGCACCGCCGCCAGAAGGCGTCGCGTATAGGGATGCTGCGGGTTTTCAAAGATCTGCCGGCGCGGGCCGATTTCGACGATCTGCCCCAGATACATGACCGCGACCCGATGGCTGACCCGTTCGACCACCGCCATGTCATGGCTGATGAAGACATAGGACAGGCCGCGCTTGCGTTGCAGATCCATCAGCAGATTGATGACCTGCGCCTGGATCGACACATCCAGCGCGGCGACGGCCTCATCGGTGATCAGCACGTCTGGCTCTCCGGCCAGGGCACGCGCAATACAGATGCGCTGGCGCTGGCCGCCCGAGAATTCATAGGGATAACGCTGCGCATGTTCGGGGCGAAGCCCGACATCCCTGAGCAGTTCAGCGACCCGATCATCAATGCCACGCCCCGAGGCCAGACCATGGGTGATCAGCGGCTCGGCAATCGAGAAGCCCACCGTCAGGCGCGGGTCCAGAGAAGCGAAGGGATCCTGAAAGACATATTGGATCTTGCGGCGCACCGCCTTGCGTTCCTGAGCGGGCAGCCGAAAAATGTCCTTGCCATGATATTGCACCGAGCCCGATGTCGCCTCTTGCAACATCATCAAGGTGCGTCCGGTCGTCGACTTTCCGCAGCCGGATTCCCCCACCAGGGCCAGCGTCTCGCCCTTGCGCAGATCGAAGCTGACGTTTTCCACCGCATGCACCCGCCCCGACACGCGCGAGAACAGTCCGCGGCGGATGTCGAAACGCGTCACCAGATTGCGCGCCTCGAGAACCGGCGGACCCGGCTCGACCGTATTCTGCGAAGGATATTGGTCGAATCCCTCTGCCGTTCGATAGTCGCCCCCCTCGCGCAGTTGCGGGAAGGGACGCGGCAGATCCTGTCCGTTCAATTCGCCCAGCTTTGGCACTGCGGCCAGCAACGCGCGGGTATAGGGATGCTGTGGAGCCTCGAAGATCTGGCGAACATCACCCTCTTCGACCTTTTCGCCGTGACGCATCACCAGGACACGGTCGGCGACCTCGGCCACCACGCCCATGTCATGGGTGATGAACAGCACCGCCATGCCCATCTCTTCCTGCAACAGGCGGATCAGTTGCAGGATCTGTGCCTGAATGGTCACATCCAGCGCGGTTGTCGGCTCATCCGCGATCAGCAGGCGCGGCTTGCAGGACAGTGCCATGGCAATCATCACCCGCTGGCGCATGCCGCCCGACAGTTGGTGGGGATGACGGTCCAGAATCTTCGCGGCGTCGGGGATGCGGACCTTTTCCAGCATCCGCAATGCCTCCTCACGGGCCATGGCCGGGGTGCAATCCTGATGCAGCCGCACCGCCTCGGCGATCTGTTCACCGACGGTAAAGACCGGGTTCAGCGAGGTCATCGGCTCCTGAAAGATCATGGCGACATCATTGCCGCGGATTGCTTCCATCTCCTTGAGAGAAGTCGACGTCAGATCGCGCGCTGTTCCGTCGCGCCCGACCAGGCGGACCTCGCCGCTGGAAATGCGTCCGCCTCCGAATTCGATCAGGCGCATTACCGACAGCGAACTGACCGATTTCCCCGAGCCGGATTCTCCGACCACGGCCAGGGTCTCTCCGGCATGGATATGAAATGACAGATCCTTGACCGCCTGAAAGACGCCGTTCTCGCCCCGGAACTCGACGTTCAGCCCGCTGACGTTGATTGTGGGGACCGGGCCGTCCTGTGGTGCTGTCGTCATCGCGAATCCTCGGGAGGGGTCTGGGACGAATCCTCGTCCGTATAGAGATAGGGAAAGATCAGCCGCGTCATGGCCGTGGCCTCTGACGGGCTTTGATAACGGGCAGTGAACAGCGCCCCGACCAGTTCGAACAGGCCAAAGCCGGCCAGCGCCGAGCTGTTCAGAACCGGATGGGCGGCGGGCAGCAGGATCGTCTCGTCACATAGCGGGCAGATCGGCGATTGCGCCCTGTCGGTAATGCCAATGCAGGGCACGCCCGAGGCCCGCGCCAGGCGCAGGAATTCCACCGTGGCAATCGAATAGCGTGGCAGCGCCATTGCGATCAACAGGTCCCCCGGCCCCATCCGGCCAATGATCCGGGCCATCCGCTCGTGTCCGCCACTGCCATCCAGCAGGACCTGATTGCGCAGGAACCCCTCGGTCAGACCGCGCAGATAGGTCAGGCACAGCGCACTGCTGCCAAAGCCCAGCAAGCCGACCTGGCGGGCACCGGCCATCCGGTCGACCAGCGCATCGCATTGACCCGGCAGCAGTTGCGACAGCCCGTCCAGATTGTCATGCGCCGAGGCAAGCGCAGCTTCGGTCAGTTCGGCGCTGGAGGCCTGCTGCGCGCGGCTGACATTGTCGATGGGCCGCAGAAGATCCTGATAGCGACGGACCGCGATGGCGCGAAACTCGGCGTAGTTCTTCAGCCCCAGCTGCCGCACGAAACGTGTGATCGTGGCTGCCGATACCGCCGCGGCCTCGGCCAGGTCCTCGATGCCCATGGTCGCGACAAGGAACGGATTTGACAGGGCATATTCACCGACGCGCTGCTGGTTGGGCGTCAACTCTGCCCAATGCGCCTCGATAAGATCCCTCAGATCAGCCATCCGTCCCGTCGTCCCCTTGTGTTGCCCAAAACCTAGATGAGAATCCGCCGTGTTGTGAAATTATTTTTTCATCATAACGACTATTTTTACTTTTTATTTTCAAATTTCGCAGTTGATGCCTGTTTATCAGGCAGTTCGCGCAACCAATCGACAAGCAAGGGGCGCGTTGCACCGCCCCGGCCCTGAACTGCTGTCGCTGCCGTCATCGCGTTCAGAATGGCCTCTTCTGTGGCCTCGCAGGCGGCACGGAATGCCCGGTCAATCCGGTTGTCGGACATGCGTTCGATGGTCTGAACATCGGTTTCGGGTTGCTGCGGAATCCGGTTGCAGGTGGTGAAACCCAGAACGATGTCACCACTGCCATGCCCGTAATAGGCCCCCAACCGCGCGATCCCCGCACCTGCGCGACGGCAGATGCGCGACAACTGCCGTTGATCCACCGGCAGATCGGTGGCCAGGACCACGATGATCGAGCCTTTCTCCGCCTCGCGGGGCACCCGGGGGTCTGGCCTGCGTCCGTCCGGCAGGACCAGATCGCCGGCCTTGCCGAAATTCGATAGCACCAGCGCCCCCAGCATGTGTTTGCGCCCCTGCAGGGATACCCTGCGCGAGGCAGTGCCGATGCCACCCTTGAACCCAAAGGTGATCATCCCCCTGCCCGCACCGACCGAACCTTCGGCCACCTCGGATTGGGCGGCCTCGATGGCCTGCAATGCGTCGGCCTCGGTCACTGCCATGGCCTGAATGTCCGACAGCACGCCGTCATTGCATTCGCAGACGACCGGATTGACCGTCGAGGCCGAACGACCAATCGCCGGATTCTGCGCGATCGCATGGCGGATCAAAGCATTGGCACAGGTGCCGACCCCGAAGGTATTTGTCAGCAGGATCGGCGTTTCCAGACTGCCCAGTTCGGCAACCTGCACCAGCCCGGTGCTCTTGCCAAAGCCGTTGATCACCTCGACCGCGGCGGTCAGCTTGTTCTGGAACAGATCGCCGGGCTGGGGCACGATGGCCGTGACCCCGGTATTGACCTCTCCAGAGGATAGCGTGACATGGCCCACCTGCACGCCAGGCACATCGGTGATGGCATTGCGCGGTCCCGGCGGCATTGTCCCCGGCGTGATGGCAAAGTGACGTATTCTGGCCATGTCTGTCCTGTCTAGGTGACGCGTTCGCCGCGGCGCGCGGCATCAAGATACAAGTGCTGCAGGCGCCGGGTCACGGGCCCCGGCACGCCGTCGCCGATCCGGTCCTGTCCCACACGGACGACCGGTTGCACCAGGCTGGAGGCACTGGTCAGAAAGGCCTCGGCCACCCCTGAAATTTCTTCCAGCGCGATTTCCCGCTCCTCGACCCGCATGCCATGCGCGGTGGCCAGCGCCATGACCGACTGACGCGTGCAGCCGGGCAGGATCGCCGTCGAATTGGGGCGGGTGACAATCGTTCCGTCCTGCGTGACGATGAATGCGCTTGACGAGGCCCCTTCCGTCACGCATCCATCCTCGAACATCCAGACATCGTCGAAACCGTCCAGCCGGGCCTGCTGCTTGACGCGCACCTGACCCAGCAGCATCACCGTCTTGATATCGCGGCGATCCCAGCGCGGATCGGGATACAGCGCCACCTGCACGCCGTGTTCCTGCGCCGGGTTCTCGTCCAGCTTCTTGGGCTGCGTGAAGGCGAGAAAGCCAGGCTTCAAACCAGCCGAAGGCAGAAAGTTGCGCTCTTCGACGCCACGGGAGACCTGCATGTAGATGGTGCCATCCCTCATCGCATTGCGGCGCACCAGCTCGACCTGCATCTTGGCAATCTGGTCCAGCGGCATGGGCATGGCGATCTCGACTTCCGACAGCGAGCGTTGCAGCCGCGCCAGATGCAGATCATTGTCGATCATCCGACCATCCAGCATTGCCGTGACCTCGTAGATCGCGTCGCCCAGCAGCAAGCCACGATCCATGACGGGAACACGGGCCTCATGTTCCGCAACGAAGGTTCCATTCAAGAAAATCTGCCGCGCCATTGTCCATTCCTGTCAAGTTCCGCACAAGGTAAAAGCAGGCCGCACGCAAGGCCAATGCTGGATACGGCAAGGGTTATGCAAGATTTGCATAAGACTTCGGGCCGGAAATTCGAGACGGAGAAAACACTTGGAACTGAAATGGTTGGAAGATTTTGTCGCTCTGGCCTCGACCGGCAGTTTTTCCCGTGCCGCCGAAATCCGCAATGTCACCCAATCGGCCTTCAGTCGTCGCATCAAGCAACTGGAGACATGGCTGGGTGCGGATCTCGTCAGTCGCGCCACCTTGCCCGCCGAACTGACGCCCGAGGGAATATCCTTTCTGCCCGTGGCGCAAAGCGCCATCCGCACGATGCAGGAAGCCCGCGCCGCCACCCAGGCCGCCCGTCCGCAGGCGCGTCCGGTGCTGAACATTGCCGCCCTGCAGACGCTGACAGTCACCCGGTTGCCCCGATGGCTGGAACAGCTTGAGCAGCATCTGCCCACCGCACGCACGAGGCTGATCCCGGATCGCGGCGGCATCGAGGCCAATCTGGACGCTCTGGTCGATGGCGAAGCCGACCTGCTGCTGACCTATGCCCATCCCTATGTTCCCATGTTGCTGGACCCGCGCCAGTTCGACTGGATCACATTGGATCGCGATATCATCCTGCCGGTCATGGCACCGGAACCGGGTCGCAAAGGCTCCATGACCTGCGATGCGGTTCGCGCGGTCTTTGCCGGCACGGCACAGCAGGACATCCCCTATCTGGATTACGGCAACGCCTCTTTCTTTGGCACCGCGCTGCAACGGCTGTTTGCCCGTCGCGTCCTGCCGCGCAGGGTCATGCATGAGAATGCCATGTGCATCGGCTTGCGCGCGCTGGCACTGGAAGGGCGCGGGATCTGCTGGCTGCCCCAATCGCTGATCGCCAGCGATCTGACGGCCGGGCGACTGGTCACGGTGTCCTCCGACCCGCAATGGCAACTGGAGATCGACATCCGCCTGTATCGCTGTCGTGCGCCGCAGCACCAGACTGGCGTGACAGACCGGCTTTGGGACAGGCTGCAAGGTGCCGCCATCTCCGACAGCCCTGCGGGACGACGCGGCTGATCCGGCTGACGAATCGGCCAAAGCGTGTTACACTGTCAACTTCGTCAACGTTCAGTTGCGAGGGTCATGTTATGCGAGTTCTGGTGTTTTTCCTGGTCTCCCTCATCGGGGTCATGCTGACCACGGCCGACAGGTCGGTGGCCTTCAACCCCTGCAATCCGGAAGTCCGTACCTGCGAATAGATACCGGATCATGTTGCGGAGGCACCGTGTTCTGCCATGGAAGAATTCCCCGATACCTTCTGGCCATCGGGGTCAGAAGAAACCGGCGCATTTGCGTCCGTTGATATGTGGTTTGCCCTGTCATTCGTGATGGGGCTGGCGGTGCTGATGGTGTTCAGCTGGCGGCGGCTGTTCAACGAACGTGAATTCGACATCAACGAGACTTCGGACCGGCTGCTCAGCATCCTGCCCCCCGGGACGCTGCGCGGCACGATGATCCTGATGCGCGCCTATCTGATCTATATTCTCGTGGTGGGCACGGCCTATACCGTGCTGTCCTTCGGCGGTGCCTATGTGCTGCGCGTCGCCCAGAAACTGAAGATCGGCGAGGAGTCCGGCCTCAGCTTCCTGTCCTCCAACATGGCCTTTGACGATCCGGCCTGGCCATTGGCCGTCAGCCTGGCCTTTGTCGGGCTGGCCGACACGATCCCCAGGCTGAATGTCATCGAGCGCCACATCCGCAGGTTGGCCCATCGTTCGATCGGGATTCCACCGCTGATCCGCTCGCTGACGCGCACGGTGCTGCAGATCCGTCTTCAGCAGGACGGCGGCGCGCATAATCCGCGCGCGGCCGAGCATGGCGCATTCCTGCAGGCCCTGGCCGCATTGGGTATCGAGGGCCATCGTGACGAATTCGTGGAACGTCTTGACCGCATTGCCATCCTGTCGGACGAGGTGCTGGGCGATCAGGCCGTCTGGCCCTCGGCCGAGTTGCACTCGCGCTTCGGGCTGGCAATACGGCCCGTGAAGCAGGATATCGAAGCGCTGTTTTCCGATATTGACGGGCTGCTGCTGTTGCTGCGCGATGCCCAGTTGCAGGACGGGACGCCTCAGAACCCGGCCAAGCTGGCCCATCTGCGCCGCCAATGCCATCTGTCCATGCAGCGCGCCGAGATGATCGACCGCGACCTCAGCATGCTGATCGCGATCTTTGCCGAAAACGAACCGAACCTGCCTGATGATGTCAAACCGCTGCTGGGCCGTTTCGTGGATCGCATCTATGAACAGCGCAATGCCGGCGGGCGGGTTCTGGACCGGTTGCTGCTGATCCTGATGTTGATGCTGGTTCTTGTCTGGGCCGCGACATTCGCCGCCACGCTCTGGGGGCTGAACCCGGTGGTCGGCCCGCTCGGCAACAGCGGCACGGCGACCTATCTGACCTTGCTGATGCTGACGATCTATGCGCCCTCGGCCCTGATCGGCCTGTCATATCAACAGGCAAGACTGGATCGAAGGCAATGGCGGCCCGTGTTCGACGCAAAGGGCAAGATGCAATTCCCACCACCGGTCAGCCAGTATGGCGCGACCTTCCTGTGCGGCTATCTGCCGGTTTTCGTCCTGTTGCTGGTCTTCTACGCAATCTTCTTCCTGATGCTGTCCAATGACTTCGGCACGGCAAAGAGCCAGTTCCTGCTCTTCCTGCCGGTCTATCTGGTCTATGCCGTCATGGGTGGGCTTCAAAGCGTGTTCTCGGCCTTTGCGCAGGGCGAAATCCGCAAGAGCGCCCCCGAGTCAATCGCGCTGGCCGCACCAGTCGTGCACGCCGCGCTGGTAGTTGTCATTCTGACAGCCCTCTTCGAGGCCTACAGCCCACTGCTGGCCAATCGTGCCCATGGTGGGTCGGTCACATATTGGTTCCTGATCTTCCAGGCCAGCGCGGTCGCCTTTCTGGTCACATATCTGTCGCGCAGCGCCACGCCCGAACCTGCGCCACTGGAGAGAACCGCAAGCCGGGGGCAGATGCCATGATCCGGATCGCTCTGGCCTTCATCCTGATCGCTGCGGGGGCGATACCCCTGCAGGCGCAAGAGACCGTGCGGGTCGGGTTCCGTGCGGATGCGCCGCCCTTTTCCTTCCGCGTTGGCGCACAGACCGAATATCACGGATTCCTGGCCGAACTCTGCGTGGACATCATCGAGGATGCGGGCCTGGCGCTGGAACCCGTCGAGATCTCGGCGGAAAACAGGTTCGACATGCTGTCACGCGGCGGTGGCGCGGGCGGGATCGACCTGCTGTGCGACCCGACCTCGATCAACCTGGAGCGCATGTCGAACTATCTGCTGTCGCCCATCGTCTTTGCCACTGGCGCGGGCTATCTGCGCCATTCCCGTATCGGCAATGGCGAGGACAACCGAAACGAGGTTCTGGTCGGCTATCTGCGCGGCACCACTGCAAGCACGGCGGTCGATATCGCCCGCAATTCGGCACAGGTCATCAAGACCGTATCCGGCGGCACCATCCGCAATGTCGAGGTCGATGACCATATCGATGGCATCACCCGCATCTGCCAGGGCAAGCTGGATTTCTATTTCGGCGACATCGACATCCTGCGTGCGGTGCAGGCCAATCTGATGGCGACACAGGGTCTTGACTGTGGCCGGGTGCTGGGCAGCGATGGCCGGCTGTTTTCCTACGAGGCCTATGCGCTGGCCTCGAATGCCGGCCGACCCGATCTGGCGCTGCTGGTGCAGCGCGGCGTGTTCATGGCCTTTTCGGATGGCCGTGCGCGGGACAGCTATGCGCGCAATTTCGACCGTCGTGACATGGGGGCCGCGCTGAAGGCGGTCTTTGCCCTGAACGCCGTGCTGCCCTGTGGCGAGGTTCTGGATCATGACCCTTGCCACTGATCACGATGGGCGGGCCACGACCGGCCACGCCTGAACAAACTGGGGGGAAACCATGTCGCTTGTCACGGATATCAATGCCCGCATTCAGACCGCCACGGACCAGAACGATTCCGAGGCGCTGGAAAAATTGCTGGACGAATTGTACCAGCAACGACAAGAGGCCGACAAACCCTATGACGCCTCTATCGAGTTGAAACCCGAATATCGCGACGAACTGGCCCCCGAAGGCTATGAAAGCGACGCGGCCATGAACTGGGCAAACCGCATTGCCCGCTCGAAACGGCTGGTGGATTATCGGGTCAAGCTGCTGGGCGGCTTCAAGGGGCCGCGGATCGTCTCCGAGGGCGACAGCTGGTTTCAATATCCCCTGCTGCTGACGGATATCATCGACAACTTCATCGCGCAAAGCGATCTGGCGACCTATTCTCTGGGTGCTGCGGGTGATCTGGTCGAACATATGGCCATCAGGCGCGAATATATCCGCGCCATTGGCACCACCGGCGCGCGGGTGATGCTGTTGTCGGGTGGCGGAAACGATCTGCTGGGCGATGGAAGGCTGTTTGACCTGCTGCGCCCCTATACACCCGGCGCATCGGCGGATGATCTGCTGGACATGGCCGCGCTGGAGGCAGCCTCGCAAGAGATCCTGGGCTATTACAACCGCATCCTTGTCGATGTCGCCATGAACCACCCCGGCGTGATGATCTTTGGCCACGGCTATGACACGCCCTTTCCCCGCAAGGGCAAGAAACATTTCGGCAAGCCACTGGAAGAGGCGGGCATTCCCCTGCCCGTGGGACGTGATGTCATCCGGATGATCGTCGAATATTTTCGTGAACGCCTGATGGTCCTGTCCGACCGGATGCCGAATTTCCGCTTTGTCGATCTGACCGATACGGTGGGCGAGCATCCCAATTCATGGTTCGACGAATTGCACCCCCATGATGCGGGGTTTGCCAAGGCCACCGCACCGCTTCTGGCGGCGGTGCGCGCGCATCTGGACGGTCCGCCAACCCCATTGTTTGAATCGGCGACCCCCGACACCGATGGGGTGGCGTCGGTCGGGCCAGTGCGCATCGTTCTGGATCCCGGCCATGGCGGCAGCACCAGCGTCTCGGGGTCCAGCTGGAACAATGCGCTGGGGCCAAGCGGATCGCTGGAAAAGACCTGGACGCTGGATGTCGCCAAACGCGCGCAGCGCATTCTGGCCGCGCGCGGGCTGGGCGCGGTGCTGACCCGCAGCGGTGACATCAATCTGACCTCCCAGTCGCGGCGCAACATCGCCCGCGCCATCGAGGCCGAGGTCTTCGTGTCCATCCATTTCAACGCCTCGAACGCACATAATGCGCAGGGCACGGAAACCTATATCCACAGCGATGCAGATTCCCCGCGCAGCATCCGGCTGATGCGCAATCTGCAGGCCACGATGGTGGCCGCGCTGGGGCATACCGACCGCAACCGGACGCGCAGCCATGATGGCGTGCTGCGCGGGGCCTATGGGGTGATCCGCGAAAACGGCCATTCGGCAGCAACCGCGGCCTGTCTGCTGGAGGTCAGCTTCATGGACCGCGTGGACGAGGAAAACCGCATCCGGCAAGACAGCTATCGCGAGCGCATCGCGACCGCCTTGGCCGATGGTATCCAGTCCTACATGACCGGAGAAACCGGGCTGGAAAGCAACGAGGTCATCGCAGCGCAGCAACCCGATGAATATGAGGACGCCATTCAGGAACATGCCGCCCGCGCCGGGCTGAGCGTGACCCAATATCTTGGCATTGCCGAGGCGCCGGCTGGAGTACCTGCAGTTCATGACCAGGGTGACAGCCGCGGACAGGGTCATATGGATGGCAGTCTCCTGCTGGAGTCCGATTTCCAGCCGGCCCCTGCCGCCACGGGATTGTTTGAACAGATGGCCCGCGACATCAGGCAGCGCCGCGCCCCTGGCGTGACGGACCCCGATCAGGGCGAGGATGCCTTTCTGGACGCTTCGCAGGCGCTGGACCTATCTGCCATCGGGCTTGATGCGGCGCACGACCGTGACATGCTGGAGCGCGCTTTCGCCAATGCAGGCGGCGCGGGCGGCCCTGACAATGCGGCTTTCGATTTCCCGGCCTTCCGCGCCTTTCTGGACTCATTGGACCTGCGTCACTTCACCGCCGCCGAACTTCTGTATCCGGGGGCTCTTGACAGAAGCCGGGCCTGCGCGGGCCGCAACAGGCTGCCACCGCGCGAACTCTGGGGCAATATCGCCACCACTGCACGCATGCTGGACGCGATCCGTGATCTGCTGGGCTGTCCCTTGCGCATTGTCAGCGGCTATCGTTGCGCGGATTTCAACAGTTGCATCGGCGGCCATCCCGCCAGTGAACATGTCAGATATGGTGCACTGGACTGGACCGCCACCGAGGGCAGCCCGGCCGACTGGCACCGCGTCGCGACCGAGATCCGTGACTCGCGCCCCGAATTCATGGGGGGCATCGGACGCTATGACAGGGCGCGCGTCATCCATATCGACACGCGCGGCCGCCGCGCGGACTGGTAGGAGGGCGCAATGACGGTGGAATTCTTCAGCGACTGGAACCAGCAACCCTTTGCCAAGCTGGAAGGCAATGCCAGCGTCCACCGTCCCGAACAGATGATGCGCGGCTGGACCGAGGTTGACGGGCTGGAGGCCAGCGTCGGCCCGCGTTCACTGATAGATGCCGGATTGCTGGAGCTGCTGGCCAGCTATCGCCGCGCGGTCTGCAGGATCATGTGTCAGGGCACTGATCATCGCGGCGTGACGGGCAGTTGGTCGGGCACTGGTTTTCTGGTCGGGCCGAACCTGTTGCTGACCAATCATCACGTGCTCAACAGCGTCGCCACCGCCATCGAGGCCCGCGTCGATTTCGAATATGAAAGATCGCGCGAGCAATTGTCCGGTGCGGCGGCGGCGGGCTATGGGCCGCGCCGGGAATTGCGCCTCGATCCTGAACGACTGTTCGTCACCAGCCCGGCAATTGGCGGGCTGGATTATACCTTTGTGCGCATCGCCGAGGATGTCGCGCAGCAATATGGCCATATCCCGATGTCACGCGGCTCTTTCACGGGGCGGCGCTATGAGCCGGTCTTTCTGCTGCATCATCCGAAGGGCGATCTGAAACAGGCTTCGGTCGATGATACCGAGATCCTGAATATCGACGCCGATCTGTTACTCTATGCTGCCGATACCGATGCCGGTTCGTCGGGCGCGCCGGTCATCACCCGCAATGGCAAGCTTTGCGCGCTGCATCATGCCTATCGCAACCGCGAACAGATGGACGCCCTGCATGCCGGACGCGCGCCGGCTCTGGTCGATGGCGGGGACTATGCGGTGGCGAATGAAGGCATCAAGATTTCCGCCATTGCGATCGATCTGGAAACCCAGCTGAATGGTCGCGGTCCCGATCAGGCCGCCATACGCGAGGTCCTGTCGAATTTCATCGACACCGACACCCTGACCGGCCCCTTTGGCGTGCTGGGCCGGCGCACCCGCACGGAAAGCAATCACCTGCAATCGGGCACCGCCCGCGTGGCCGAGGCCATCAATGCCACCGAGCAGGATCTGGATATCGCCGTCTGGAACATGGAATGGCTGAATGCCCTGCATGATGACAATGCCATCCGAAAACGCATTGCCACGGTTTTTGCCGATCTGACCCATGACGCCTGGGTGCTGAACGGCATTTCCCCCGAGGCCGCCATGGCCCTGCGGCGCACGTTGCGTGACAATTTCGGGCAGGAATATGACTGCATCCATGCCGAGGACGAAATCCACCCTGCCCAGCCCAGCATTTCGATCATCTACAATTCCCGCACCGTGGCCGTTACCCGCAAACCGTGGCCGCCCGAGGTCGAGGCACTTTGGCGGCTGCGCGCCGGGCGCGACATCGGCCTGCAGTCGCTGGATGGACCGGTCTTTCCAAGCTTTCCTGCCCGTTTCGAACTGACCGTCTTGCAACGCGAGGTCGAGACGTCTCTGACGGTCCTGCCGCTTTTCGTCGGAGAACGCAGCAACGCCATGCTGCGCCGGGCGGTTGCAGCGCGCCTGCTGCGCGTTATCGTCGACCAGATGGGCACGCAGGTAGATGCCAGACAGGACTGGTTGATCCTGGGCGATACCAATACACCATTGCGGGCAGCACGTCTTGATGCCCTGCGCGCGCTGGATTTCGACCCGGTGATCGCATTTGACCGCGAACGTGGCGGCATCACCTATCTGGCCGGGCGGCGCAGGATCATGTCGCATATCTTCGTGCCCAAGGGGATGCAGACCATCGACAATGACGGGGGGCTTGTCACGACGGTCGAACATGCCTTCGAGGGCGAGTTCATCGATTCCGTCACCGGGTCGACCCCCTTCGGATTGCGTATCTCGTTGCAGGACCCTTCGATCGCCTCGGATCTGGCGCAGATGGACCGGTTCCTGGCCGACCGACCCAGGCATGGTTCCCCCGAAGCCCCCCGCCTGCCGGCACCGGACACCACCCATGATTGGGTCTGGCAGGGGCTGAACAAAAGGGATTTCGTTCGCCAGAACCGCGCCGGGCTGCTTCTGGCCGTCGCGAATGCGAATGCCGGTCTTGCAGCGGACGACATTCCACTGCATCTGCGCGATCTCGTGGTGCTGATCTATTGCGAGGCCGGTTTCCGCAATGGCGCGATGGACCCACAAGCCTATCACAGTCTGGGCGAACGCGGCCTGCTGCCCCTGCCCGACAATCTGTCCTACTGGATCGGCGGCGAGGTCCCCCGCCATGACAGGCTGCTGCCGCTGGCGCGCAATATCACGCTCTATGCCCGCTATCTGGCGCAGGTGAAGAACCGCGCGGTGCGGCCCTCGTCGGCAGGAATGCTCTATCGTGACCTGTTCCGTGCATCGGAAATCATCGACCACCCGGAACGTCAATCCGCGCTGCTGGCAGGAATCATCCATGGCTATTTCGTCGGGCAGAACTTCCGCTCGGGACAGGCGCCCGAGCCAGCCCAGCTGCTGGCGCGCTATTGTCGTGATCTGCCGGCCGATCAGATCGTTCAGGGCACCGGATATGTCCATGAGCAGACAGCCATCCTGCGCAATCGCCAGGCCAATATCGACGCCGCATTGCGTCACGACTGGGCCTGACGTCCGCCCCCCGCGCGGCGCATTAAATTGCGCCTGCGACGGGTTCCCGCTAGGAAGGATCAGGCCAGATTGACATGAAACGGATGAGGCAGGGTGAATACGCGTTTTCTGGAAACCTTCGTCACCGTCGCCAATCTGGGCAGCTTTCGCGCCGCTGCCGAGCAACTGAACATCAGTCAGGCCACCGTTTCCAGCCGTATCTCGGCGCTGGAAACGGAACTGGGCGTGAATCTTTTTGACCGGGAATTTCACGCCACCCGCATCACCGTGGTCGGCGCGTTGATCCTGGACAAGGCCCAGGACATCCTGGCGGCCGAACGCAAGCTGTTGACCACCCTTTCAGACCCTGCCACGGCGGCGGGGCGCGTGCGGCTGGGGCTGGTCACCTCGATCGTGCACACATGGCTTTGCGATCTGATGGAAGAGGTCGCCCGGTGCTATCCCCGGCTGGAGATGGAGCTGACCATCGAGCCGACGACCAATATTGCCGCCACATTCGATCGCGGCGGTCTGGACATGCTGTTGACGACACAGGAACAGCAGGACGAACAGACCGCCTGCATGGAGTTGCCGCCACTTGCGATGGGCTGGTTCGGACCCGCCGGAATGCGTGATGAATCGCTGACGCTGGCGGATGTGATCACCGGGCCGCTGATCACCTTTACCCGCAATTCCCGCCCGCATGCCAATGTCCTTGCGCTGTTCGAAGAACAGGGGCTGCGCCCCTCTATGGTGCATTGCGTGACCTCGATTTCGGCCATCGCGCGTCTGACCGAGCGCGGGCTTGGCATTGCCACCCTGCCGCGGGGCTGCGATCTGGCCGGGCCGGACCTTTGTGAATTGCAGGTCGATGCGACGCTGCCCGATCTGCCACTGTATTGCGTCTGGCGCCGCAACTCTGATGCCGCCATCTATCGCGCCATTGCCGACCTGGCCCGGACCTGCGCCGAAGCGCATCGCGCCGCGTCTGGTTCTGATTTGAAATCAATGTGATAGAAAAACCCTATCACCCCTGAACAGAAATTCCCGTTTGCCTGAAAGGCGGATTCGGCTGAACCTTGTCCAAATGCAATCGACGCGGCGCAGGGCCATCCGTCCTGTCGGCCTCGTCCCCCACGCAGGACTCAACATGAGCAAGATCCGTTCGACAGAAGAAGCCCAATTGTTCGTGTGGAGCGACGTCGATCCCGACCACGAGGCCGATTTCAACCTGTGGTATGATCGCGAACATATGGAAGAACGCGTCCGCATCGACGGCTTTACCGGCGCCCGCCGCTATCGCGCGGTGTCGGGCTCGGCCCGTCGCTATCTGGCTTTGTATCGCGCGACCTCGCTGGCTGACTTCACCTCGGCCGCCTATCAAAAGGCCTTCACCCAGCAAACCCAATGGTCGGTGACCAATTTCACGCGCATGTCCAACACCCGCCGCCGGGTCATGCAGGTGGCACTGGAGGGCGGATTTGGCTGGGGCGCAGCGGTCGCGATGATCGAACTGATCCCCGGCGCGGTCGATCTGGAGACCATGCGTGCAGCCATGGAAGACCTGCTGGCGGTCGAAGGCGTCCTGCGTGTTCATTACATGATCCCGGATGAAACCCTTTCGACGCCCCTGCCCTCGGAACAGCGCGAGGGTCGCGTCCTGGCCCCCTGCCTTGTTGTCGATGTCACGACCGAGCCGGTGGCCGAGGCAACCCTGCGACAGTTGACCGAACGCTTTGACGGCGCGCTGCGCGAGGCGCAGACCTTCACCCTGCTCTGGGCGCTGAACGAAGACGACCTGCCGCCTTTGGCAGAGTGACAGAAAGCCGGACCGGGGGCTGCCCCTCGGTCCGGTTCAATACCCAAAAACGATAACCGATCGGGAGTTGACTACAGATGAAACGCTTTCTTCTTGGTACCGCAATCGCAGTCTTCGGCGCAGGTCTGGCGCAGGCCGAAACATGGAAAATGTCCGCCGATGCGCCGGACGGCAACTATCTGACCCAGAACATCCGTGCCTTTGCCGAAGACGTCGCCCGCCTGTCCGATGGTGAACTGGAAATCGAGGTCGTCTCGAATTCGGTTCTGCTCAAGCGAACCGATCTGAAACGCGGCGTTCAGCGTGGCATCGTCCCGATCGGCGAGGTTCTGATCTCGGCCCTGGGCAATGAAGATGCGGTCTATTCCGCCGACGCCGTGCCGCTGCTGGCAACGACCTTTGACGAGGCCAAGGCACTTTGGGATGCCTCGCGCCCGATCTATGAAGAAAAGCTGGCCGAAGATGGGCTGGTGCTGCTGTTTGCCGCGCCCTGGCCCCCTCAGGGCATCTACATGAACAGCGAAGTGACCGATGCCTCTTCCTTCGAAGGGGTCAAATTCCGCGCCTACAACCCTTCGACCGCGCGTCTGGCCGAACTTCTGGGTGCCGTGCCCGCGACCATCGCCACGGCCGAAATCTCGCAGGCGTTCTCGACCGGCGTGATCAATGGCATGATCACCTCGCCCTCGACCGGCGTGGACAGCCAGGCATGGGATTTCGTGTCCCACTACTATGACGTGCAGGCCTTCATTCCCAAGAACATGGTCATCGTGAACCAGTCCTCTTACGACGCCCTGTCCGACGAGGTGAAGACTGCTCTGCGCGAAGCCGCCGAAGTGGCCGAGACCCGCGGCTGGGAGATGGCCGAAACCGCCACCGCCGAGGCCACGCAGACCATGGCCGACAATGGCATGCAGGTTCTGCCCACTCCCGAGGGGCTGGCCAGCGATTTCGAGGAAATCGCGGCGACCATGCGCGCGGAATGGCTGGAAGAGGCTGGTGAAGAGGGCCAGACCATTGTCGACGCCATGAAGTAAGCCCATCGTCCCGGCCTCCTTCGTGGAGCCGGGCCCTCTTCGTTGCGCGGCAGACCGCGCAACGAATTCCAGCACAGGAGAATGTCGCGATGGTCCTGACCCGTCATCTGTTCAATTTCTGCGGGGCTCTGGCCGCGCTGTCCCTTGTGGGGATCGCGGTTCTGATCCTTGCGCAGATCGTGCTGCGCCTGATGGGCAGCCAGATTCCGTCAGCCGATGATTTCGCGGCATGGGGACTGTCTGCCTCGATCTTTCTGGCGCTGCCAACCGCACTGACCCATGGCGACCATATCCGCGTCACCTCGCTGCGCCAGCTGATGCCCCAGGGCATGGGCCATGTGGCCGATGTGCTGGCCGCCGGTTTCGCCACGATCCTGATGGGATGGGTGGCATGGGCGATCTTTGGCTATGTCCATGAAAGCTGGAGCTATGACGATGTCAGTCAGGGCATCGTCGCCGTGCCGCTGTGGATCCCGCAGTCAGCCATGGCCTTTGGCGCGATCCTATTTGCCATCGCCTTTGCCGAAGGGACATTGCGGCTGATCCTTGGCCTGCCGGTCGAACGCGACGATGTCGCCGAACAGATGCGGGGCGAGTGATCATGGAAATCCTGTCACAGACTGCCATTCTTGTCGTCACGCTGCTGGTCCTGCTGGGATTGGGCGTCTGGGTCGGGGTGGCGCTGCTGGCCTCGGCTGTGGTGATCTTTCTGATGTTCACCTCCAGCCCTGTCGATGCCATCCTTGGCACCACCATGTGGGCGCATTCGGCCAGTTGGACACTGACCGCCCTGCCGCTGTTCATCTGGATGGGAGAAATCCTTTATCGCACCCGTCTGGCCGAAGACCTGTTCACCGGCCTTGCGCCATGGGTCGGCCGTCTGCCCGGCGGATTGGCCCATGTGAATGTCGTCGGCTGCGGCATTTTCGCGGCGGTCTCGGGGTCATCGGCGGCCACGACCGCGACCGTCGGGCGGATTTCATTGCCCGAACTGAAATCGCGCGGCTATGACGACCGGCTTGCCATTGGCTCACTGGCAGGCTCGGGCACGCTTGGCCTGCTGATCCCGCCTTCGGTGGTGATGATCGTCTATGGCGTCGCGGCGCAGGTCTCGATCAACCGTTTGTTCATTGCCGGCGTCGTGCCGGGGCTGATGCTGATGGCTTTGTTTTCGGGATATATCATCCTGTGGTCGCGTCTGCATCCCGAGGCGATGCCCGACCCGGAAAACCGCATCGGCTGGGGTGAACGCCTCAAGCGGCTGCGCCTGCTTCTGCCGGTCGTGGGTCTGATCATCGGCGTCATCGGCTCGATCTATGCCGGCTATGCCACCGCGACCGAGGCCGCCGCCATCGGCGTGGCCGGGGCATTGATCATCGCCGGCATCGGCGGCTCGCTGACCCGTTCCAGTTTCATCGAGGCGCTGTTCGGGGCCACCCGCACCTCGGCCATGATCGGGCTGATCCTGCTGGGCGCGGCCTTCCTGACCTCGGCCATGAGCTTTTCGGGCCTGCCCGCAGACCTGGCCAAGGTCATCTCGGAAAGCGGCCTTGGCAAGGCCGGGCTGATCGCGGTGCTGACGGTGTTCTTTGTGCTGCTGGGCTGTTTCCTTGACGGAATCTCCATCGTCGTGCTGACCACCTCGGTCGTGATGCCCGCGATCGCGGCGGTCGGGATCGACCCCGTCTGGTTCGGCATCTATCTGATCATCGTGGTCGAGATGGCACAGATCACGCCGCCCCTTGGCTTCAACCTGTTCGTGATCCAGAACCTGACCGGGCGCGGCATCTTTGAAATCACCCGGATGATCGTGCCCTATTTCCTGATCCTCGTGCTGGCCGTGATCCTGCTGACCGCGTTCCCCGGCATTGCCACCTGGCTTGTCCAACAAACGATCTGAGACCGCAAATGACCCAAGACCTTCTGAACCAAGCCCGCGCCCAGGCCACTGCGCCCGATTTCATCCAGGTCTTCGACGACCCGATCACCGCCGAAGGCCCGCTGTCGGGCCTGACCGTGGCGGTCAAGGATCTGTTCGACGTGCAGGGCTATGCCACCGGCGCAGGAACCGCGCCGCGGACTGACCGTCCGCTTGCCACGCGCGACGCTGCGGCGGTTGCGCGGCTGCGTGCGGCGGGTGCGGGGCTGATCGGTCATGCCAATATGACCGAATATGCCTATTCCGGGCTGGGATTGAACCCCCATCACGGCACGCCACTGACACCCCTGATAGAGGGCTGCATCGCCGGTGGCTCGACCTCGGGCGGGGCGTCGGCCGTGGCGCGCGGCGTGGCCGATATCGCGCTTGGCACCGACACCGGCGGCTCGGCCCGTATTCCGGCGGCCTTCTGCGGCATCTACGGGTTCAAGCCGACCGCAAGCACGATCCCGCGCGATGGCGCGGTGCCTCTGTCGCATTCGCTGGACAGCGTCGGCGTGCTGACCCGTGATCCGGCCCTGTTGCGCCCGACGCTGAACGTGCTGCGCGACACGCCCCTGCCTGCCGCCGACATGCCCGGCACGGTGATCGTGCCGCAGAACTTCGGGCTGGACGATGTGGCACCGGAAATCGTTGAAGCCTTCGAGACCGCGCTGGAGGTTCTGGCCGAGGGCGGCATCTCGATCCGCCGCCTGTCACTGCCCTTCTTTGACCGCTATCGCGCCCTGCCTGTCTGGCAGTTCTCGGCGGTGGAATCGCGCTGCCATCATGGCGCGGAATATGACGCCCATCGTGACAGGCTGGACCCGCGCGTCGCCTCGCGCATGGCACGGGCCGAAGAAACCGATGCCCCCGGCTATGCCCGCACCTTGCTGGCGCGTCAGGCATTGGCCGATGAGGCCACACGCATCTTTGCCGACATGCCGATCCTCTTGCCAAGCGTTGCCATCATGCCCCCGCGGCTGAGCGATCTGGAGGATGATGCAAGCTATGACCGGCTGAACCTGCTGGCCCTGCGCAATACCAGCCTGGCCAATGTCATCGACGGCTGCTCGGTCAGCCTGCCGCTGGCCGATCTGCCCGGTGCCGGGCTGATGCTGACCGGTCCGCGTGGCAGCGATGCCATGATGCTGGGCATGGCCGAAGTGCTGGCCTCGGAACTATGAGCACCGCGCGCCCATGCGCCCATGTCGCATTGGGCGCGCAACGCTATCAGGTGCAGCATCTTGCGGTGGGCGCGGACGCGTCCTTCGCCGGTATCAGCGACCTTGCCGTGCTGGCCGACCGGATTGTCGTGCTGCGGCGGCAACTGCCGGAATTGCAACTTCTGAACACGGACGGCACCGGCAAGATCAACAGCCAGCCCCTGCCCCAGTTCACCTGCGGCCACGGTTTGCGTGTTCTGGAACCCGACCTGCTGGCCGCAACCGATATGGATGGGCACAAGGTCGTTTTCCTGAATGCCGAACTGGTCGAGATCGCGCGCCTGCATTGCAATGAACGCCCCGCGCTGGGGCGCCCCTTCAATCATCCGACCGATTGTGCGCGGGGGCCGGATGGGCGGCTGTATGTCTCGGACGGCTATGGCAACAGCGCTGTCCATGTCTTTGCCCGCGATCTGCGCCACCTGTTCAGCTTTGGTGAGCCGGGGACCGGCCCGGGCCAGTTTTCGACCCCACATAGCATATTGTTCGACAGCAAAGGGCAGCTTTGCGTGGCCGATCGCGAAAACAACCGCGTGCAGAGATTTGATGCCGAGGGCCGCTTTCTGGACCAGATCGAAGACCTCTACAAACCCATGGCGCTTGCATTGCGACCCGATGGCGTGCTGCTGGTCACGGATCAGACACCACGCCTGTCAGCATATGATCCGCAGGGCAACCTGATGGGGCGCTGCCGGACCTTTGCCACCTTTGCCCATGGCGTGGATGTTGCGAAGAATGGCAGCATCTTTCTGGCCGAGATGATGCCCGACCGGGTGACCTGCCTGCGCCCGACCGCCGACTGACCTCGGCATTTTTCCGGTTCGCCCCGATATGCAAAACCTCGCGCGAACTCTGCAGACATCAGATATGAAACGTTTCATATTGACTTGCAAAATATTCACATCATAGTGATCTCAAGCCGCCGTGACGCAGGAGGAGAGCGTCAGGGCAGCTTGGGGATCATCAGGGAGGATGACATGAAACTCAGGAATCTTGCGATTACCGCTGCCACCGGCTTGCTGCTGTCGTCGGGCATCGCCATGGCCGATGACAAACCTGTCGTGGGGCTGGTCATGAAGTCGCTGGCCAATGAATTTTTCCAAAGCATGCTGGCAGGTGCCGAGGCACATGCCGCCGAGCGCGGCGATTTCGAACTGATCGCCGTGGGGATGCAGAACGAAACCGATTTCGAGGCCCAGATCAACGCAGTCGACAATTTCATCACCCAGGGCGTGGATGCCATCGTCGTCGCACCGGCAGACAGCCGCGCCATGGTGCGGCCGCTCAAAAAAGCCGTTGAAGCAGGCATCGTCGTGGTGAATTTCGACGTGGCTCTGGATACCGAGGCCAAGGAGCAACAGGGCTTCGAGCTTGCCTTTGTCGGCCCTGACAACCGTGGCGGCGCAGCCATGGCCGGCGATGCCCTTGGCGAAAAGCTGGGCGAAGGCGCAAAGGTCGTCATCATCGAGGGTAACCCCGGTGCCGACAATGCCACCCAACGCCTGCTGGGATTTCAGGATTCGGTCGAGAAATACAAGCTGGAGCTTCTGGACAGCCGCACGGCCCATTGGGAAACCGAAGAGGCCAATCAGGTCTTTTCGACGATGCTGACAGCACATCCCGACATTCAAGGGGTAATGGCAGCCAATGACTCGATGGCGGTGGGAGTCGTCAAGGCGCTGGAAGCGGCGGGACGCGACGATATCGAGGTGGTCGGCTTCGACAACATCCCCGCCGTTGCCCCGATGATCGAAGATGGCCGCATGCTGGCCACGGTCGATCAGTTCGGGCAGGAGATGGCCGCCAATGCCATTGACCTGGCGCTGGAAGTCCTTGCCGGTGGTCCGGAACTGGAAGGCTGGGTGAAAACCGACATCAAGCTGGTGACGGCTGACTAGGCCATCGGTGCCCGACAAGATGATGTCGGGCACATTCCCAATCCACGAACAGGATCGCAGATTGATGTCGCAAGCATTGCCACAGGCGCATCAGCCAGATGCGCTGCTGTTAGACGTGCAAAACCTTCAGAAATCCTTTGGCGGCGTGCATGCGCTGAGTGGCGTCAGCTTTTCGCTGAAAGCGGGCGAGGTTCACGCGCTGGTGGGTGAAAATGGCGCGGGAAAATCGACCTTGATCAAGGTCTTGTCCGGCGTCCACAAATATGATGCCGGCGAAATCACGCTGGCCGGGGCGCCATTCAAGCCGACCGATCCGCATTTTGCCAAGGCCGCAGGCATTCAGGTCGTCCATCAGGAATTCAACCTGCTGAAAGATCTGAGCATCGCCGAAAATATTTCGATCGAGGCCTTCCCCCGCAAACGCTTTGGCCTGCTTGACCGCGCCGAGATGAAAGCCCGCGCCCGCCGGGCGCTGGATGCCATCGGGTTGAATGATGTCGATGTCGATGCGCCGGTGCGCAGTCTTGGGATCGCGCATCGTCAGTTGATCGAGATTGCCCGTGCCCTGCAGACCGACAGCCGCATCCTGATCCTGGACGAACCCACCGCCACGCTGACCGAGCGTGAGACATCGCGGTTGTTCGAAATCATTGCGGGCATCAAGGCCAAGGGCGTGACGGTGGTCTTTGTCTCGCACCATCTGGACGAAGTTTTTGCCATTTGTGACCGGGTGACGGTGTTTCGAAACGGCCGGACAATCACGACAGAAGACATTGCCGAAACCTCGCCCGAGGGCATCGTGCGCCACATGGTCGGGCGCAATCTGGCGCAGCAGGAAAAGGAAATACACGTCCCCATCGACAAGGATGTCGTCCTGTCCGTCTCGGCGCTGCAAACCAGCCAGAACCCGGACCCGAACGGCGTGTCATTCGAACTGCATCGCGGCGAAATCCTTGGCATCGCGGGACTTGTCGGCGCCGGTCGCACCGAAGTGCTGCGGGCGATTTTCGGAGCTGATCCGATCCGCTCGGGCGTGATCACACGCAACGGCCATGCGCTGAACATCAATGGGCCGCGCGATGCCATTGCCGCCGGCATCGGCTTTGTCACCGAAGACCGCAAGGATGAGGGGCTGATCCTCGACATGCCGATTGCGGCCAATAGCTCTCTGGTGAATATCAGACAGGTCTCGCGTCACGGGTTGCTGGATTTCGCACGCGAACGTCAGATGGCTGTCGAGGGCGGTACGCGGCTGAAACTGAAATATGGCAAGACCTCGGATCCGGTCTCCAGCCTGTCGGGGGGCAACCAGCAGAAGGTCGTTCTGGCCAAATGGCTGGCCAATGACCCTGAAATCCTGTTGCTGGACGAACCCACGCGTGGCGTCGATGTCGGCGCCAAGGCCGAGATCTATGCCATCCTCAAGGGGCTGGCGGCCAACGGCATGTCGATGATTGTCGTTTCCTCTGAATTGCCCGAACTGATCACCCTGACCGACAGGATGCTGGTCATGTCGGAAAACAGCATTCAGGGCATCTTGATGCCGCAGGACTATGATCAGGAAACCATTCTGAAACTGGCCTATGGTCAATCCGACGTCGCGAAAGGACCGACCCAATGAGTTCCGCACATGAAGCCAATATCGCGGCACGGGGCAAAAGCTTTTCCCTGAAGGCCATTCTCAACAATGCCGGTATCGGCCTGGCACTTCTGCTGGTGATTGCCTTCTTCTCGGTGACGACGGAACATTTCCTGTCATCGAACAATATCACCAATATCCTGACCCAGATCACGATCAACCTGATCCTTGCCGTCGGGATGACCTTCGTGATCCTGATCGGGGGAATAGACCTCTCTGTCGGATCGGTCATGGCCTTTGCGGCCGTGGTGGCGGGCAAGGCGATCACCCTGCCCGGTCTGGGGGTGACAGAACTGATCCTGCTGGCCTGTCTGGCCGGCGTTCTGGCGGGGTTGGTCTGCGGAATCCTGAACGGGGTGCTCAGCGCCTATTGGTCCCTGCCTTCATTCATCATCACCCTGGGCATGCTGAATATCGCCCGCGGCGCGGCCCTGCAGATTTCGGGGGCACAGACGATCTATTCCTTTCCCTTTGTCTTCGAAGAGTTCGGATCCAAGCTGATCTACGGCGTGCCAGTGGTCTTTCTGCTGGCGCTGCTGCTGGTGCTGATCGCCTGGTTCGTTCTGAACCGCACCGTCTTTGGGCGGCTGATCTATGGCATCGGGAACAATGAAGAGGCCGTCCGCCTGGCCGGGCATCCGGTGTTCTGGTACAAGGTCGCCGCCTTCACCATCTGCGGTCTGACCGCCGGGATTGCCGCGATCGTCTATATGGCGCGTCTCAGCATCGCCAGCCCGATCGCGGGGATCGGCTTTGAACTGAACGCAATTGCGGCGGTCATCATCGGCGGCACCAGCCTGTCGGGCGGGCGCGGATCGGTGATCGGGACATTGCTGGGCGCATTCATCATCGGCGTTCTGGCAAACGGGTTGATCCTGATCGGATTAAGCGACTTTATGCGCCAGATGATCACCGGCGTGGTCATCATCATCGCTGTCATTCTGGATCATTACCGCGCGAGGCTGTCCGCATCATGAAACGTAGCATCCTGATCAACCGTCATCTCAGCACGCTTGTTGCCTCGCTGGGGCATCTGGACGAAATCGTCGTGGCGGATGCCGGATTACCCGTGCCCGATGGGGTGCCGGTGATCGATCTGGCGGTCAAACCGGGGGTTCCCGGATTCTGGGACGTGCTGGATGCCCTGCGTTCGGAACTGGTGATCGAAGCTGCAGTTATCGCCGATGAGGCCAATGATGACCTGCAAGCCGCATTCGCCGATTTCATGAAGGACTGGTCGCAGGAAACGAAAAAGCATATCGCCCTTTCCACGACCTCTCACGGGGCTTTCAAGGACCGCAGCGCGCGTTCGAAAGCAGTGATCCGCACTGGTGAATGCACCCCCTATTGCAATGTCATCCTTGTCAGCGGCGTGCCATTTTGAGCAGAAAGGCCAAGGCAGGAACATCGGGGACGTCATGGCCACGATAAAGGATGTCGCGCGCGAAGCCGGGGTTTCCGTGGGCACCGTGTCAAAGGTCATCTCGCGGGATGCCACGGTCAAACCCGCCCTGCGCGAACGTGTCCTGAAGGCCATCGCCACCCTTGGCTACCGACCCAATCTGGCGGCCCGCGCCCTGCGGACCAACACGGTTAATGTGATCGGACTGGTCGTGCCGGATATCTCCAACCCGTTTTTCGCCGCGCTTGCCAAGCGGATCGAGGCCGAGGCCGCCAAATACGCCCATTCGGTCATGCTGGCCAATTCCGATGACGACCCCGAGGCCGAGGCGCGCCAGATCGCCGCCCTGCTGGGCCAGCTTCCCAAGGGGCTGATCATCGTGGGAGCCGAGACCAAAGCGGTCAAGACGGTCAAGAGTGATGTTCCGATCGTGTCGGTCGACCGGCGCTATGGGGCCTATCCGCTGATCGCGACCAATCACGAAACCGCCTCTGCCCTGCAGGCGGACCATCTTGTCGCTCTGGGGCATCGGCGGATCGGCTATATCTCGGGGCCGGACACGACCGAGGTCGGGCGGCTGCGCAAACAGGGGTTCTACGGTCGCATCATGCAACTGTCAGATCCCGGCGATCCGGTCAGGCTGATCATCCGTGAGGGCAGCTTCGATTACACCTCGGGCGAACTGCTGGCCCGCGCGATGCTGGAACTGCCACCGGACGAGCGGCCGACCGCGATTGCGGCGGCCAGCGACCAGCAGGCGATTGGCGCGTTGCGCCTTGCCCGCGACATGGGCATCGAGGTTCCCGCCCGACTGTCCATTGCGGGTTTTGACAATATCGACCTTGCCAAACTGGTCGTGCCGCGGCTGACCAGTGTCGCACAGCGTATCGAAGAGATTGCCGTGCTGGCCGTTCAACGAATCCTGAACCCGGGACAAACAGGAACCAAGCCCGCCGATGTGCTGGTGGGTGCCGATCTTGTCGCGCGCGGATCTTCCGGCCCGGCCCCCAACGCCAAGGCGCCGGGGTGACCAAGGACCGATCGCCAATCGGTTTCAGCTACGGGACGCTCTGGCCATTTCCTGCGCTTCGATCGCCAGTTCACAGACCCTGAAGCTGCGCGACTGCGGGCAGGCCGTTTCGGTCCGATCGCGAATATCGTTCAGAAGATCGCTGAAATAGGGCATGCCGGCTTGGGCACAATCGATATGGGTGCATTGATCCCTGTTCACCAGAAACAGGTGATTGTCGCCCGGACGCCCGTCCACATCCACATATTTTCGCAGTTCGATGGTGCCTTCGGTGCCGGTGATGAACAACCGCCCATCGCCCCAATTTGGCAGCGCGTCGGCCGTATACCAATCGACGCGGATAAATCCCTGCGCCGCTCCCGATCTCAGGGCAATCGTGCCGAAATCCTCGAACTTCGGGTGCCGGGGATTGGCGTGATTGGCGATGGTCGCCATGGTGATCTCGGCGTCCTCGGATCCGGTGAAATGCAGGAACTGCTCTATCTGATGCGAGGCGATATCGGTCAGGATTCCACCGTAGGTCGCAGCATCAAAAAACCAGTCGGGACGACTGGCCGCATTCAGTCGATGCGGCCCCAGTCCGGTCGTGTGGACGACCTTGCCGATGGCGCCTTCGCGCACCAGTCGTGTCGCCACGGTGACGGCGGGAACCTCGAAACGTTCCGAGAAGTTTACCGACCAGATCCGGCCGGTTTCCTCGACAGTCTCGCGCAGGTGACGAACCTCATCCAGCGAGATGCAGCCGGGCTTATCGACCATGACATCCTTGCCCGCGCGCATTGCCCTGATGGCCAGATCGGCGCGCTGATCGGGACGGCAGGCAATGAGAACCAGTGCGATGCTGTCATCATTCAGGATTTCGTCCAGACTTTCAGCGCGGGGCGCATCAGGAAAGCGCTTGAGGAACCCCGAAACGGGCTGGGGGTTGCCTTCGGTCCACCAGGCGGCCAGCTGTGCGCCGGCATCGATCATGCCCTGGGACATGCCATAGATATGGCGGTGATCCATTCCAAGGGCGGCGAAACGCAGTCCGGCCATCATCATTCTCCGATTTCTACGGTGGTTCCGCTTGCCCCGGATCGGGTCATGGCGTCGATCAGCGCGTGAACGCGCAGGGCCTCGCGCCCGGTGATGCGTGGCGGGCGCTTGTCTCGGATCGCGCGGGCGAAGTCCTCGATCAGTTCGCGATGCCAATCGCAGGGAAAGGCCATGGGATCCGCCCCGCCCCCCGTGCCTGAAACCTCCCCGACGGTTTCGCGGCGACCGTCACGCCATGTCACGACAAGCTTCCCCCCCGTCAGAACCGCCGTGCCCCTTGTCCCATCCAGCACCAGGCGTTCTTCTTCGCCGGGATAGGTGGCGGTGGTCGCCACCACCGAACCCACCGCGCCATTGTCAAAGCGAATGCCTGCCGTGGCGAAGTCCTCGGCCTCCATGTCATGCTGGGCGGTGGTCGCCGTGAAAGCCTGCACCCTTCGGGCCGGACCCGTCAGGCTGAGCATCAGGTCCAGCACATGGATCGCCTGCGAAATCAGCACGCCGCCACCGTCGCGTTCGAAAGTGCCGCGCCCCGGAACATCGTAATAGGACTGATCGCGCCACCACGGGATCTCGGCCCGCACAAGTGCCAGATCACCCAACTCACCCTGATCGACCAGTTCCCGCAACCGCAGCGCGCCCTTGCGCATGCGATGCTGAAACACGATCCCCAGCGTGACGCCCTTTGCCTCGCATTCGGCAACGATATCCTGCGCCGCCTTCAGGCTGCGTTCGACGGGCTTTTCCATCAGGATATCCTTGCCCGCCGAGGCCATCTCGGACAGGATTGCCGCGCGCTGGTTGGGCGGGGTTGCGATGATGACACCATCGGTCCCCGGGTCGGCGGCAATCGCCGCAAGGCTGTCAAACACCGGGAAACCGAAGGTCTTGCTGACCGCCTCGGCCTTGGCGGGGCTTCGATTGAAAACACCGGAGACATTGACCCGGCCCTTCAGTTCGGCCAGCGCCTCCAGATGCGGTTTGGTTGCCATGCCAAGGCCGATCACGGCAAGATTTGCAATGGGTTTTTCAGTCATTTCAAGTTCCTCAAGGCCCGAACCACTGGATCGGCAGTAAAGTGATCTGCGGGATCATCGTCACCAGCAGCAAGACAACGACCTGCGCCGCGATAAAGGGAAGGATGGCGCGGAACACCGACGAAGATGGTGCCCCCCCGACGCGGGCCGTGGTGAAGACCAGCACCCCCAGAGGCGGCGTCAGCGCCCCGATCACCAGGTTCATCACGATAATGATTCCGAATTGCAGCGGATCGACGCCCGCAGCCACCACGACCGGCACGAGGATCGGCACAAGGATAACCATGGCGGCAATCATCTCGATGAACAGTCCGACAAAAACCAGAAACAGATTGATCACCAAAAGCAGAAGCAGCCGGTTCCCGGTCAGGGCCGCCAGCCATTCGGCGATCTTCTGCGGGGTTTGTTCAAAGGTCAGAATCCAGGCAAACGGCGACGCTGCCGCAATGATCACCGCCACCGCGACGGTGTCCTCGACCGCTTCGCGAAACGCATGGGCAAGATTTCGGGCCGTCAGACCGCGATAGATCAGCGCGCCGCAGAACAATGCAAAGACAAAGGCCATGGCTCCGGCTTCCGTCGCGGTAAAGATCCCGAAGCGCACGCCGCCAACAATAAGCACCGGCAGGCACAGCGCCGGGGTGGCCAGCCAGAACGAGCGCCAGCGCACGGCGCCGCCAGAACGTTGTCTTGTGCCGCCATAGCCGTTGCGCACGGAAATGATCCAGGCCACCAGTGACAGCGCCATCGCCACCATGATCCCCGGCAGAATGGTTCCGACGAAGACTGCACCAACCGAGACCGATGCCAGAGCCGCATAGATGATCAGGCCCAGCCCCGGCGGGATCATATTTGCCAGTGTCGATGATGCTGCCGTCAGGGCGCAACTGAAAGAGCGGCTGTAGCCGTGTTTCTCCATCTCGGGCACCAGCAGCTTGGCCGTGGCCGAGGCATCGGCGGTCGAAGACCCCGAAACGCCCGCAAGCATGACATTGGTGACAATATTTGCCTGTGCCAGTCCCCCGCGGAAATGCCCGACCAGATGATAGGCCAGATCGACGATACGCACGGTGATCCCACCGACATTCATCACGGCGGCGGCAAGGATGAAGAAGGGAATGGCCAGCAGCGTAAAGGAATTCAGCGCGCCGGACATGTTCTGTGTGATCGTCACCAGCATCAGCGGCGGCAAGGGCGACAGCCCCGCGAAAGAGCCGATGACAAGTGCATAGACGATGGGCACCTCGGCAAAGATCAGGAACATCGTCACGACCATCAGGATCGCGGTGCTGCTGCTTTCCCCGAAAATTGCGCCACCACCTTCACGCAGGGCGTAATAGCCGACGATCCCCGTGACCAGCGACGCCAGTCCGCTCCACCATGCAAAGCCGCGCACGGGTGCGCTCAGCAACACAAGCGTCAGCCCTGCCCCGACCGGAACGGCCATGAACAGATAGCGCAGCGGCACCCGCAGCGCCGGCATGACCTGCATGGCGCGGCTCATGAAATCGATGCCATGGATGACAAGGATGATACAGCCGATCACCGTCATCACCCTGAGGAACAAGCGGTGCAGGGCCTGTGATCCTGCCGACAGCCGGGGGACGAAGAGTGAAATGGCAATATGTCGATCCCGAAAGGTCAGCAGCGCCATGCCCAGAAAGACCGCCCAGACAAAACAGAACTGGGCGGCCTCTTCGGGCCATGCCAATGACGCGTTCAGCACATAGCGGCAAAAGACCTGCAGCACGACAACCGCGGTCGCGCAAAGCATCAGCAGGACGGCTATCGGTTCCAGGACATTCGCCAGCATGCGGTAGGGCCGTGCCGGAATATCATGTGGCGGATTGTTGCTGTTCAAGATGTTCTCCCCGTCATCTTCCGCCCCATGGCAGACCCCGCAGGGCAGAAGACAGACGCCTTAGCCAAGCGCGCGGATCTTCGCGATCATCGCGGCGGTTTCAGGGCTGGTTGCGCCGAATTCCTCATAGAGGCCGGCGGATTTTTCTTCCCAGCGGGCCTTTTCCTCGGCGGGGAACGGATTGACCACGCAGCCTGCAGCCTTGAGGTCTTCCAACGCCTGATCGGCCCCGGCGCGGTTGATGCTGCGCTGCTCGGCAAAGGCTTCTTTCGCAGAACTGCGGCACAGTTCCTGCAGATCAGCGGGCAAGCCATCCAGCCATGCGGCATTCATGCGGATCGCCTTGGGCAGGAACCAGTGATAGGTCGGCAGGATATTCTGCGCCTGTTCATGCCATTTGAAGCCCAGCACCGAGAAGTAATCGGAATCCAGACCGTCGATCACCCCAGTCGACAGCGCGGAATATTGCTCGGAATAGGGCAGCGGCGTGGGGTTGGCGCCCAAGGTCTTCCAGAAATCCACCCAGATGCGCACTTCGGGCACCCGCAGCTTGACACCCTGCAGGCTGGCCAGATCGGTCACGGGCACCTTGGTCAGAAGATGACGGAAGCCGACCTCGCCATAGGCGATGAATTCAACGCCCGTCTTCTCCCGCGCGATCTGGCTGATTTCCTGCCCGATATCCCCTTGCAGAACTGCATCGACATGGGCCTCGTTCTTGTAGATGAAACCCGGCGCACCTGCGGTCGCGGCAATTTCGGGGGCGATGGCCTCTTCGCTGTCCGGGCCTGCCGCGGTGACCTGGATCGTGCCGATCCGGCTCATTTCCAGCAGTTGCGCCAGTCCGCCAAGCTGGCTGGCGGGGAAATGCTGGGCATCAATACGTCCCTCGCTGCGTTCGTTCAGCATGGTCGCCCAACTGTCGAAAGCATTGGTGAAAGGCGATCCGATGGCCTCGGAATGCGCGATCTTGCAGACATATTTGTCCTGTGCCCAAGCCGTGCGCATCAGCGCCGGCGTGGCAAGGGCGGCAGCCCCCAGTTGCAGCACGCTGCGCCGGGCAATCCCTGTTCTGTTCGAAGTCATCTCTCTCTCCCTTGGTAACCCTGTCCATCATAAGGCGATGGTTCAGAGTGATTGTCCGACCTGCCTCCACCAAGAATGGCGGCCCGGACCCGCTGCCCCTCCATGGCAGCGGATCTGGCCGGAAAGTGGCATATGCCCGCGATCCCTCATCGCGACATATCCGTGACGAAAAAATCGGGTTTGGCCGCTGCGACGACCGGAATGTCGTCAAGGATCCGCCGCAGATGCAGCCGCATCCTCTGTTCGGCTTCATCGGCCTGACCGGCCCTGATCGCATCCACGATCTGACGATGCTGCCGGACCAGGATTTCACGGGGAAACTGGCTGGCACTCAGGTGGCGCACACGGTCCATCTGGGTGCGCAGCGATTTCAGGAAGCTCCATCCCGCACCCTGCCCCGCGATCTCGGCAATCATGCGGTGAAAGGCCTCGTCCAGCGCCATGAATGCCTGCGGATCACTGTCATCGACGGCCGATTCCTGAGCCGCGATATTGCCGTCCAGCTCTGCCAGCATATCGGCATCGGCGCGATCCGTGGCGGCACGGACAATATCGGCCTCGACAGCCTCGCGGACGAATTGCGCGGCAAGAACCGATGCCACGTCGATCCGGCTGACAAAGCTGCCGCGCTGGGGGCGGATGTCGATCAGCCCGGCCTCGGACAGCTTGATAAAGGCTTCGCGCACGGGCTGGCGACTGGTGCTGTAAAAGGCCGCGACATCGACCTCGGACAGCCGCGTGCCCGGTTCCAGCTCGCCGCGCACGATACGATTGCGCAATCTCAGGAACAACTGCGGACTGACCGCCACGCCCGGATCGAGCGGCGCATCCATGTCCTGCCTGTCGCCCGGAAAATTATCCATGCTCTCCCCCATGCGAATAATCCTGCAAGAAAGTTACCATACTAGTCAACATATATTCCGGATGTTACTCTGCTGATGTGGCAGAAGTTGATGTCGCGACATTTCAGGGGGGACAATCATGAAACGGACATGGCGCTGGTTTGGCCCGAAGGATAGCGTTTCAATCGACGCCATGTTGCAGGCCGGTGTTCAGGGTGTGGTCTCGGCATTACATCATGTTCCAACCGGAACCGTCTGGTCTTGCGAAGAAATTTCTCGCCGCAAGAAAGAGATCGCCACCCGCCCGTCTGGCGAACCATCCGGGCTGGAATGGGAAATCGTCGAAAGCCTGCCGGTCTCGGAGGACATCAAGCGCCAGACCGGTGCCTGGCGTGATCACATCGCGGCGTGGGAGCAATCGCTGCACAATCTGCACGCCGCCGGCATCCGGGTGATCTGCTATAATTTCATGCCGGTTCTGGACTGGACGCGCACGGATCTGGCCTACCGGCTGCCCGGCGGTGCCACCTGCATGCGTTTTGATCTGTCGGTCTTTGCGACCTTTGACATCCATATTCTCGGCCGCGCCGGTGCCAGTGACGACTATGCGCCCCAGGTGGTCGCTGCCGCCAATCGGCATTTCACGGAAATGACCGATGCCGATATTCAGGCATTGGTGCGCAATATCGTCTTTGGCCTGCCCGGTGCAGCCGAGAATTTCTCGCTGGAGGATCTGCGCTATCATCTGGCCGCCTATGACGGGCTGGGCGAGGACGGGCTGCGCGCCAATCTGATCGACTTCCTGACCGAAGTTGCCCCGCTCGCCCAGCAGTTGGACATGCGCTTGTGCTGCCACCCCGACGATCCGCCGACCCCGCTGCTGGGCCTGCCACGGATCATGTCGACGCAATCCGATTACACCCGCATTCTGGATGAAGTTGACCTGATGTCGAATGGGGTCACCCTGTGTTCGGGCTCTTTGGGTGCCCGGCCCGACAACGATTTGCCCGCCATGATGGATCACCTGGGGGATCGCGTGCATTTCCTGCATCTGCGCAATGTGAAACGCGAAGGTCCGGGCCCACGATGCAGCTTTCACGAAGCTGCTCATCTGGAAGGCGACACCGACATGGTCGCCCTCATTGCCGCCGTGCTGCGACAAGAGGCCAAACGACGCGCTCAGGGGCGCGAAGATATGTCGATTCCCTTCCGCCCGGATCACGGACAGGACATCCTTGACGATCTGGAACGCAACGCCCAGCCGGGCTATCCCTCGATCGGGCGGCTGAAAGGGCTGGCCGAACTGCGCGGAATCATCGCCGCCCTGTCGCATCCCGACCTCGGGACCGCGCTCTGACATCAGCTGTCTGGGCAGCTCTGCCATTTCACCTTGTCATTTCTGCTGTTTCGACGTGCAATCCGGCAAAACATGCCGAAGAAAACCGCTATGCTGGGCACATCAGAAACAGGCAGATCGCATGAGCAACGTGAACAACCGGCAACTGGACAGCTTTACCCTTGAAGCACGGGACATGACCCCGGCTGACATCCCCGCCCTGCACGAGCTTTCAGTGGCGGTCGGCTGGATGCACCGGGCTGAAGACTGGGCCGTCACGCTGGAACTGGGCGAAGGCATTTTCCTGACCGATGAAATCGGGCGGCCCGTCGGCTCTGCCATGTGGTTTCCCATGTCGGACGAGCTTGCAATGCTGGGTATGGTCATCACCACACCGCGCCTGCAGGAACGCGGCGCGGGACGCTGGATGATGGAACAGATCCTGTCGCGCACCGGAGGTCGGGATCTGGCGCTGAACGCCACACGCGCCGCCTTTCGCCTGTATCTTGCCCTGGATTTCCAACCCGGCCCGAAGGTCTGGCAGCATATGGGAATCGTCAGCGCGGTCCCCGAAGACAGTGGCCGGACCCGCCAGATGCGGGCAGAAGACCGCGCCGCGATCCATGCGCTGGACAGCCGCGCCTATGGCACGGACCGACACAACGCCCTGGAGCTGTTTCTGGATCAATCCGTGGGAACGGTGCTGGAGGAAGACGGCCAGATCACCGGCTATGCGCTGTGCCGCCGCTTTGGTCGTGGCCATGTGGTCGGCCCGATCATCGCGGCCACGCCACAGGATGCCGCAGCGCTGGCCGCCCCGCATATTGCCGCGCATCACGGACAATTCCTGCGCATCGACACGCGCGACACCGATGGGCCGTTCTTCCAGATGCTGACCGCCCATGGGCTGGCCCCGCGCGACAGCGTGACCTCCATGACCAGGGGCCGCGCGAGGGGGGGCGATCTGCAGGCGCATGTTTTCGCGCTTGCGAACCAGGCAGTCGGCTAGAAATCCGACACCTTGCCCCAGCTTGAAGTGGAAAAGCGCTCAGGGTGATAGGCCGCCGGATCAATCAACGGCGTCTCTCCCGTCACCATGGCGGCGATCATCTCGCCCGCCCCGGGGCCGATGCCGAAACCATGACCGCTGAAGCCCGCGGCCAGCACAAAGCCGGGCAACGAGGTTTCGCCGATCGCCGGAACCCCGTCGGGTGTGCTGTCGATATATCCTGCCCAGCTGGCCTGAACCGTTGCCCTGGCCATGCCGGGGATCAGGGCACAGGCGCGCTGATGGGTCAGGCGGATCGTCGCGGCATCCGGTGTCGGGTCCAGAATCCGCATCCGCTCCATCGGCGTTTCACGATCCAGCGCCCATTTCGCGCGCGTCTCATGCCCCGAACACCAGCCCTCGGTCCCGCCGGGGCGCAGAACGCGCCAGCGCTTGGCGAACATCGGCAAGAAATGCTTGGCATATCGGATCTGCTGCGGCGTCGGATCGACGCGCGCATTGCCCGAAATCGCCAGCGTATAGCCACCGTCGCCGCGACGGGTCAGCGACACCGGTCCGGTGTGCAGGGCATCCGGTCCCTCTACGCCCGGTCCGACCGACATGATCGAGGATCTGACCGAGGCCTGCGGGAATCCCAATCCCTGCTGATGACAGAACGAGGACGCCCATGCGCCACCCGCCATGACCACTACGCCGGTACGGATCGTTCCATGTTCGGTCACGACGCCGGAAACGCGCCCGGCCTCGGTTTCCAACCCTCGCGCGGCGCAATTCTGATGCACCGTGCCGCCTGCATTCATGATCCCGCGGGCTATCACCGGACAGGCGCGGCTGGGATCGGCGATCCCGTCATCAGGCGAAAAGACCCCGCCCAGCCAGTCGCGGTTGGTCACGGCACCACGTGTTCTTGCCTCGGCAGCACCAAGAACATGCGAGGTGACACCCAGGCCTCGGGCCATGTCGCGCCAACGCGCCCAGCCGGCGATCTCGGCCTCGTCATTGGACAGGTAAAGCAGGCCGCTGCGACGAAAACCGGGATCTTCGCCGATGTCCCTGGCCAGCGTGGCCCACAGATCAAGGCTGCGCGTTGCCATCGGCAGTTCTCGCGCATCGCGGTTCTGCTGGCGGCACCACCCCCAGTTGCGGCTGGATTGCTCGGCACCGATGCGGCCCTTTTCCAGCAGCGCGACGGCCACGCCCTTGCGGGCCAGGTAATAGGCGGTGGCACAGCCGACAATGCCCCCGCCGATCACCACCACATCGGCGGTCCGGGGCAGGTCGACTGTCGTCTCTATCGTCAAAAGGGGTGCGGGCATCAGATTCTCCTGTCCGGAACAAACTGGCATGCCCTCTCGATGCAGTGTTGCTTGCTTGTGCAAAAATTCAGCATAATCTGCCGTTTCAGCAACCTCTGCCACAAGCTATGTTTGCAAAAGGTTTTCACGCATTTTTGCCCAGCAGAAGGTCGTGAGATCTTGATCATACCGCATGATATGCTATCGCCATGACGCATCCATTCAAGGAAAAGCGATGAAGCTTGATCGCATCGATATCCGCATCCTTCACGAACTGCAGCGCAATGGTCGCATCACCAATGTCGAGCTGGCCGAACTGGTTCATCTGTCGCCCAGCCCCTGTCTGATGCGGGTCAAGAAACTGCAAAAGGCGGGATATATCACCGGCTATTCAGCACAGATCAATATCGCCAAGCTGGGTCCGATCCTGACCGTCTTTACCGAGGTGACGCTGAAGAACCACCGTCAGATCGATTTCGCGCGTTTCCAGCAGGCGCTGGAGCGCATTGACGAAGCCGTGGAATGCCACCTGATCTCGGGCGGATACGATTACCTGGTCAAATTCGTGACCGCCGGGATCAGCGACTATCAGGAAATCATGGAACGCCTGGTCGACGCCGAGGTCGGGATCGACAAGTATTTCAGCTTTGTCGTCATCAAGACCCCTTTTGCCAAGTCGCATCTGCCCTTGCACAACCTGTTCGAGGTCTAGCGCGCAGCCCAGGCATCGGCAAATCCGGGGTCCTGATCCAGCCCGTCCAGCCAGCCGGTGTCCAGTTTGGGCACGGATGCGAACAGCAGCTTGGAATAGGGATCGCGTGCGGATCGATGCAGCGCATCTGCGGGCAGGGTCTCGACCATGCGTCCGTGATGCATGACCATGACATCATCGCAAATTGCCTCGACCGTGGACAGATCATGGCTGATGAAGACATAGGACAGCTGCAATTCGCGCTGCAATTCCTTCAGCAGGTCGATCACCGCCGCCGCAACCACCGTATCCAGAGCCGAGGTGATCTCGTCACAAAGGATGATTTCCGGGTTGGCCGCCAGCGCGCGGGCAAGGTTCACCCGCTGCTTCTGTCCGCCCGACAACTCCCCCGGCAAGCGATGGCGCATGGCGCGCGGCAGATGCACCATGTCCAGCAGTTCGGCCACGCGTGCATCGCGTGCCGCCCCGCGGCTGCCGTGATAGAAAGTCAGGGGCCGCCCGATCACATCGCCGATGGGCTGGGCCGGATTCAGCGCGGTGTCTGCCAATTGGAACACGATCTGCAGCCGCCGCAATTCATCCAGAGACCGCCCCTTTAGCCCCGGTGCCAGCTTCTGGCCATCCAGCACGACGCTGCCCGAGACCGGCGGCAGCAATCCGGCAATGGCGCGGGCCAGCGTGGATTTCCCGCTGCCCGATTCCCCGATCACGCCCAGATTGCGGCCCCGGTCCAGCCTGCAGCTGACCTGATGCAGCGCCAGCTTGGGCGGCATCCCGTCGCGGCCGGGCCGGCCGTAGCCGGCCGTCACCTGATCCACCAGCAGCGCAGGCGTAGGGTCAGCCCCCTCGGCTGCGGCGGCTCTGACCTCGCCCGCGACGGGCTTGAAGGCCGCCAGAAGCGATTGGGTATAGGGATGGCGCGCGGCATGCAGGATTTGCTCGGCAGAGCCTTCCTCCTGGATCTCGCCACCTTTCAGCACGATGATGCGATCCGCGATCTGGGCCACCACGGCAAGATCATGGCTGACATAGACACCGGCCATGCCCCCCGCCTTCATCACCGACTTGAAGGCTCGCAACACCTCGATCTGGGTGGTGACATCCAGCGCAGTCGTCGGCTCGTCGAAAATCACCAGCTTTGGATCGCCGATCAGCGCCATCGCAGCAGCCAGGCGCTGCAACTGCCCGCCCGATACCTGATGCGGATAGCGCATGCCGATGTTTTCGGGATCGGGAAGGGCAAGGGCGCGAAAGACCTCGACCGCCTTGGAGCGTGCCTGCTCCATCGGCATCAGATCATGGATGCGAGCGGTTTCGATGACCTGATCAATCAGACGATGCGCGGGATTGAAGCCCGCCGCCGCGCTTTGGGGGACATAGGCGACATTCGTGCCACGCATCTTGGCGCGCGCGGCTTCACTGGCGGCGACCATGTTCACGCCGTCCACCGTGACCGAGCCGGACTTGAAATGACAGCCCGGGCGGACATGCCCCATCAGCGACAGGGCGATGGTGGTCTTGCCGCTGCCGGATTCCCCGATCAGGGCGACGATCTCTCCGGCATCAATCTTCAGGCTGACGCCCTTGATGATATCGACCTTGCGGCCGCTGTCAGTCACCGCACCCAGTTTCAGATCGCGAATTTCGGCAAAACTCATCATTCGCTCCTATCGCGGATACGGGTGGGCAGATTGTCGATCAGCAGGTTGACGCTGATTGTCAGGGTCGCAATCGCAATGGACGGCATGATCACGGCAGGCGCGCCAAAGGCCAGCCCGCCCATGTTTTCGCGCACCAGCGACCCCCAGTCGGCATTCGGGGGCTGCACACCCAGCCCAAGGAAAGACAGGCCCGACAGCAGCAGTACGATAAAGACGAAGCGCAGCCCCATGTCGGTCAGCACCGGTCCAAGGATGTTGGGCAGGATCTCGGACCGGATCAGATAGGGGGTGCGCTCTCCCCGCGCGCGGGCAACGGTGACGTAATCCATGGTGCTGATATTCACTGCCAGCGCCCGCGCAAAGCGATAGGACCCCGGTGTATAGATGACCGCCAGCACCCCGATCAGAACCGGGATCGAGGATCCGATGGCAGCCACCACCACCAGCCCGAACAGTTTGGAGGGGATCGAGCTGATCGCATCCAGCAGGCGGCTGATGACCGTATCTGTCCAGCCGCCGATGACCGCCGAGGTCATCCCCAGCAGGATGCCCGCCGTGCAGGCGATCAGCACCGCTGCCAGCGAAATTCCGACCGTATAGCGGGCTCCGGCCAGCACGCGCGACAGGATATCGCGTCCCAGATAGTCAGTTCCCATGGGAAACTGCGCCGAGATCGAACCAAAGAAATCATAGTCGACGATCTCGCCCGGCGGATGGGGGGTGATCCATGGGCCGATCACGGCAATGACGGCCCAGAACAGGATGACACAGGCGGCCAGGACACCGACGGGACTGACCTGCCAGCCAAGGCGGCGGGGTGTGGGAAGGGCAAGGGTCATCAGTGGCGCAACCTCGGGTTCGAAAGGATCGCGACGACATCGGCGATCGTGATAAGAAGCAGATAGCCAAGGCAGAAGATCATCGCGCAGCCCTGGATCAGCGGCAGGTCGCGCGTCGCAACGGCATCAACCATCAGCTTGGCCACGCCGGGATAGTTGAAGATCGTCTCGACGATGATCACGCCGCCCAGCAGATAGGACAGCGACAGCGCCATCGCATTCACGATCGGCCCGATGGCATTGGGCAGCGCGTGGCGCAGCACCATGCGGCTGCGAGAGGCACCTTTCAGCAGAGCCATCTCGACATAGGGGGATTTCATCGTTTCGATGACCGCCGCCCGCGTCATGCGGATCATCTGGGCCGACACGACAAAGGTCAGGGTGATGACCGGCATGGCATAGGCGCGCAGGATGTCCCAGATGCCTTGGGTGCTGCCCCCAAAGGACAGCGCCGGCAACCAGCCCAGCCAGACCGCAAAGACCAGAACCGCAAGCGTGGCGACCATGAACTCTGGCACCGAGATGACGCCGACCACCAATGTGCTGATTGCACGGTCAAACAGGCTGCCCCGCCAGATCGCCGTCAGGATACCGAATGCCAGGGCGACCGGAACCGCGACAGAGGTGGTGATCGCGGCCAGTTTCAGCGTGTTTTCCAGGCGTGCGGCAATCAGTTCGGCCACTGCCATCCGGTTGGTATAGGAATGCCCCAGATCACCATGCAGCAACCCACCCAGCCAGTTGAGGAACCGCATGATCGCGGGCTGATCAAGGTGCATGGCCTCGCGCAGCCCGGCGACGGCCTCGGGCGTGGCGGCCTGCCCCAGCAGAACCTGCGCAACATCCCCGGGCAGCATTTCCGTGGCGGCAAAGACGATGAAACTGACGATCAGCAATGTGACCAGCGCCACGCCGACCCTGCCGGCGATCAAAGACAACACCTGCGAATTCATGGGTTTCCTTTCGGGAAGCGCGCCCCCGCCGAAACGGGGGCGGTTGAATCAGGCATCCAGCCAGACATATTCGGCAAAGGCATAGCCCATCTGACCGCCAAGCGGGCTGGGACGCAGGCCATGCAGCTTGGCGCTGTGAATGTCCACATTCGACAGGTAAAGTGGAATCGCGGTGCCCGCCTCATTCGAGATCATGACCTGCATTTCGTCATAGATTTCCTTGCGGCGCGCGAATTCCAGTTCGCCCCGCGCCTCCAGCAGCATCGAGTCGAATTTCTCGGACTGATACCGGCTTTCGTTCCAGGGTGCATCCGAGGCATAGAGCAGCGAGAACAGGATATCAGGCGTCGGACGCGGGTTGATATTGCCGAAATGCACCGGCGCCTTCAGCCAGTAATTCGACCAGTAGCCATCCGAGGGCACACGCTGGATGTCCAGGTTCATGCCGATTTCCGAACCCGCCTGTTGCAGGATCATCGCCATATCGGTGGCCGAACCGGCGGCATCCGAAGTCACGACCTCGATACGCTGACCCAGAAGGCCCGCCTTGTCGAACAGCGATTTGGCGCGCTCAGGGTCATATTCGCGTGGTTTCAGCTCGGCGTTGTGGAAGGCGCTGATCGGGGAAATGGGCTGATCGTTGGCGATCTCGGCCAGACCACGCAGGGCAGAGCGCTGGATCAACTCGCGGTTCAGCAGGTATTTCATTCCCTCGACGAAACCGGCCTTGTCCCCGGGCGACAGATCCAGCCGCATGTTCAGGTTGGTATAGTTCCCCGAGGTGGTCTTGGACAGGACCACTCCCGGTTGACCCTCGGCAATACGGGTATATTGCGGCTTGATCGTTGCGCCGAAATCGATGTCGCCGGACAGGACCGCATTGACGCGGGCATTGTCGTCCGAGATGCCGAAATATTCAAAGCTTTCCAGATGCGCCTTCTGGGGTTTGAAGTAATTTTCGTTCCGCACCCCGACGGACCGCACGCCGGGCTGGAACTCCTGCGACACAAAGGCACCGGTGCCATTGCCCTTGCTGAAATCGGTCGTGCCTTCGGCCACGATCATGAAGTGATGCATGGCAAGAATGGTCGGCAGGTCGGCATTGGCTGCTGCAAGCGTGATGCGGACCGTGGTCGGGTTCTCGGCCTTGACCTCGGCGATCTGTTTGGCAATCGTCGCGACCTTCGAACCTACGGCAGGATCACTGTGGCGCTGAAGGGAAAAGACCACATCATCGGCGGTCAGCGTCTTTCCGTTGTGGAAAGTCACGCCCGATTTCAGCTTGACCGTCCAGACCACGGCATCATCGCTTTCGATCGACTCGGCCAGTTCCATTTGCAACTGACCATGCTCATCAAGGATGGTCAGACGGTTGTAATAGGCGCAGCAGCGCACATAGTCGGTCGTCAGAGAGGCCGCCGCCGGATCCAGCGTGTCAGCGGTCGAGGACGACCATCCCGCCGCGCGCAGATGCCCACCACTGACCGGCGTCGCGGCCAGCGCCGCCGAAGCGCGCCCCAGGATCGATCCGCCCGCAACCGCGCCGATTCCACCCATCATGAACATGCGCAACAGGTCGCGACGGCTGGCACCGCGACGCAGGGCATTTTCAACCATCGCATCATCGGCGCTGGTCCAGTTGGTGACTTTCTTCTCTGACATGTTGATTTCCCTGTTTGCCAATCTATTCATTCTGTCGGGTCGATATCCTGTCGGCAGCCTGCCCGGCGCGGGCAGAGCAGCCGGTGCGGTAGTTCACTCCGGCGATGACCGCTAGCCGGATGAGATGGCCTGTCCATGTTCAACAGCAGATTCTGCCGGGAAGGACGGGTCGGCTGCGCTTCATGCAGGGTCTTGTCGCCCGACTTGGCAGCCAGTTTTACCCAAGGCCGGCAGTGAAAAACCCCGAATTGCAGCCCAAGGCAGCAGAATGTTCCGAACTGCCGCGCGACGGCGGCATCCCGTGGCGTGCCCCGCTCAATAGCCCTTGCTCCGATCGACCGAGCCGGGCACGTCCTGTCCGGCTCGGTGGGCGCGGATGCCGGCGATCACATGGGCGGCTCCCTCCTGCGCATCGGTCTGGCTGGCGACATGGGGCGTCACGATCACCCGCGGATCGCGCCACAACCAATGATCCGGGGGCAAGGGCTCGGGGTCCGTCACATCCAGAAAGGCCGAGGCCAGCCGGTTGTCCAGGGCGTGATGCAAGGCCGGCATGTTCAGCTGTGCGCCCCGTCCCAGATGAACCAGTCCTGCGCCTTCCGGCAGCGCAGAGAAGAGATCGTCATTCAGGATGTCGCGGGTTTCAGGCGTCAGGGGAAGCAGACAGATCAGGATATCGCTGCGCGCCAGAAATCCCGGCAGATCGGTAAAGCATTCCACGCCGTCGATCTGTTTGGCAGACCGGCTCCAACCCGCCAACGGAAAGCCGAAGGGTTGCAGAGCAGCCAGAACCGCCTGGCCCAACTGCCCCAGGCCCATGACTCCGATGCGTCGTTGCGCGGCGGGCCGGTTCGCGCGCGCCTGCCAGACGCCCTGCCGCCCCTGCTCCAGATAGGCCGGCAGATCACGATGCAGCGCCAGCGCCGCCATGACCGCCATTTCCTGCATCTGTCGCGCTATCCCTGGTTCAAGCATGCGCACAATGCCGACGTGATCGGGCAGCGCATCCATGTCGAACTGGTCAATGCCCGCCCCGACCGAAAAGATCAGCCGCAGGTTCGGCCATTGGTCCAGGTCCTTGGGCGGAGTCCAGGCAACCATATATTCCACCGCTGCCGGATCGGGGGCCGTTCCGACATGGAAAGGCAGATCCGGCAGATGCTGCGCAAAGCTGCGGGCAAAGACCTCGCCCCGCTTCGCTTCGGACAGATACAGCAGCGTCATCAGCGCATCGCCGCACGGATGTCCGGATCGCCCAGAGTCAAATCCAGCACCCTGCGCGTGCGCTCGACGATCTGATCGATCTCATCCGCCGTGCAGCACAGCGGCGGCGCATAGCCGAGAACACCCCATCCAAAGGCACGCAAGACCACGCCCTGATCCCAGGCCCGGTCAAAGATCCGGTTGGCGGGATCGGCTGCGGCGGGAAGGCGTGTCTTGGCGTCCTTGTCGGTCACCAGTTCGATGGCTGCCAGCATGCCGCGCCCCCGGACATCGCCAACCAGCGGGTGATCGGACAGAGAGGCCAGTCCGGCCTGCAACCGTTGGCCCATCACCTGCCCGTTCTCCAGCAATTCATCCTGATACAGATCCAGCACGGCCAGCCCCACCGCAGCCGAGACCGGATGCGCCGAATAGGTCTGGCCATGCCCGACAGCCGCCTTGCCTGCGCCATCTGCGATCACCTGATAGACATGATCGGACATGAAGACCGCACCCATCGGCACATAACCCGATGTCAGCCCCTTGGCCGTGGTGATGAAATCGGGAACGATGCCCTCATCCGCGCAGGCGAACAGCGGACCGGTGCGCCCGAATGCGGTAATCACCTCATCCGCAATGAACAGGATGTCCAGGCTGGCGCAAAGATCGCGCATCGCGGCCATCCAGCCCGGCGGTGGCACCAGGACCCCGCCCGAGCCCTGGATCGGCTCGACATAAAAGGCGGCGACATGCTCTGGCCCGCCCAGTTCCTCGACCTTGTCCAGCAGATGCTGACGAGATGCGGCAATGACCGTCTGCGGATCATTTCCAACCGGGTTGCGATACAGGTCATGAGTGGGAATCTTGTGCTGCCAGTCATATGGCACGCCAAAGCCCGCATGGAACGCCGGCAACGCGGTCAGCCCAGCCCCCGCCGTCGAGGACCCGTGGTAGCCCTGCTCGACCGAGATGAAATGCTGCTTTTGCGGCAGACCGCGCGCATGCCAGTAGTAGCGGACAAACCTGATCGTGCTGTCGACCGCATCCGAACCGCCAAGGGTGAAATAGACGTGATCCAGATCGCCCGGCGCGGCCTCGGCCAGACGCGCGGCCAGACGCACGGCAGGTTCGCTGCCCAGACCGAAATAGCCGGTCGCGTAGCAAAGATCCTGCATCTGCCGGGTGGCGGCCTCGATCACCTTTGGCTGACCATAGCCGGCGTTCACGCACCACAGACCGGCAAAGCCGTCGATCAGCTCGCGACCTTGGCCATCGCGGACGGTGGCACCCTGGCCATGGGTCAACAGGCGCACGCCCGCCTGTTCATGGCCACGCCAACTGGCGACGGGATGGATCAGATGATTGCGATCCAGTTCGACAAGGGAATTTGCAAGCATGAGGTGGTCCTTTCAACCAAGCGCCTGAGCGGCAAGGGCAAAGCTGCGGTTGGGGCCTGACGGCACCTGCGGGGCGGTCGACATCGACACGCCTCCTCCGGCGCGGGTCAGATTGATCGAGGTCAGCCAATCCGACAGGCCGCTGTCGGCCTGGGTATCGACGCGAATGAAGCTGCCGGGATGATCCGCCATCAGCCGCGACAGCAGACGTTGCGCGGTCCCGCTGTCAGGGGCGATCACCGGCCCGGCGACCAATCCGCGCCCAAAGGGCCGAATGCCTGCCCAGGCCGTGATCTGGCCATCCTGCGACAGCGCGGCGATTTGCCCGAGCGAGAGAATGGCATCGACCAGCGGTTTGCGTGCCATCCCGGTGGCCTGTTGGTCCAGAGCCGCCAGAGCGGCAGAATCTGCCGCCGAGGCCCAGCTGATCCCGGCATCCTGAACCTCCAGCGCGGCGACCTGCCCCTGATGCTGCACGATCTCGCCCAGATCGACGAAACCCATCTTGCGATAGAGCGGCAGCCCGGCCTGCGTCGCCACCAGACGGTATTCCGCGACATCTGCCGTTTCCATGGCGCGCTGAACCAATGTCCGTCCAAGGCCGCGCCCGCGCAGTGCCTCGCCCACGATGATCATATTGACCAGCCCGACCTGCCCAAAGCGTGTGGCCAGAGCAGTGCCTGCAACCTGATCACCAGCCAGGGCAACGACACCGCGGCTGAGCGACAGGAACATCTGCCAGTCCTCGGCCCGATGGGGCCAGCTTTCGGCGCGCGACAGGGCAAGGGCACCGGGAAGATGCGCGGCTTCGAAGGGCGTGATGGTCAGCGTGCTGTCAGGCATGATGTCTCCGGCAAGGCGTTGTTGCGCCCATTGTGACCGGTTCGGGCGGTGTTTGCTGTGCGACTGCGCCCCTTCAGCACAATCTTTCGCCGTTCGCGCCCCGCAAGGCCGCATGATCTGCTGCACGCCTTTCGATGATGACGAAGACTGACGGTCCACGGCGACTGCCGCGCAACACGCGCAACAGATGCTGCCGCCAGCATCGGCGAATACGGTGCAATCTGCTTGGCCGGGCGCGTGATCCGGTGCCTCTGGCCTGCATTGCGCAGCTAGCCTGTCATGGACACACCACCAAACCCGAGGCTGCGATCATGACCTTTCGCCCGAAATTCATCACCTTCGACTGCTATGGCACCCTGACCAATTTCGACATGGCAGGCGCAGCGCGGCGCATTTACGGCGACACGCTGTCCGAACCGGCCATGGTGCAATTCATCAAGAATTTCGCGGCCTACCGTCTGGATGAAATCCTTGGCGCATGGAAACCCTATGGCGAGGTCGTGCACAATTCGCTGGAACGCACCTGCAAGGCCAACGGCGTTCCCTTCCGCCCCGAGGACGCGCAACGGGTCTATGACGAAGTCCCCACCTGGGGGCCGCATCCCGATGTACCTGCCGGTCTGGCCAAGGTCGCCAGGGAAATCCCGCTGGTGATCCTGTCCAATGCCATGAACTGCCAGATCATGTCGAATGTCGAAAAGCTGGGGGCGCCCTTCCACATGGTCATCACCGCCGAGGAAACCGGCAGCTACAAACCGCAGATGAACGGCTTTGAATACATGCTGGACAAGCTGGGCTGCGGCCCCAAGGACATCTGCCATGTATCCTCGTCCTTCCGCTATGACCTGATGACCGCCCATGATCTGGGCATCGACAACAAGATCTGGGTCAATCGTGGTCACGAGCCCGCCAACCCCTATTACGGCTACACCGAGATCGCCGACATCGGCGGGCTGCCCGGCGTCTTCGGGCTGTGATCCGATGAAATTCCTTCCATATTGGCATGACAGCACCCCCGCCTTCGGGGGCGCTGCAAGCGGGCCGGTCGGGGGCGACTATGATGTCGCAGTCATCGGCGCGGGGTTCACCGGATTGGGCGCAGCGCGCAAGCTGGCGATGGAGGGAAAATCCGTCATCGTGCTGGAGGCCCGGCATGTCGGTGCAGGCGCCTCTGGCCGCAACGGGGGCCATCTGAACAACGGGCTGGCCCACAGCTATCTGGCGGCGATGCGCCAGTTCGGGCCAGAGAAGGCACGCGCCTTGTATCACGCCTTTGACGCGGGGATCGAGACGCTGATCCGCATCATCGACGAAGAAGGCATCGACTGCAATTTCCGCCGTTCAGGCAAGCTGAAACTTGCCTCGAAGCCCGGACATATGGACGCCATGCGGCGCAACTTCGAAGCGGTCAACCGCGAGGCCGATCCGGAAACCGAATGGCTGGAGCGCGACGTGCTGCATGACGAGGTGCGCTCGGATTCCTTTCACGCCGGGATGCTGCAGCGGCGCAGTGCAATGATGCATATGGGCCGCTTCGTGGTTGGGCTGGCTGATGCCGCCGTTCGCCATGGTGCCGTGGTTCATGAAGGTGCCACCGTCACGACACGACAGAAACAGGGCGCAGGATGGCGGCTGACCACGACCAAGGGCAAGGTGACCGCAGGACAGGTCCTGCTGGCCACCGGAGCCTATACCGATGATGCCTTCCCCTGGTTTCGACGCCGGATCGTCCCCGTCGGCAGCTTCATCATCGCCACCCGCCCGCTGACAGAAACCGAAATCGCCGCCAGCGTCCCGGGAGACCGGACATTCGTCAATTCGATGAATATCGGCAACTATTTCCGCCTGACCCCGGATCGCCGCCTGATCTGGGGCGGACGGGCGCGGTTCTCGGCGCGTTCGGATCAACGCTCGGACAGCAAGAGCGGCGCAGTGCTGCGAGCCTCTCTGGCGGCGACCCTGCCGCAGCTGGCCGATGTCGGGATCGACTACTGCTGGGGCGGGATGGTCGATATGACCGCGGACCGTTTTCCCCGCGCCGGACAGGCGGACGGGCTGTGGTATTCAATGGGCTATTCGGGCCATGGCGCGCAGATCGCCACCCATATGGGCGAGATCATGGCCGACCGGATCATGGGCCATGAGCGGCAGAACCCCTGGCAGGATCTGCCCTGGCAGGCCGTGCCGCTGCATACCGGAAAACCCTGGTTCCTGCCCGTCGTGGGGCTGTATTATCAATTGAAGGACAAGATAAGCTGATGTCTTTGCTGAAGAAGATCGACCTCTCCGAGGCAGGGGACCCTGTGCCGTCGAAATGCGCCCCGGAAAAGCTGATCGCAGGCGATCCAGATTTCCTGACCTGGGCTTTCGACGATACCGGCGATGGTCACATCCGGACCGGAATCTGGGAAGCCACCCCCGGCGAGAACCATTCGATCAAGGGAGAGATGTTCGAGTTCTGCCATCTGCTGGACGGCGTGATCGAAGTGACCGAGGAAGGCCATGACCCACGCATCTTTCGCAAGGGTGACAGCTTCATCATGAAGCCCGGCTATCGCGGCATCTGGAAAACCATTGAAACCGTGCGCAAGATCTATGTGATCGTCGGTTAGTCCTGAACGGGGGACAAGGCCCCCCGTTCGCATTTCTACAGGGTTCGCATTCTTACAGGCCGGCCATGTGGAAGGCCTTGGTTTCCAGATACTCGTCGATACCGGTGCGGGCGCCCTCGCGGCCCAAACCCGATTGCTTGACCCCGCCAAAGGGGGATTCCACCATCGACACCGCACCGGTATTCAGCCCGACCATGCCGAATTCCAGTGCCTCGCCGACCCGCCAGGCACGCTGCATGTCCTGCGTGAAGAAATAGGCCGCCAGACCGAAGGGCGTGCCATTGGCCAGCAACAAGGCTTCTTCTTCGGTATCAAAGCGAAAGACAGGCGCGACCGGTCCAAAGGTCTCTTCCGATGCCAGCAACATGTCACCAGTGGCTCCTGTCAGCACCATGGGCGCTGCATATTGACCCTCGGGCGTTTCCGCGCGGGCGGCGATGCTGGCACCATGGTCCAGCGCATCCTGCACATGCGCGTTGATCTTGTCGATGGCGGCACCGTTGATCATCGGGCCGATATCGCTGTCCGCCGCCATGCCGGACCCGACCTTCATCGACGAGACACGCTCTGCGAGACGTTCGACAAAGGCATCGTGGATGCCGGCCTGAACAAGAATGCGGTTCGAACAGACGCAGGTCTGCCCGCCATTGCGGAATTTCGAGGCAATCGCCCCTTCGACCGCGGCGTCCAGATCGGCATCGTCAAAGACGATGAAGGGCGCATTGCCGCCAAGCTCCAGCGACAGCCTTTTGACCGTCGGCGCGCATTGCCCCATCAGGATAGATCCCACGCGGGTCGAGCCGGTAAAGGACAACTTTCGCACGACGGGGCTGGAGGTCAGTTCGGCGCCGATCTCGGCAGGCATGCCCGTGACGATATTGATCACGCCTGCCGGAATTCCGGCCCGTTCAGCCAACACGCCAAGCGCCAGCGCCGAATAGGGCGTGAATTCAGATGGTTTCACGACCACCGTGCAACCTGCGGCCAGCGCCGGGCCGACCTTTCGGGTGATCATGGCATTGGGGAAATTCCACGGCGTGATGATGGCCGAAACGCCAACCGGCTCCTTGGTCGCCAGAATGCGGCGATCCGTCATCGGCGCCGGAATGATCCCGCCTTCGACCCGCCGGGCTTCTTCGGCGAACCATTTGATAAAGCTGGCCCCATAGGCAATCTCGCCGCGCGCTTCGGCCAGAGGCTTGCCCTGCTCCAGCGTCAGGATCATGGCCAGATCCTCGGTCGCGGCAATCATCAGATCATGCCAGGCCATCAACAGTTTCGCACGCTCGGCCGGGCTGGTCCTGCGCCATTGGGCAAAGGCCGCCTCGGCTGCCGCAATCGCCTGACCGGTCTGTCCTGCCGAGACATCGGGAACCGTGCCCAGGACCGCCCCTGTGGCCGGGTCGGTGACCTCGATACGGGCACCACTTTCGGCATCGACCCACTTCCCGCCGATCAGCGCCTGCCGACGCAGCAATTCGGGATCGGAAAGTCCTTGCAAAGCGATATGAGAGGTCATCGGCTTATTCCTGTAGCTGGGCCAGAACGGCATTGGTGATATCGTCGGTGCTGTCCTGACCGGGGATGACGCCGACTCCGCTGGCACAGCTCGCCTCCATCGCCGCCATGATGCGGGCCGCGGGTTCGGACTGTTCCAGATGGTCCAGCATCATCGCCGCCGACCAGAAAGCTGCCATCGGATTGGCAATGCCCTGATCGGCAATGTCGGGCGCCGATCCATGCACGGGTTCGAACATCGAGGGCGCGCTGCGGTCGGGATTGATATTGGCCGAGGCCGCGAATCCCAACCCGCCCTGAATGGCCGCGCCCAGATCGGTCAGGATATCGCCGAACAGATTCGAGGCGACCACGACATCAAGGCTTTCAGGGGCCATCACCATGCGCGCGCACATGGCATCGATATGATAGCGCGAGACCTCGACTTCGGGATATTCAGCCGCCAGTTCGTCGGTGACCTCATCCCAGAACACCATCGAATGGCGCTGCGCATTGGACTTGGTGACCGAGGCCAGCTTGCCGCGCCGGGTCCTGGCCTGTTCAAAGGCAAAGCGCAGGATACGTTCGACCCCGGTGCGGGTGAAGATCGAGGTTTCGACAGCGACCTCGTCTCCGGTGCCCTGATGGACGCGCCCCCCGGCACCGGAATATTCGCCCTCGGTGTTTTCGCGGATGCAGAGAATATCGAAATCGCTTTTGCGCAGCGGACCCTCGACACCGGGCAACAGCCGATGGGGCCGGATATTGGCATATTGCACGAAAGCCTTGCGGATCGGCAGCAGCAGCCCGTGCAGTGACACGGAATCCGGCACCCGTTTCGGCCAGCCGACCGCACCCAGAAAGATCGCGTCAAAGCCGCGCAGGGTCTCGATCCCGTCCTCGGGCATCATCCGCCCATGTTCCAGGTAATAGTCACAGGACCATGGGAAGGCATGGGTTTCAACCGAGGCACCGCTGGCTTCAACGACCCGCATCGCGGCTTCGGTCACGGGAACGCCGATCCCGTCGCCGGGGATCAGGGCAATGCGCTGCTTGGTCATGTTGGACTCCTCAGATGTCGATCAGCACAGTCTTGGACTGACGGTTGGCATGATAGGCTTCGCGGCCCAGATCCTTGCCGATACCGGATTGGCGATAGCCCCCTGTCGGCAGGATATGATCGCGCGAGCGGCCATAGCGGTTGATCCAGACGGTCCCGGCCTGCACCCTTTTCATGGCACGCAGGGCACGGGACAGATCGCGCGTGAATATTCCCGCGCACAGGCCATAGATCGGGTGATCCGAAAGTGCCAGAGCCTCTTCCTCGGTGTCGAAGCGCTGCAGCGTCAGCACCGGACCAAAGATTTCCTGCTGTACCGCAGGGCTGTTCTGGTCGACTCCGTCCAGCAGTGTCGGTGCAAAGAAATATCCGGCTCGGTCCAGCGCATGACCGCCGCACAGGACTTCGGCGCCACCGTCGACAGCCTGCCCAAGAATGCCCGCGATGCGCTGGCGCTGTTTTTCGGAAATGATCGGCGAGTAGGCGGTGTCACCCTGCCATGTCGGGCCGGGCCGGTCTGGCTGCATCCGCGCCATCAGCCGCGCCGCCAGGTCATCCGCGATCGAGGCATGGGCGATGACCCGGCTGCCCGCAACGCAGGCCTGCCCGGCATTGAACACGATCGAACGCGCGATATTGTCGGCCGCCAGATCCAGATCAGCATCGGCAAAGACGATCTGCGGGGATTTGCCGCCCAGTTCCAGCGTCACCGGCTTGGTCCCGCAGCGGGCTATATTGCCCATGATTGCCTGCCCCGCCGCGGTCGAACCGGTAAAGCTGACCTTGGCGATCTGGCCATGACCCGTCAGAGCCGTGCCGGTGACAGGCCCGTCGCCCAGCACCACATTGATCAATCCTGCCGGAATGCCGGCCTGAACCGCCAGCTGCGCCATGCGGATCGAGGAAAACGGCGTCATCTCCGAGGGCTTCAGCACAACGGCATTTCCTGCGGCCAGTGCCGGACCCAGCTTCCACCCTGCCATCGAGATCGGAAAGTTCCACGGCGTGATTGCCCCGACGACGCCATAGGGTTCAGTCACGGTCATGCCCAGAGACCCCTGGGCCGTAGGAGCCAGATCGCCGCCTTCCTTGTCGGCCAGTTCCGCAAAAAAGCGGATCTGCTCGGCGGTGACGGCAATATCTCCGGCGGCCAGCTGTGATACCGGCCGTGTCGAACACAGCGCCTCGAGCTGCGCCAACTCGCGGGCATGGCTCTCGATCAGGTCGGCCCATCGCTGCAGGGCCCGGGTCCGATCCCGCGGCACCGCGCTGCCCCAACCCGCAGCCTGCGCCCGACGCGCCGATTGCACCGCGCGGTCCACCATCTCGGCGTCTGCGACCGGGCAATGGGCATACTCCGCACCATCCGAGGGACGATGCATGGCCAGCCCGTCGTTTGTCGGCAGCAGTTCTCCGTCGATCAGATGGCCAATGGGCAATTCGATGCTGTCAGGGTCAAAGGAATTCGTCATTTGGGCCTCGCGCTACTGTGCCCCGACAATTTAGGACGGGATGACTGGCAGTTTCGTCGCGGATTTCCGGTGCTGACGGTGGATTGTCCTGTTGCGCCCCACCCCTTCGGCAGGATCTGCGTCCGCGATTGGCAATACTGTCCGGAACAGGAGCCGCTGATGATGATGACCGAAATTCTGGCCGAGCTTGTCTCGGTCCCTTCCCTGCCCGGCACCCCGAACGACAGGATCACCGATGTGATCTGCGGACGGCTGGATGTTCCGGGTGTCACCCTGCACCGCCTCGCCACCCCCGAAGGCCGCTGGAACCTGCTGGCCAGCATCGGCCCCGCCGATCTGCCGGGCCTGATGCTGTCAGGGCACAGCGATGTCGTCTCGACCGAGGGGCAGGAATGGGACAGCGATCCCTTTTGCCTGACAGAGGTCGAGGACCGGCTGGTCGCACGTGGCACCAGCGACATGAAGGGCTTTCTGGCGGCAATGCTGGATCTGGTGCCGGACCTGCTGCAGATGCCCCTGAAGCGCCCCGTGCATCTGGCCTTTTCCTGCGATGAGGAAATCGGCTGTCGCGGCGTGCCGCATCTGATCGCGCGCCTGCCGGAACTGATCGCCCGGCCTGCCGGATGCGTGGTGGGCGAACCGTCGGATCTGCACCCGGTGCGCGCACATAAGGGCAAGCAATCGGTCGAAATCCGCCTTGAAGGGCGACCCGGCCATTCATCGGATCCGGCCCAGGGGGTGAATGCGATCTATCCGGCAGCCCGGCTGGCGCTGGAGGTCGAGAATATCGCCGCGGCCTTCGCCGCAATGGGGCCTTTCGATCAGGGCTTTACCACACCCAACTCGACCTTGCAGGCCGGCGTGATTCAGGGCGGCGTGGCCGTCAACATCATTCCCGAACATGCCCGCATGCTGATCGAGGCCCGCACCATTCCCGCACAATCGCCCGCGGATGTCATCGCGCGTGTCTCTGCCGCGCTGGATCATATCGGCGCCTCGGCAAAGGCGGCAGGCCGACCGTTTCGCAGCACGATCGAGGTGCTGGCCAGCTATCCGGCACTATCGCCGCGGGGCAATGAAGAACTGGCCGGACTCCTGTCGCAGATTACCGGACAACCGATCATTCAGGCGGTCAGCTATGGCACCGAAGCCGGATTGTTCGCGCAGGCGGGCATTCCATCGGTCGTTTGCGGTCCCGGCAATATCAGCCGCGCCCATCGCGCCAATGAGTTCATTCACCCGCAGGAACTGTCTGCCTGCGCCGATATGCTGCGCAAGATCGTGTCGAGGAACTGTCTCTAGACATCTCGGACGCGCCTCGTCATGAGGCGCATCCGACAGCGGCTGATCGCCGGCGCACCCATGATGAAGGAACCCGGCACACCGCAAGCCTAGCGGCTTTCAAAGGCATTGAGCGGCAATTTCAGATAGGAGCGCCCGTTGTCCTCTGGCTCGGGAAGACGACCGCCACGGATGTTCACCTGCAGGGCAGCCAGCATCAGCTTGGGCAAGGGCAGGGTCGCATCGCGGGCATCGCGGACGGCGCGATATTCTGCCTTGGTCGGGTGATCCTTCCAATGGATATTGGCGGCCCGATGCTGTGCCACGCTCGCCTGACATTCTGCCGCGCGACCGGGGGCATAGTCATGGCCAACAAAAATTCGCGTGTCATCGGGCAGGGCAAGGATGGCCGAAATGCTGTCATAGAGTGCAGCCGAACTGCCGCCCGGGAAATCGGCGCGTGAGCTGCCACTGTCGGGCATCATCAGGGTGTCATGCACAAAGGCGGCATCGCCCGCCACATAGGTGACCGAGGCCAGCGTATGACCGGGCGAGAACATGACCCTGACAGGGACATTGCCCACCATGAAACCGTCACCATCGGCAAACAGGTGATCCCACTGGCTGCCATCCGTCGGAAATTCATCGGGCAGGTTATAGATGCCCTGCCACAGTTTCTGAACCTTCGTGACATGCTCTCCGATGGCCGTTCTGGCACCAGTTTGCTCCTTCAGCCAGGGAGCAGCCGAGAAATGGTCGGCATGCGGATGCGTGTCCAGAATCCAGATCAGATCTATTCCGCTGTCGCGCACATAGGCCAGCAGACGCTCGGCGTTCCCTGTCGCGGTCGCGCCGGCAAGCGGGTCGAAATCAAGCACGGGGTCAACAATGGCCCCTTTCATGGTTTCGGGATCGTGAAAGACATATTGCCAGCTGCCGGTCGGTTCATCCCAGAAGCCTTTTACAATCGGATTGGTCATCTTGCGTTTCCCTCTTGCTGTCGTCCGGCGGGTGGCCACGCCCGCAGGCATGGCCGGAAATGATCAACGAGTGCCGGCCTTCATCATCCACAGTTCCTTTTCGTGCCACTCCAGCCGGTCCGTCAGAACGCCCACGGAAACCTCGTCCCCGACCTCGCCGCAGGCGGCAATCGCCTTGCGCAGGGTTGCGGCCAGCGCCTCATGCCCGGCAATCAGCTTTGCTACCATGTCACCGGCAGATTGCGCAGGCGCATCTTCCGGTCCGGCCAGTGCCATCAGCTCGGCAACGGTTCCGGGCGCATAGGCCCCCTGTGTGCGAATGCGCTCGGCAATCTCGTCCAGAGCACCCCAGAGGTTCTGATATTGGGCTTCAAATGTCGCATGAAGCTGGCGGAAATTCGGGCCCTCGACGTTCCAGTGATAGCCATGCGTCTGAACATAGAGCCGGAATGTTTCACTCAGGACGGCGTTCAGAGCATCGATGTTCTTGTGAGATGCATTGGTCATGGGCTTACTCCTTTGATGTGGCTGACGGATGCATGTCGCCCGGTGCCGGATCATGATCGATGGATCGGGATGGGCGGCGCAAGCAAACGATGTCAGCACTTTGATGAAACATAGATAGCAACTGGACATAGATAGTAGAAATTGAATATAAGATCGTTTCTTATAGAAAGGTTCTATAAGTGATTACGCTTCGCCAAATGCGCTATCTGACGGCGGTGGCCGACACGCTGAATTTCTCGCGTGCGGCCGAAATCTGTTTCGTGACGCAGCCGACGCTCAGCGCCGGGATCAAAGAACTGGAAGACCGTCTTGGTGTGCAACTGATCGAAAGAACCCGCCGCAGCGTCATGCTGACCCCTCTGGGAACAGAGCTGACCAAACGTGCGCGGCGGCTGTTGCTGGATGCCGCGGAAATCGAAGCCTATGCGCAGGCGCACAAGAACCCCTTCGAAGGCGATCTGAAACTTGGCTCGATCCCGACCATCGGCCCCTTTCTGCTGCCCCGCGCCCTGCCCGCCATGCGCGATGCCTTTCCCAAGCTGCGCGTCTTTCTGCGCGAAGAAATGACCGAAAGCCTGCTTGAAGGCCTCAATGCCGGGCGGCTGGACCTGATTCTGATCGCCCTGCCCTTCGACATCGGCACATTGGAAAGCCTGACACTGTTCGAGGACGGCTATCAACTGGCCTCACCAAGGGATTGGCCAGTCCCGAATGGAGCCGAGGCCCTGACGCAAAGCGGACAGCTGATGCTGCTGGAAAAGGGTCATTGCCTTCAGCGCCACGCATTGGAGGCCTATCCCGGCCGTATCTCCGCCGCACAGGACAGTTTTGCCGCCACCAGCCTGACCACCTTGATCGCCATGGTGTCCGAGGGTTTGGGAATGACCCTGCTGCCCAATCTGGCGGTGCAGGCCGGGGTGGTGGGCAATTCGGGGATACGACTGACCCCGTTGCCCGATGCCTGCCCCCGCCGCATTGCGCTGGCATGGCGACCGGGATCGGCACGGGTGGCGGTGTTCAGGAAGCTGGGCGAGATATTGCGCGCACAACACCACAAGATGAACGACAGCCGTGACAGGCAGATCACCGCCGGGAGAACCTCTGGAGGCTGATCGCCTGCGCCGTCGGCCATGGCGACATCCTGGCCGCTCTGGCCGGAACAGGCTTCTGGACCCTGGGCAGCGTGTCGCGCCCGCTGGACCAGAAAGCGACGTCACGGCCCTTTGCGTTCAATGCTCCCGGCATGACATGGGTGGCGCGCTGCTCCGCGAAGGTCCGGCCCATCTCGACCCCGCTTCATCCCTGCGCCTGACGCGGCTCTGGCGTGGTATCGAGCGGCGATGCCGATGCGCCCCGCTGCATGGTCGCAAGGACGGCCTCATGCTGGGACAGGAAAACCCTGCCGGTCAGCACATCCAGAAAATGGGACTGTTTCAGGCGATCCATCACCGGACCCTTCACCTCCGACAGATGCAGGCTCAGCCCCATCTCGCCCAGACGCGTGTTGATCGCCTCGAGCGATTCCAGCGCGCTCATGTCGATCTCATTCACGGCTGTGCATTGCAGGATCACATTCCGGATCGCCTTGTCGCGCGTCACGCGATCCAGGATGTAATCCTCAAGAAAGCGCGCATTCGCAAAATACAGGCTTTCATCGACCCGCAGGCTGACGGTGCCGGGATCCGTTTCGACCTTGTGCCGCAGGATATTGCGGAAATGTTCGGTGCCGGGGATACGCCCGACCTCGGCGATATGAGGGCGCGAGGTTCTGAACAGGTAGAGCAGGATCGAAATAGCCACACCGCTTGACACCCCAAGCTCCACCCCGAAGCCCAATGTCACCAGGATCGTCGTCAGAACGGCCAGGAAATCGGCCTTGGAATAGGCCCAGGCGCGCGTCAGAATGGTGAAATCGACCAGGCTCAGCACCGCGACAATGATTGTGGCCGCCAGTGTGGCCTTGGGCAGGAAATGGATCAGCGGCGTCAATGCCAGCGCGGCAATCGCCAGACCGACCGCAGTAAAGGCGCCTGCCGCCGGTGTGCGCGCCCCGGCATCGAAATTCACGACCGATCGCGAGAAGCCACCCGTGACCGGAAAGCCACCGCTAAAGGCCGCCCCCAGATTTGCCGCGCCAAGGCCGATCAGCTCTTGATCGGGCTTCACACGCTCGCGTTTCTTGGCGGCAAGGGTCTGCGCCACCGAAATGGATTCAACGAAACCGATCACCGAGATCAGCAGCGCGGGCAGGAAAAGCTGCCCGATCAGATCGGGAGAGAAATCCGGCAGCGTCAGCGGTGGCAGGCTCTGGGGAACTTCGCCCACGATTGCCACGCCCCGGTTGGCCAGGTCAAAGCCCCAGACGACCAGAGTCGTCGCGACGACGGCGGCCACCGGTCCGGCCTTGGCGAATATGTCGGCCATGCGCGGCCCCAGACCGGCACGGCGCAACATTGGCTTCAGCCCGCGCCGGACCCAGAACAGGAATGCCGTTGCCGATGCCCCCAGCGCCAGCGTGTGGAAATTCGTGTCGGGCAGATTGCGCAGCAGGCTTTCGACCAGTTCGATCAGATTGTCGCCGCCCCCGGCAATGCCCAGCACATGACGCAACTGCCCCACGGCGATGATCACGCCCGAGGCGGTAATAAAACCCGCGATCACCGGATGGGACAGAAAATTGGCCAGAAATCCCAGCCGGAACAATCCCATGGCAAGCAGGATGACCCCGGACAGCGCCGCCAGCGTCAGCGCTGCCGTGGCGTAACCAATGGTGCCCTGCTGCGCGATCTGTCCCAATGCGGCCGCCGTCATCAGCGACACGACAGCCACGGGTCCGACCGCAAGTGCCCGGCTGGTCCCAAAAATGGCATAAAGCATGATCGGGGCAATCGAGGCATAAAGCCCCGCTTCGGGCGGCATCCCCGCCAGCAGCGCATAGGCCAGCGATTGCGGGATCAACATGATCGTCACGATGACGGCTGCGATCAGATCATCAGACAGCGTGTCACGGTCATATCTGCGGCCCCAGTCAAGGATCGGCAGGTAACGGGCGATAGGGGGCATATCTGTCTTCGCTCATAAGAAGGGCATCACGCCAATTGCGCCACATTGCGGCGGCGACTCAGGTTCCGGGTTTCTCGGCGGGGGAAGGCTTTGCCATCCACTCATGTCCGCGCAGCATCGCCCGCCAATAGATCGGTGGCAACAGGCGCTCCTTGAGAAACCACGCCGCGCGCGAGGGTTTGGTGCCGTCGATGAAGGCCTTGGGGAAACTGGGCAGCATCTTTCCGCCATAGCCGAATTCGGCCAGCACGATCTTGCCCCGCTCGACCGTCAACGGGCAGGAGCCATAGCCGTTATATTGCGCCACGGCCGAGCCTCCGGCGATATCTGCAATGACATTTTCCGCCACGATCGGCGCCTGAATGCGCGCGGCAGCGGCCGTCTTGGCATTGGGCGCATTCATCACGTCGCCAAGGCTCCAGATATTGTCATATGTCTTGTGGCGCAATGTCGCCTGATCGACGTCGACCCAACCCGCCGCATCCGCCAGGGGCGACACCCGGATGAAATCCGGTGCCGACTGGGGCGGGCAGACATGCATCATGTCGAACTCCATTTCGACCTGACGCACCTCTTTTTCAGGCTCCCTTACCTCGAACACGGCCTTTTTGGCCTTGCCGTCCACGGCAATCAGATTATGGAAAAAGTTCAGCTGCGCGTCATATTTCCGGACATAATCCATCAGCGCAGGGACATATTCCTTGACGCCGAACAACACGCCACCGGCATTGTTGAAATTGACGTCAATGTCCTTCAGGACGCCACGCCGCAACCAGGCATCACATGACAGATACATGGCCTTTTGCGGGGCACCCGCGCATTTGATCGGCATCGGCGGTTGGGTAAAAATCGCCCGGCCTTGCCGAAGACCGGACACCAGTTCCCAGGTATATGGCGCCAGATCATAGCGATAGTTCGAGGTAACGCCGTTCTGGCCAAGCGTCTCGATCAAGCCGTCAATTCTGCCCCAATCAAGCTTCAGCCCCGGACAGACGATCAGGCGTCCGTATTTCACGATACGGCAGCCCTCCAGCACAACCGCGTTTTCTCTAGGCTCGAATGCCGCGACCGCGGCCTTGATCCAGTTGACCCCCTTGGGGATCAGGCTGGCCATGGTCCTGGCGGTCTGCTGCGGCTCGAATATGCCGCCGCCCACCATCGTCCAGCCGGGCTGATAATAGTGAACATCGGCCGGATCGATCAGCGCAATGTCAAGATCGGGCTTGCGCGATTTCAGGCTGGCAGCGGCGGCGATCCCGGCCGCCCCGCCTCCGACGATGACGACATCATGGCTGGCGTCGGCACTGTCGGTCGGGGTCTTGCCGCCATTGGCGATCCGGCGCACGACCCCGCTCATGTCATATCCGGCCTTCTGCGTCGCCGCCAGGATATCGGCGGTCGGCAATTTCGTCGCCTGCGACAGCGACCACAAGGTGGCCGAGCGCGTGCCGCTGCGGCAATAGGCACATATCGGCCCCGGCAGCTCCTCCAGCGCGGCGGCGAACAGGGCGGCATCCTCGTCGCTGACCCTGCCCCCAACGACCGGGATATATCGTGCCTCAAGACCGTTTTCGCGTGCGGCGGCGTCAATCTCGGCAAAGCTGGGCTGATCAGCACCTTCACCGTCAGGACGGTTGCAGATGATCGCGCGATAGCCCTGCGCTTTCAGTTTTGCCACATCCTCGGGCGCGATCTGCGCCGACACGGAAAGTCGCGCCGAAATGCGCTTGCTGTCCAAAGTCAAATTCAATTCCTCCCTGGCGATGATTCTCAAGACCGGTCAGGGCCAGGCCCGGACATGCGCAGCCCAAGTGACTTCCGGCGACTGTGCACATCGCGACAGCAGCACCAGCTTTCACGATAAATTCTGTATATGCGTCGGACCGGTCGCGTTCAGTGACTTTGTCACCAAACCGGCCATGCCAGTATCTGGCATGACCAGCGCCAAACCGGCAGACGCGCGGAATATCTGTCCCGAAACAGATCGTACAGGATGTCATGGTCCATCGAAATGCCGTCCGAAGCCAGCCGAACGAGCCACACCCGGAACGAAACATGCCGCGTCACGAGGACGCGGCATGTCGCGATTTTCACAAGACGGGTCCGGTCTTAGAAATGAACCGATTGTGCCGTCGCGGGCTTGTCGGTGACCGGGGAAAACTTGGTCAGATCGATGCCTTCGACAGCCGATTTGTATTCATCGACATTGGGGGTTCTGCCAAGGATCGCGGACAACACCACGACCGGGGTCGAAGCCAGCAGCGACTCGCCCTTCTTCTCGGCGGAGTCCTCGACGACACGCCCCTGGAATAGCCGCGTCGAAGTTGCCAGAACCGTATCGCCCTTGGCGGCCTTTTCCTGGTTGCCCATGCAGAGATTGCAGCCCGGACGTTCAAGGTAAAGGATGTTCTCGTATTCGGTGCGTGCCGAGCTTTTGGGGAACAGATCGTCGAACTCGAAGCCCGAATATTTCTGCAGGATGTCCCAGTCACCTTCGGCTTTCAGCTCGTCGATGATGTTATAGGTCGGCGCGGCCACCACCAGCGGAGCCTTGAATTCGACCTTGCCCTGATCGCGTTCAAGGTTCTTCAGCATCTGGGCGACGATCTTCATGTCTCCCTTGTGCACCATGCAGGATCCGACGAAGCCCAGATCGACCTTCTTTTCACCGCCATAGTAGGAAACGGGACGGATCGTGTCATGGGTATAGCGGCGCGAGGGATCGGCGTTGTTCACATCGGGATCGGCGATCATCGGCTCGTCGATCTGATCCAGGTCGACCACCACCTCGGCGAAATACTTGGCATTGTCGTCGGGTGCCAGCGCAGGCTTTTCGCCCGAGCGGATTTCCGCGATGCGACGGTCAGCCTTGGCGATCAGCCCGTGAAGGGTTCCTGCCTCGTTTTCCATGCCCTTGTCGATCATGATCTGGATGCGGCCCTTGGCGATCTCGAGCGATTCAATCAGGGTTTCATCCTGCGAGATGCAGATCGAGGCCTTGGCCTTCATCTCGGCCGTCCAGTCCGTGAAGGTGAATGCCTGATCGGCCAACAGCGTGCCGATATGGACCTCGATCACGCGGCCCTGGAAGACGTTGTCGCCGAATTGCTTCAGCATCTGCGCCTGGGTCGCGTGAACAACATCGCGGAAGTCCATGTAGCTCTTCATGGTTCCCTTGAAGGTCACCTTCACCGATTCCGGGATCGGCATGGTCGCCTCGCCCGTGGCCAGCGCCAGAGCAACGGTGCCCGAGTCCGCGCCAAAGGCCACGCCTTTTGACATCCGGGTGTGCGAGTCACCGCCAATGATGATGTCCCAGTCATCGACCGTCAGATCGTTGAGCACCTTGTGGATCACGTCCGTCATGGCGTGATATTCGCCCTTGGGATCGCGCGCGGTGATCAGGCCAAAGCTGTTCATGAACTGCATCAACCGCGGAATATTGGCCTGCGCCTTCTTGTCCCAGACCGATGCGGTGTGACAGCCGGACTGATAGGCCCCGTCCACCGTGGGCGAGATGACGGTGGCGGCCATGGCCTCCAGTTCTTGTGCCGTCATCAGACCGGTGGTGTCCTGCGATCCGACGATATTCACCTTGACGCGCACATCCGAACCGGCGTGCAGGGTCTTGCCATCGGTGACGCCGACCGCATTCTTGTTGAAGATCTTTTCGACGGCGGTCAGGCCCTGACCTTCGATCGAAACCTCTTTCGAGGGGGCAAAGACCGGCGCGGGGGTCACGCCCAGGGTTTCGGCGGCAAAGGTCTGCAGCTTCTTGCCAAAGACCACGGCATAGGAACTGCCCGCCTTCATGAATTCCATCTTCTGCGGTGTGAAGGCCGAGGAAACGTCAACCAGAACCTCGTCACCGGCCTCGTTGCACAGTGTCTTGTCCCGGGTATTGATGGTCAGAACGGTTCCGGTCTCGACCGAATATTTCTGTTCGAGAACCGGGTTGCCATCCTCGTCCAGCACCACATTGCCGTCCGCGTCGAGTTTTTTCACCCAGTTCTTCAGGTCAAGCCCGATGCCGCCGGTCACGCCGACCGTGGTCAGGAAGATCGGCGAAATGCCGTTGGTGCCAGCCACGACCGGAGCGTAATTGACGAAGGGCACATAGGGGCTGGCTTTCTTGCCGGTCCACAGTGCGACGTTGTTGACACCGGACATCCGCGAGGAGCCAACGCCCATCGTCCCCTTTTCGGCAATCAGCATCACGCGCTTGTCGGGGTGTTGCGCCTTGAGCGCCTCGATCTCGGCCTGAGCTTCGGGCGAGATCATGCATTTGCCGTGCAGTTCGCGGTCCGAACGGGAATGCGCCTGATTGCCCGGCGACAGCAGATCGGTCGAGATATCGCCTTCGGCGGCGATATAGGTCACGACCTTGATCTCTTCCTCGACATCGGGAAGCTTGGTGAAGAATTCCGCCTTGCTGTAGCTTTCCAGAATGTCGCGGGCGACAGCATTGCCCTCACGCAGGGCCGCCGCCAGACGTTCCATATCGGCTTCATACAGGAAGACCTGGGTTTTCAGCACATCACCGGCCTGTTGCGCGATTGCAGCGTCATCACCCAATGCAAGGTCCAGCAGCACGCCGACCGAGGGTCCGCCCTTCATGTGGGACAGCAGTTCGAAAGCGAAATCCGGGGTGATCTCTGCAACCACGGCCTCGCCCAGAATGATCTTCTTCAGGAAGGCCGCCTTGACGCCTGCGGCACTCGTGGTGCCGGGCAAGGTGTTGTAGATAAAGAACTCCAGCGAATCCTTGCGATCAGGGTTCGCTTCATCCTCGATCTGGGCGATCAGTTCGTGAACCAGTGCACCGTCATCAATGGGCTTGGGATGCAGCCCTTCGCCCTTCCGCGTTTCGATTTCTTTCAAGTACTCGCTGTACAAGCTCATGGCGATCCCTACGGTCAATGTTGGCTTAGGCTGGAACACCGGGCGACAAGGCGACCGGCGAACGGCGGCGGCTAATTGTATGCCGCAGTATACCAAAGACGATTTCAAGGCAAGTGCTGACACAGCACCGCTGCTTTGCCCGCCCCTCAGCCTGCAATTCACGCTGACCGCATGACGGATCCAACATCATATTCTCTATAGCGGAATCCGTTTTCATGCCAGACGCCATTTCTGCGGGGCGCTCTGGATACAGCCTTTGGTTGTGCTCACAACGGGCGGATCAAACGCCCTTTCCGCACGCCGAAAGCCCGTTTCGGGATGGCATGGGCCTGGCAGTCAGGTGCCGAAATCACCGAATCTGTTGCAGGCCCAATGATTGCTGGCCGACGCGGCATATTCAACACGGAAGACGGGAAAAAACCACAGTAGCATTGAGTTTTTGCCTCATTCACTTAAGGTTGAATTTGCTCATTTCGGTCATGCGCGAGGAACGTGTGGAATACAAAGGCCTCACAGACGCGCCAATTCAGGGTTCCGCCTGTCCGACGGTAATTGTCGCCGATGACGACGCCGTGCAGCGGACCTATACTTCGGCCGTCCTGCGCAAGCTAGGCTATGAGCCACTGGAGGCCGAGGACGGTCTGAAAGCGCTGGACCTGGTGCGCAAAATCGGGTCGCAACTGCTGATCTGCGATCTGGACATGCCGGGGCTGGACGGCCACCAGCTGGCACGGCAGGTCCGGCAGGAAAACCGCGACCGCTATGTTCACATCCTGATGGTGACCGGTCGCGACCAACGGCGCGAACGTGAAAAGGCGCTGGAGTCTGGCGTCGATGATTTCATGGCAAAACCGCTGGACACGGCCAGCCTGACCGCCCGGGTGCGCAGCGTCAGCCGCCTGCTGCGCCACGAACAATTGCTCGCCGAACGCAACGAGGCCATCTCGCGCGCGAAGGAGCAGATCGAGGACGACATTCGCGCCGCCGCCACCGCGCAGCGCCGTCTGCTGCCCGTGGCACATGCCGAGGTCGCCGATTGCGCCTTTCATTCGGCCTTCGTGCCGTCCAACATCCTGTCGGGCGACATGTATTCCTATTACGAACTGGCACCCGGCCTGACCGCATTTTACGCGGTGGATGTGGCCGGTCATGGCGTGAACGCCGCCCTGCTGTCAGTGGCGCTTGGGCATCTGTTGACGGCCGAACATTTCCGACAGCAGGTTGTCGATACGGATGGCAACATCAACCCGGCCCGTCTGGTGCACAGCCTGAACGCACGTTTCTTCGACCAGTCCAGCAACGACTATTTCACGATGTTCTGCGGCGTCCTCGACCATCAGGCCAATGTCCTGCACTATTGTCAGGCGGGCTATCCCTCGCCGGTTCTGGCGCAGCGTTCGGGCGAATGCCACCTGATCGGAGAGGGCGGGTTCCCCGTTGCGCTGGTCGCCGGGATGGAGTTCGAAAGCCATCGCATCGACTTCCGGCCCGGACAGGCCCTGGTTCTGGTCTCTGATGGTGCGCATGAGGCCGAAAACCTCGAGGGAGAGCCCTTCGACGACGAAAGGGTCATTGCCACGATCCGCCAACGGGCTGCGGATCCTTCGGCCATCCCCGACAATCTGGTACAGGCGCTGACGCAGTGGCGTCAGGGCGCGACACTTGACGATGACCTCAGCGTCCTCGTTTGCGAAAGGAGACTGAAAGAATGATCAAGGCTCATACCGGTGCCGAGGACGGCATCTGTGTCATCGAGCCGGGCGCGGAACGGCTGACCGCAGCGAATGCGACAATGTTCCGCGACGAGGTAATCGCACTTGTGACACAGGGCGAGGACCGCCTGCTGGTTGATTTGGCCGATGTCAGCTTCGTCGACTCGTCGGGAATCGGGGCCATGGTCGGCGTGCTGAAACGGATCGGCAACCGGGGCGAGGTCGCGATATGCGGCCTGTCCGGGGGCGTCGAAAAGATGTTCAGGATCACCCATATGGACCGGGTTTTCTCCATTCATCGCGATCGAGACGCGGCACTGACAGCCATGAAGGAGCGCTTTGGATGACCTATCGTCTGGACATGTCGCCCGATCAGGCCGAGGTCGACCGCGTCGTTCCGCTGCTGATTGCCGAACTGTCCGGCGCTCTCTCCGAGGACAGGCTGATGTCGGTGGAAATCGCCATGGCCGAAGCCCTGACCAATGCGGTCAAACACGCGCTGGCATCGGGCACGCCCGATGTCATCCATGTCTCGGCGCAATCCGACGCGACACAGGTCCGCCTGGAAATCGTCGATGCCGGTGCCCAGAGTCCGCAGGATCTGTATCAGGATGTGGCCGAACTGGGCGATATCGACCCGATGAACGACAGTGGCCGCGGGCTCTCTCTGATCAGCCACCTGGCCGATGAGGTCGTCTTCAACCCCGCTCATGGCAAGAACCAGTTGATCCTGATCTTCAACCGGGACAGCATCGCATGAGCGGTCAACTGTGGATATATGCGGCCATTGCCTCGGTGCTGCCCATTCTGGCAATCATCGTGGCCATCCGGCGTCACCGCGCAGGGCTGCCGGTTTCGCCCGCCGCGCAGCCGGCCCCCCTGCCCCCCGAGCGTTTCAACCAGCCCGAGGAATTGCACGAGCGCGTCAATGAACTGCGCGAGGAATTGGGGCCGCAAATCCTGCCCTCGCTGCTGAAGGCCGCATTATCCGATCTGGAACGGCATCTTGCGGTGTTCGACAAGCCGGGTCAGCCCGAGGACGAAGACCGTCGCCGCGCCCTGCACTCATTTGTCGGCATCGTGGACACGGTCGGATGTTCCAGCCTGGCGCAAAGCGGACGCGATTTGCAGGAACGCCAGCGTCTTGGTGATCCCAGCCCGGATCAGCAGCGCGCCTTTCTGTCGCAGATCCGCCTGCTTCACGCGGAAATCAGCACATTACTTGAACAAGAATTATCCGGCGCCGAGTCGCCACATTCAGGAGGATAGGCATGAAACGTCCTGGCCTTGCCGTTCTGGCAACTCTCATCGCAGCCGTATTCGTGATCGACGAGGTCAGCTTTCCCGCCAATTCGCAGGAAACCGACAGCGAAACCACCGCAAGCACGGAACTGGACCGTGCAGACGCGCTGTTCCCCGGCGACACCCCGATCGCGGATCTTCTGCCGCCCGACCCTGACGCCGCGGCACTGCAATCGCGCCGCGACCTGCTGTTCTCACGCGCGCCCAGTTCGGGCGAATTTTTCGGCCGGCACGGTGCGTTGACCGAGCGCGAGATGCAGATGGCCCGCACCGCCTGGAGCTATTTCGAGAAAAGCTATCAAGAAGATACCGGTCTGGTGAATGCCGTCGGGTCCTATCCTTCGACGACCATGTGGGACACGGCCTCTTACATCAGCGCGCTGGTTTCGGCCCACGAGCTGGGCATTATCGACAAACGTGAATTCGACAAGCGCGCCACCAAGCTGATCGGAACCCTGCGCAACCTGGACCTGTTCCGGGGGGAAGCGCCCAACAAGGTTTACAACACCCAGAGCGGCGCCAAGGTGAACTATGCCAACCAGCCGGGCGAGGTCGGCTTTTCGGTGCTGGACATCGGGCGCATGCTGGTCTGGCTGCGTATCCTCAAGGAACGCTATCCCTATCTGGCCAATGGTGTCGACAATATCCCGCTGCGCTGGAATTTCTGCAATATCGTGGCAGATGACGGACGGCTTTTCGGGTCGATCCTCGGCGGTAATGACGAAACCCGCTACGTGCAGGAAGGCCGGCTGGGATATGAGGAATATGCCGCCAAGGGCTTTGCGCTGTGGGGCTTTGACGTCGATGGCGCGCTGGACCCGCATCCCCTTGCCTATACCAAGATCTATGATGTCGATGTGCCCTATGACGGGCGAGATCCACGCGTGTTCCACAACCAGAACTATGTGCTGACGGAAAGCTATCTGCTGGACGGGCTAGAGATGGGATGGGATTTGCCGATCCCCGACCCCGACGGGCCGCAGGTGGCCTCGCAGGGGTGGCGGGCCGAATTCGCGCACCGGATTTTCCTTGTCCAGCAGCGCAGGTTCGAATCCACCGGCATCATCACCGCACGTTCCGAGCATCAGGTCGAAGGCAAACCCTATTTCGTCTATGACTCGATCTTCGCGGATGGCTATCCGTGGAATACGCTGGACCCCAGCGGAGTCTATCAGCCCGACCGTGCCGCCGTGGCCGCCAAGGCCGCCATCGGCATGTGGGCGCTGTGGGATGTGCCCTATACCGATCTGCTGTTCGAAACCGTCGCCGACCTGTCCGAACCTGACGGCGGCTTCTACGAGGGCCTATACGAAAACGGCAACGGCTATATCCCGCTGCGCACCGCGAACAACAACGGCATCATTCTGGCCGCCCTGCTGTACAAGGTGCAGGGCCCTATCATGAAGTTCCAGAACGATAATACCAGCTTCTGGGACATGGCCTATTCGGGCAGCGATATCCGCACCAACAAATGCCTGCCCGAAAAGATGGTGGTCGAAGCAACCTGCTGTGCCTGTGCCGATCAGATCGAGATCAAGCCGACCGTGCCCTGGGAAGAGTTCAAATATTGCCGTCCGCTGGATCGTGACGCCGGTATCGCCGCTACCGATTGCCGCCCCGAGGAGCAGAGCTTTGCCAAGCCCGAACCGCGGGTCATCCTGCCCGCTGCCTGCCGGGCAAACCGGACCAGCACGCCATGAGTGGCAGATCCTCGCGCATGGTATGGTTCGACGCCAACCGCGTCTTCGCGGCGGTTGGCGTCGTCCTGATACACAGCACCACCGATTTCAGCGGCCGCCCCTTTCCCGATGCGACGGTGGGCGAGCGTATCGTTCCGGTTTTCCTGCGATCTCTGGGCGAGTTTTCCGGCTCGGAGATGTTCTTTTTCTTCTCGCTGTTCCTGATGGCATTGCGCATCGACCGGCGCCGCCCGACCTATCGCGATGCCATCACCACGCAGGCCGAGCGGCTGCTGGTCCCCTTTGCTTTCTGGACGGTGTTCTACGCGCTGTTCCGTCTGGTGAAGGCTCAGGCCTTCGGCTATGCCCCGCAATATCTGGAGCAGCTGACCCAGACCGACACCTGGGTGGCATTCTTCCTGCTGGGCAAATCGCAGTATCACATGCATTTCCTGCCCACGCTCTTTGCAATCTTCCTGTTTTATCCGGTCATGCGGCTTGCCATGCGCTTTCCGCTTCTGGGGGTCAGCCTGTTTGCCACGCTTGGCGCTATGGATCATGCGCAGGCCTTCTTGTGGGGGCTGGATATCTCGCCGCTGGCGCGTGACTATCTGGTGCGGATCACCAAGATCTGGGGCTATGTCGGCTATGGACTGGCGGCCTTCGCGCTGTATTCCCTGTGGCGTGACGGTCTGCCACGCGGCGAATCCAAACTGATCCGGCGTGGCGCCTTCTATTTCGCCTCCATCGCCTATCTGTCGACAATGCCCTTCTTCGGCACCGCCCTGTTCACCGGGCAATGGGGGCTGCGCTCGGGCTGGGACTATTACGGTCACTTTCTGATGCCGCTGTTCATGTTCAGCCTGTTCATGGGCCGCCAATATGCAGATTGGTCGCCGCGCTGGTCACATCTGGCGCGCTATACCTTTGGCGTCTATCTGGTGCATCCGCTGCTGATCGACCTCTTCGACGTCATGGCCTACAAGAGCGGGCTGGCCGGACTGCTGTCACCCGCAATGCTGGTGATCCTGCGTTTCGCGGTGGTCCTGCCAGCGGCCCTTGCACTGGCAAAGCTGATCGAACGCACCAAGCCCATGGCCTGGACGATCGGGCTGGGGGTCGCCCCTTGGAAAATGCGCCACCGCACGGCGGGACAAGGATGACGATGCCATGATGGACGACTATTTCCGCGCCTTCGAACACCGCCGCCCGCCCGAGCCTCTGCCCTATTCCCGGCTGCGGGAAATGCTGTGGCAATTCCTGGCCGTCATGACGCTGGTCGTCGGAGCATGGTATATCCACTGGCGCTGGACCAGCTCGCTGAACCCCGATGCCATGTGGTTCGCGGTCGCGCTGGCCCTGGCGGAAACCTGCGCTTTCGTGGGTCTGGTGCTCTTCGTCTACAACCTTTGGCAGGATCAGCCGGTGACCCTCCCCGACCCACCGGCGACCGTGGAGCAGATCGACCCCGACAACCCGGATCCGGGGCGCCCCATCGCGGTCGATGTGCTGTTTGCGACCTATAATGAAGAACCCGAACTGGTCCGCCTGGGCATTCTGGATGCCAAGGCGATGGATTACCCCCATCCGATCGACATCCACATTCATGTGCTGGATGACGGCAAACGCCCCGAGATGCGCGCCGTGGCCGAAGAAGAGGACGTGGGCTATATTACCCGCGACGGCAACGAGGGTTTCAAGGCAGGAAATCTGCGCAACGCGATGGAGCAGACCTCGGGCGATCTGATCGTCATCTGCGATGCGGACACGCGACCCTTTCCAACCATGCTGGTCCGCACCCTTGGTTATTTCCGGGATCCGAAAATGGCCTGGGTCCAGACGCCGCAATGGTTTTACGATCTGCCCGAAGGCCAGCCGCTGCCCGAGGTGCTTTCATCCCGTTTCGGCCAGCTCGGGGGACGGCTGGGGCGCGCGTTCCAGCGCATCTTCGGCGAATACCGCGTTGGCGCCGATCCTTTCGTCAATGATCCGCAGATGTTCTATGATGTGATCCTGCGTCGGCGGAACCGCGTCAATGCGGCCTTCTGCTGCGGAGCAGGCTCGATCCACCGGCGCGAGGCGGTGATGGAGGCCGCGCTGCGCAGCTTTGGCGACAATGTCGAACGCCGGGTGATTGCCGCCGAAGAGGAAATCACCCTGGAAAGCCGCGAACGCCGCGTCTCGCCGGAACTGATGGACGCCATCCGCACACAGGCCGTCGAGACCGAGGTGCTGACGCCTTACCGCTTTCACGTCTCGGAAGACATCTATACCTCGATCGTGCTGCATTCCGACCGCGAGCGCGGCTGGAAGAGCTGGCAACACCCCTATGTCGAATCCAAGATGCTGTCGCCGCAGGACCTGCTGACCTGGACCATCCAGCGTTACAAATATGCGGGCGGATCGCTGGACATCATGTTCAACGACAATTCGCTGTTTCGTCCGGGGCTGACCCTGCCCCAGCGTCTGATGTATGGGTCTACCTTCTATTCCTATCTGGGCGCGATCTGGAATGTCGTCTTTCTGTTCGCCCCGGCCATCTATCTGTTCACGGGGATCGCGCCGGTTTCGGCCTATTCCAATGATTTCTTCGCCCATGTGATCCCTTTCATGATCCTCATGGAGTTGAGCATGATGGTCGGCACCTGGGGGATATCGGGCTATGCCTCCAAGGCCAGCTATCTGTCCTTCTTCCCGGTCGGATTGCGCGCGATCTGGGCGGTGATGCGCGGTGAAAAGATCTCCTTCCCCGTGACACCAAAGGACCGGCAAACGGGTCGCTTCCTGTCCCTTGTCCGGCCACAGATCGCGGTGCTGGTGATGACCGGGCTCGGCCTCGTCTGGGCCATTGGCGCGCTGGCCATCGGCAGCACGCCCCATACCCTGACCGGCGTCGTCACCAATGCACTTTGGGGTCTGAACAACTGCGCGGCCATGGCAGGCATGATCTATGCCGCCCTGTGGCAGCCCCCGACATCCACTCAAGAGGCACCGGCATGAGCTTTCGTCAGAACCTTCTGCGCGCGCGCGGCCATATCGTGATGATCTGCGCATTGATCGCGGGATTGCTGCTGGTCCTGTGGCTTGAAACCCTGGGCGAGCCTGAGCCAGACTCGACCCGAAACATGGCACAGGATCTGATGCAACCCTTCGAATCCCTCAGCCCTCTGCCATTGGCGATCCGTGGCGAAAGCTCGGAGCGCGACATGAAACATGCGCGCATCGCCTGGACCTATTTCCAGAACAATGTCGACGAGGAAACCGGGCTGGCCAATTCGGTCCACAATTATCCCTCGACCACCATGTGGGAAACCGGGTCTTATATCGTCGCCGTATTGTCCGCCGAACGTCTTGGGCTGATCGACCGCGCCGAAGCCGAAGCGCGTCTGGGCAGGGTTCTGTCCAGCCTTCAGTCGCTGCGGCTGTTTCAGGACACCCTGCCCAACAAGGCCTATCAGACCCGCACCCTGGAACTGGTCGATTACGGAAACAAACCTTCGGAACTGGGCCTTGGCTGGTCAGCACTGGATGTGGCCCGGATCGTGGGAACATTGGGACTGGTCGAGCGCAATCACCCGGAACTGGCTGGTGAGGTCGAAAAGCTGCTGAACCACTGGCAACTGGATCAGATGGTGCAGGGGGGCGAGTTGATCGGCACCAATGTCACTGCGGGCGAAGTTCGCAGGAACCAGGAAGGCCGCGTCGGCTATGAACAATATGCTGCAAAGGCGATGATGCTGTTCGGCTATGATGTCTATCGCGCCTATGAGGTCGAGGACAATCTGATGGTCAAGCAGGTCGAAGGACAGCCGATCCCGGTCGACAGCCGGTTGCATCGCGCCACCACCCCGGCTTTCGTCGTCAGCGAACCCTATCTCTTCGACGGGCTGGAATTCGGCTTTGATGATCGCTCGCATCGCTTTGCAACCGCGATCTATCGCGCGCAAGAGGCCCGACATGCCGAGACCGGCAAGCTGACCGCCGTGACCGAAAGCCATCTGGCCGAGGCCCCCTATTTCGCCTATTCGACGGTCTGGGGCGGAGGCTCTCCCTGGGCAGTGATGACCTTCACGGGCGAGCGGATCGACAGCCGCAGGACATTGGCAACAAAGGCTGCCTTTGGCTGGGACGCGCTGTTTGGGACCGATTATACCACCCAACTGGTCGATGCGGTCGAGGCCTTTGCCGACCCCGAAAAGGGCTGGCCCGAGGGCATCTATGAAGAAACCGGCGAGGTGAACGGCTCGACCACCGCAAACACCAATGCCGTCGTTCTGGCCGCCCTGGCCTTCAAGGCAACAGGGCCCTTGATGCGGGTCGTGCCATGAAAGCCCTGTTGCTGCCCATTGTCCTGTTTCTGGCTGCGCCCGTGACAGCCCTGGCCGAACCCTGTGTCGGCAGCAATTTCGACCGCGCTCTGCCGGGCGCGGTCAATGTCCAGCGACGAACTTCGGATGTGCCGACCGCGCGCTATCCCGGCATCTGGCAAGAGGGCCGGGTGGCTGGCTATGCCTATCAGATCGCCAGCGATTATTCCGCGCTGCTCACCGATCGCCATGACTCGCCAAGCTGGCAAATCGCGGTGATCTGCGAAGCTGGTGCCGAGAGTTGCGAGATATCGACCGAAGGTCAGCCCGACGCTTCGGCAGGCCCCATTGCCGAGGCACTGGGGCGTTGCCTGCTGGGACAGCCTGTCAGCAGCGCCGATTTCTCGCGGCCGGCCCATCTGGCCAACGACGGATTGCCCCTGGATGTCGGCATCACCGATCCTGAACGCAGTATCGACTCGGTCGCTGCGATTGCCACTGCGGCCGGCGTGCAGCGTTCGGCAGAACAGCAGGCGACGGATGGCACCCGGACCCCGGCCAGCGGCAACGATCCGGAAGCGGATCGCCCCGCGGCCATTCCCGACCCGGTGCTGGAACAACCCACCGAAACCGCCGCCGAAAGGGCCTCGAATATCCAGAATGGCCCCTCGTTGGTTCCGGACCAGCCATGTGGCTTGCAGTTGATCGAGCCCGGCACATCGACCGTCCAGACCCTGCAGCGGCTCTTGACGGCGGCGGGATTTCAGCCCGGCACCGATGACGGCGTCATGGGCAGGCGCACGCGCCAGGCGCTGACTGCAGCCCTTGGAGAGGAGGCCGCGACGCTGAGCATCGAAGAGGCCATCCGCGCGCTCAACAAGCAGATGTGTCAGGAGTGAGGGGATGTCGCTGCGGGCGAACACATGGCGCAACAGCCTCGTGATGATCGCACTGTTGGCGACGGCCTCTTCTGCAGGTGCCCAGACAATCGAAAGGAACACACCGCCGGGCTTGTCCGCGCATCTCAGCTGGCCCGAGGATATCTTTCCCGCGCCAAGTGCCGAGTGGCGGCAGCAAAGCCCCGGCCCCCATGCCATCGACACCGCCACCCCCGCCGTTCCCGGCGCGCACGAAGTGCTGCACGACACACCGAATGTCTTTGTCTGGTCACGCTATCAAACCGGAAGTCTGGGGGGCTGGACCTATCGCCTGTTTCCCGATGGCTCGGCCATTGTCGTGGCCGATGATGGACGGGTGGCCTCTGAATACCTGTTGAAGTGTCGAAGTGGCGTCTCTTGTCAGATATCCAATGACAGCGGTGAAATCCTGTCCGTGCCGGCCATCGGCGCGCCCAAGCCACAGCCGCCAGATGACGTGGACGGCCTGTCCATGGCACGTTTTCTGGCGGAATGGATCCTGGCTGGCACCGGGACGCCACCACCCCCTCCGCCGCCGCCACCGGACCCTGTTTCCGAACCTGCAGAGCCTGTGGTCCCCGAGGTGGCAACCGTCGAAGTCGCCGAGGCGCCGCTTGCCGAAGAGACAGAGCCCAACCTGCTGCTTGCACCTGTCGTGGAATGCACCGATCCCGACCCGTTCTATCCCGACAGTTGCACCTTTGGCGATGAGCCGCCCGGTCCTGCCCCCCTGCCCGCGTCACCACAACGCCAGACAGCGGCACCCCCTTCTGTTCCCGCGCGTTCACAGCCTGCCATCCGCAGCGAAACGGCGCGACCCGAGCCCCAGACGCTGGCCGAGAAATACAAGCTGGCATGTTCCATCAGCACGGGGGCGGGGCTGCAGTATAACGACCATGTCACGCAGGAAAAGAAATATGGCAAGTTTCGCGTCAGCCTGGGCTGCAACGCCCAACTGACCGAACGGGTCAAACTGTCCATGGCGCTGATCCAGTATCCGCTTTCGGATCAGCAGGCTCCATGGGATCCAGATTTCACCTATGCGATGGATATTCGCGTCACCGACAAGCTGAGCCTCAGCTACTCCAATTATTCCGCGCGATTTTCCGGCGGCGGCAGCAATCTGGTGTCATCGCTGCTCGAAGGCAGCCTGCGGGCGTCCTACAAGCTGCCCTCGATCCCGATCCCCTATCTGGAGGGGCGCAAGCTGAATTGCTCGATCGGGCTGGGGCTGAGCGACCCCAGTTCGGATGCCGCCACCTTGTTCTGTCACAGCTCGATCACCGACAAGCTTTGGGCAGGTGTCACCCTCTATGCCTATCCGGCAGACGCGCAAGAGCCATGGAACCCGGACTATTCCTATATGGCCACCTACAAGATCAATGACCGGATGGCCCTGAACTATTCGAATTTCAGCAGCAACCGCTGGCCCTGGAACCGGGGATCCTCTCCGGGACCGGGCATTCTGGGCGGCTCGCTCAGCCTGTCATACAAATTGATATTCTGAGGGGAAACATGCGGTCAGGACGGATCATCACTTGGATGTGCGGCGCCCTTTCCGGCGCGCTTCTGACATGGGGCGCGGCGCAGGCCGAGGTCCGCATGGAAAATGTCATCGCCAGCAAGGTTCTGGGCGAGCCGGTCCGCTACGCCATCTATCTGCCGCCCGATTACCGACAGGACAAACGCGAGTATCCGGTTCTGTATCTGCTGCATGGCGGGGGAACCGGGCAGCCCGCCGATTGGTTCACCCTGGCCGGGATTGACCAATTGCTGGACCGGCTGATCAAGGATGGCCGCATCCGTCCCGTGATCGCGGTCGCCCCGGATGGGCGGCGCGACGCGGACAACATCGTGGCCACCTATTTCCTGGATGATGCCGATGGCACGAGACGTTGGGAAACGATGTTTTTCGACGAGTTCATGCCGGCCATCGAACAGCGCTATCCGATCATTCCGGGCGGAGACAATCGCGTCATTCTGGGCATTTCCATGGGGGCGTTGGCGGCCATCGTCTACCAGTTGCAGGCCCCCGATGAATTTGCGGGAACGATCGCACTCAGCCCCGCCTTCCGCAGGGATGAGCAACTTCTGGCCCTGTCATCCTCAGGCTATGAGGCGCGATATGGCGGGCTGCTTGGCACGGGGCTGGAAGGTGCCGACCGGATGACTGACGACTGGGAAAAGCTGCGCCCCGAAAGCCTTGTGGCCGAGGCAGACATGTCGCGCCTTGGGCGCATACCGCGGCTGCTGATTGATCTTGGCGCAGAGGATCCCTTCTTTGCCGGAGCGGCGGATCTGCATCTTGCGTTGAAAGGCGCCGGCATCCGGCACCGGTTCAGGGTGCAGGAAGGGGGGCACGACTGGGTCTTCTGGCGCTCGGCCCTGAAGGAAGCGCTGCTCCATGCCGATGCGGTATTGACCCGCGACTATGGCGAATAGCACGGACCGCGCCTTGCAGGCCCGCCCTTCCCACTAGAAGCCAGTGTTGTTTCTTTCGCGGTCAAGCCGGATCAGAATATCTGAACGCGCGCGCCGCCAATCCTGTTCGGGCAGGGTTTCGATATATTGCAACGTCTTGTGCAACTGCATCTGCCCCAGAACGGCCGCTGCCCCGGCAATCCGATGTGCGGCATCCCGGTGACCCTGCAACAGTTCGGCCGCGCCATCCAGCTGTCCCGCCAATTCGGTCAGCTCATCAGTCAGCTTGCCCAGCTGCTCACGATAGGCGTCCTCGCCAAATCGTGCGATGAAATCCGCGGCAAGACCCCTTCCGGATTCAGTTTTTTCGGGTTGATCGCTGTGGGCAGCAAGTTTCTGCGTCAGCCGTGCCAGCGTGATCGGCTTGATCAGCATGTCGTCGAATTTCGCCAGAATCCTTTCGCGATCCTGCCGTCCGGTATGGGCAGTGATCGCAATGGCAGGTGCCTTCGCCGTCGGAACCGGCAATTCGCGAATTTCGGCCAGCGTCTGCAACCCGTCCTTGCCGGGCATGCTGATATCAAGAAGCAACAGGTCGAAATGCCCCTTCCGCGCCAGTTCGATCCCCTTGTCGCCGCCATCCGCGCTTTCGAAGCTGCAGCCAAGATCACCCAGCATATGTTCCAGAATCATGCGATTGACCTCATTGTCCTCGACAATCAGCACATGCAGCGGACACTGTCCGACCTCATTGGCATCGGCGTCCTCTCGGTCGATGGCGGGCTGCGCCTTGCCCTGCACCAGCGGCACCCGCATGGTGAACATGCTGCCCTCGCCTTCAAGGCTTTGCACATCAATGCTGCCGCCCAATGCCTTGATCAGCCGCGCCGTGATCGGCAGTCCAAGTCCGGTGCCGGGATTTTCACGTGCATAGGCCGTGTCGATGGTCACAAATTCTTCGAAGATCCGGTCGATGTTCTCTTCGGAAATTCCGACGCCCGTATCCGAAATACGGAACTCGACCATATTGTCCCTTGCCAGTTTTTCGATCTCGACCGAGATCACGCCATCGCGGGTGAACTTGACCGCATTTCCGATCAGATTCACCAGACATTGCTGCAGGCCACGTTTGTCGCCCGTCACCATGCCGATCCTGCCACCCACGAATTCGCTACGCAACTCGTTCCCGCGCGCGCCTGCGGCAGGACGCAGGCTGTCGATCAGATTTTGAATCAGTTCGGCCAGATCGAAACTTGCCCGTCGGCTTTCAGCCTGATCGGAATCAAGCCGGGACAGGTCCAGCACATTGTTCACATGCGACAGCAGCAGTTCACCCGATACGCCAATGGCCCGCAACAGCCGCTGCTGCCGTTCGGTCAGATTGTCGCCACGGATCAATTCCAGCGAACCAAGGATCCCGTTCAGTGGCGTGCGCATTTCATGGCTCATGACGGTCAGCAATTGTGATTTTGCCTTCTCGCCGGCCTGTGCCTTGTCGCGGGCCTCGCGCAGTTCCTCTTCGGCCTTCAACTCGGGAGTGATGTCGCGGATATAGGCGACGAATACTTCATGTTTGCCCGTGGCCGCGGATGAGATCGACAGTTCAATGGGGAATATCTCGCCCGATTTGCGCATGGCCGTGATGCGGATGCGCCCCTGACCGACCAACTTGCGTTCGCGCGTGGTCAGATAATGGTTCATGCCGGCATGATGGGCCGCGCGCAGTTCAGGCGGCACGATCATTTCGGCCATGTCGGCCCCAATGGCTTCTTCGCGGGAATATCCGAAAATCTCTTCGGCGCCGCCATTGAACTCGACAATCTGGCCGTCGGTATTCACGACCAGAATCGCATCAAGGGACGAACTTACCGCCGCCTCGAAACGATTGCGGGCTGTTTCGCTGGAACGTGCGGCACGCCGCCCCTGCACGTAGAGTCTCTGAACCAACAGCATCGACAACAGCAATCCAGCCACCAGGACGACGCCGGTCAGCGCAAGCTCGCGCATGGTATTGAATATCTCGGTGCGCCGCTGATCGGCCGCTTCGGCAAATCGCGAAATCCCGGCCAGCGTCAGACTGCGGATTTCCGGCACCAGCCGCTGGGTCCGCCGGCCGATTTCATCCAGCGCCGCGGCAAGTTCCGTATCGGAGCCATCAATATAGGGAACCAAATCCGCAAGGAACTGTTGCGCCGCAGCCAGATTTCCCTTGGCAACGGGATCCTCGCGCAGCGCAGCATAGATCGGGCTGTCGCCCACCGTCATCAGCCGGCCATAGAAAATGTCGAAACGCGTGCGGACGTCCTTCAGGTCAGGCGCTGGCGAAACCTGCGCCCTGTGAACCGAAGACTCCAGACGCAGCAGTTCGACCTCGACCTGCGACAAATTCCAGCGGATGTCATCGCTGGGGGCCGTGGACAGGTTTTCCAGCCCCCGCAGGGCCTGGTTCGACAGGTTCAGGATCTGCCCCAGAATGAGAATGATCGCAGCAATCCAAAGCGCCTGTTTCCACCTGCGTTGAAGATATATCCGCAGCGACCATTTTTTCCTGGGCATTCAGATCCTATTCCTGATCGACGATGTCGATCCTTGCCAATTGCCAGATACTGCGCGAGTAATATTTTTCGCCATTATACTCAGGGTTGTCATCAAAAGGATAGACAATCCACAAGGGGCCTTTCTCGCGCACGGCCATTTCCTTGCCATCGACCAGATAGGCCAGAAGCGCACCGCCCTCGACAGCGTCCTCCATGGGAATCTCGATGGCATAATCGTTCAATGCGGTGGCCAGGATTGCATCGCCTTCGCCGCCGACAGCCTCGACCAGATCCACCAGTTCGATGCCGGTGAAGGTCAGGGTGCCCTTGGTCCAGACGGTGGACGTCTCGACGACGGTGGCCGGTAGCGCCTTGAGCGCATCGATGTCAAAGCGGGTTGGCGCATCAGGCGAGATATTGCCGCCAATGGTCAGAATGACGTCATCGGGCGTCACCGCGGATTCCCCGGCAAGGCCCGGCAGGGAAGTCGCCAAGAGCGAAAGGGTTGCGACAAAAGTGCTGCGATAACTCATGACATTCTCCAACAATCGGATCAGAGTGCATTATACGCAGCCATGGCCCTCCATCAAACGCGCATAGAGGTATAACCCCATATCCTAAAGGTCATGTCGCAATTGCGCTTTGGGTCAGGGCAGAAGCATGTGTTTCTATTGACAGCTCCGACAAGTTTGGTCGTGATAAGGAAATACAGACTTGCACGTCACAGGCGAGGAGGCCTTCCACTTCATGTGTGATCGAAACCACCCATGATCGCGATCGGCAGATTTCAGGCGCGCGTAGCTGTCCGAATGCCCGCCGAGGCACAGACCGGCGCCGGCGGAACGGCGGCGGCGACGCGTATCCTGCTGGCCGATGATCACGAGATGGTGCGCGATACGCTGGCATCCTATCTGCGCAGTGAAGGCAATGCCGAGGTCGTGGCGGTCGCCGATTTCGACGCGGCATTTCGCAGGCTGAAGGCGGGCGAGACCTTTGACCTGGTGCTGCTGGATTTCAACATGCCGGGGATGAACGGGCTGGACGGGCTTGATCGCGCCATTGCCGTTGCCGGCGATGCGCCTGTTGCCATCCTCAGCGGAACCGCCCCGGCCTCGATCGCGCAGCAGGCCATAGATGCAGGGGCCGCAGGATTCATCCCCAAGGCCATGGGCGCAAACTCGCTGGTCAATGCTGTCCGCTTCATGGTGATGGGCGAAACCTTCATCCCCGCTGCCGCGCTGATGGCCGAGGAAACGCCCGGACAGGCCGATTTCGTCAAGAATCTGAGCAAACGGCAGATCGAAGTGCTGACCGGACTTTGCCGTGGCAGTTCCAACAAGGAAATCGCCCGCGAACTGGACCTTCAGGAAGTGACCGTCAAACTGCATGTCAGAACGCTTTGCCAGAAGATCGGCGCCAAGAACCGCACCCATGCCGCGATGATCGCCAAAGAGGCCGGATTCACCTGAATCCGCGCAGGACGTGCCGCCCTGTCACCTCAGCCCCAAAAGGTCTTGTCCCCATGATGCGGAATTCAGCATGAAGATCGACGACTGGACAGAGCGGTTCCAGGGCACCCGCGCCCTTCCCCGCCCGGTGCGCGACCGGTTGCTGCAGGTCGCCCGGATCGTGCGGCTGAAAAAGGGCGAACAGGTCTTTGGACCGAGGAACATCCCTGACAGTCTTTTCTTTCTGTATGATGGCCGGATCCGTGTGTCCCAGACATCCGAGAATGGCCGCGAGATCGTGCTGTATCGTGTCGATGCCGGGGAAAGCTGCGTGCTGACCACGGCCTGCATGCTGGCGGAAGAGGCCTATCATGCCGAAGGCATCGCCGAGACCGACATCACCGCCATCGTGCTGCCCAAACCGGCCTTTGACCAATTGGCCGCGGAAGAGGCCGCCTTTCGCAATTTCATATTTGCCGCCTATTCGCGCCGCCTCATCGATCTGCTGCGCGTCGTCGATGACGTCGCCTTTGGGCGCATAGACATGCGGCTGGCCGAGCGGCTGCTGAGCCTTGCTGGCGACCGCAGGGAGATCGCTGCAACCCATCAGGAACTGGCCAGTGAGCTGGGAACCGCGCGCGAGGTGATTTCCAGAGTGCTGCATGATTTTCAGAAACGCGAGTTGATTGCCCAGTCGCGCGGACATATCACCTTGCTGAACCGCGCGGCCCTGCAGACCCTTGCCGGCAGCGGCTGACAGATGCCTTCGCTTTTTCCGATTTGCGTGACAATGTCACTGAAGATGCCGGATCTGCAGGCTATCCTGACTGCAACTCTTGTGACTGGAGGTTGTCATGTCGATCAATGTCGGAACGTTTGACCGGGTCTTTCGCGCGATCCTTGGGCTGGTCCTCTTGTATCTCGCCTTTCTCAGCGGCCTGCCGGCCTTTGACGGCGCAATCCTGAAATATGGCGCGGCCCTTGTCGGCATCGTGATGCTGGTCACTGCCGCGACCCGCGTTTGCCCGCTCTATTCGATCTTTGGCTTCAAGACCTGCAGGACCTGATCCATGGAAACCACGTTCACTCCCCTTGCCTCTCTGGGTGGCGGTCTGGCCATCGGGCTGGGCGCGGTGCTCTTGATGCTGGGCCTGGGGCGTATTCTTGGCGCAACCGGCATCATCTCGGGGCTGGTTTTCGCTGAGAACCGTGATGAGGGCCTTTGGCGCGGCGCAATGGTGCTGGGCATGGTTCTGGCCCCCGGCCTGATCTATCTTGTCACCGGCAGCATGCCCGCGCTGGAAGTGCCGGTCAGCCCTGCCATGATTGTCGTCGGCGGCGTCATTGTCGGTCTGGGTGCCAGCCTTGGATCCGGCTGCACCTCGGGTCACGGCGTCTGCGGGCTGGCGCGGCTGTCACGCCGATCACTGGTCGCGGTGCCGGTCTTCATGGCGACGGCGGCCATCACGGTTTTCCTGATCCGCCATGTTTTCGGAGCCTAGACCATGAGATTGATATATGCCCTGATTACCGGACTGGTCTTTGGCATCGGCATCGCCCTGTCGGGAATGATGAATCCGGCAAAGGTGCTGAACTTCTTCGATCTGGCGGGACATTGGGATCCCAGCCTTGCCTTCGTGATGGGTGGTGCCCTGATCGTCACATTCTTCGGTTATCGGCTTGTCTGGCGCAGAAAGGCCCCGCTGTTTGGCGGGCGGTTCCAGATCCCCGGCGCGACGGAGATCGACGCCAAACTGATTGGTGGTGCGGCCCTTTTCGGCGTGGGCTGGGGCATCGCAGGATTTTGTCCCGGCGCGGCATTGCCCGCCCTGGGCACCGGACGCTGGGAGGTGGCCCTGTTCGTTGCATCCGTGATCGGCGGCATTTTCCTGCGCCGCCTCTTGACCCCGACGAAACGCGCGGGCGCAACAGCCTGATCCGAATTGATACGCATTGGAGGAACACATGACCGATTATCCCGTGAACATGGACATCAAACCGGACGTTCAGGCGTTCTTCGATGACGCGACGAATACCATCAGCTATATCGTCAAGGATCCTGAATCCGACGCCTGCGCAATCGTCGATAGCGTCATGGACATCGACTATGCCGCCGGTCGCATCACCTATGACCACGCCGATGAGTTGATCCGTCAGATCAGGGCGCAGGGACTGAAGCTGGAGTGGATCATCGAGACCCATGTCCATGCCGACCACCTGAGTGCCGCGCCCTATATCCAGCAGGAACTGGGTGGAAAGATCGGCATCGGTGCAAAGATCATGGTGGTGCAGGATACCTTTGGCAAGATCTTCAATGAAGGCACCGAATTCCAGCGCGACGGCAGCCAGTTCGATGCGCTGTTCGAGGATGGTGACACCTATCAGATCGGCAGCATGACGGCCTTTGCCATGTATACCCCCGGCCATACCCCGGCCTGCATGACCCATGTGGTGGGCAATGCCGCCTTTGTCGGCGATACGCTTTTCATGCCCGATGGCGGCTCGGCCCGTGCCGATTTCCCGGGGGGTGATGCCGGCACGCTCTATGACAGCATCCAGAAGGTCCTGTCCCTGCCCGATGAAATGCGCCTGTTCATGTGCCATGATTACGGGCCGAATGGGCGCGATATTCAGTGGGAAACCAGCGTCGGCGAAGAGAAGGCGCATAACATCCATGTCGGCGGCGGCAAGACCAAAGAGGAATTCATCAAGTTCCGTACCGAGCGCGATGCCCAGCTTGCTATGCCACGGCTGATCATCCCGTCGCTTCAGGTCAACATGCGCGCCGGACGGGTTCCCACCGACAAGGACGGCAGACCCATGCTGAAAGTGCCGGTCAACGAATTGTAAGACGGCTGCACCGCTGCCTGTTTCATGGCTACCTTGTCCGGTTCGCGTCAGGCGAGAAGGCTCGGGATGATGGCCATGTCCCGAAACGAGACATAGCTGTTTAGTCCCGGCATTTGGTGGATCGGATTTCGGGTTAAACGATCAGGCTCTGAGGTCCAGATCTTGCAGATGTATTCGTAGGGCGTAAGGCCGCTGAGGGTCTTGAGTCTGCGGCCGAAATTGTAGGCTGCCAGGAAGTCCGCAAGACGGGTGCGGAGTTGGTCGTGGTTGTCGTAATGGAACCGCTTGACGGTCGCCTCCTTGATCGTGCGGTTCATCCGCTCGACCTGGCCATTCCTCCACGGGTGCTTCACCTAGGTCAGTCTGTGCTCGATCTCATGCTCCCGGCAGACGCGGTCAAAGATGTGTTCGAAAGCATTCGTATCGCGGCTTCGATTTGCGAATTGCACGCCGTAGCACGTCGGGAAGAAGCGCTGTTTTAAGGTTATGGCCACGCGCGTAGCCCCCAAATAGCGCAGCGTGTGGCCATAACCGGTCTCAGGTCTCAACAGTGGTTTTGCAGAACCACACCGCTGAGGAGACCGGCTATGCCCGCCAACCATTCTACTGCTGCGACTGTGCTTGTCGCCATCGACATTTCCAAGCACCGCCACGAGGTCTTGATCGAGGTACCGGGCAAGAAGCGCCGTCGTCGCATGACGATCATGAACACGTTGGAAGACTTCCAGCGCTTGTCCGCGAGCCTGGCCAGCTACGGCCTGCCTGTGCGGGTCGGGTTCGAGGCGACCGGCAACTATCACAGGCCACTGGCACATCATCTCGGGCAGGCCGGGTTTGACTTGAAGCTCATCCCTTCTGTCGGGCTCGCCCGGACGCGCGAGGCCCTGCACAACAGTTGGGACAAGAACGACCCGAAGGATGCCCAGGTCATCCTGCACATGCTGGAGATTGGCGCCGTGCAGTTCTTTCATGATCCGCTGGTCGTCGGGACCGCCGACATCCAGGAATTGTCAAAGACGCACGAGATCGTTTCACGCTCGAAGACCGAGCTCTGGCACCGCATCCTGACCCATTACCTGCCGCTCTATTTCCCAGAGGCCGAACGGTTTCACCGAAGCTCACGAACCGATTGGTTCCTGGCCTTCCTCGAGAAGTATCCGACACCGACGATGATCACGGCCATGAGCCAGGAAACCTTCATCGCAGACGCTTGGCAGGTGGTGGGCAGGAAGGTCGCCAAGGAGCGCCTGCTTTCAGATATTTACGCTACGGCGGTCAACTCTGTTGGATTGCCCGTGGAACCGGATTCCGACGCCGTTCGCATGTTCCGCCTGGTCCTTTCCGAAGGTAGAAGCCTCGTCCGCCAGCGCAACGAGATCGAGGCCCGGGCGGTCGCGCTGCTCTCCGATCTGCCGGATTATCAGCTACTGACAACCATCCCCGGCATTGGTCCGATCAATGCCATGACCATCTTGGCCGAGGCCGGTGACCTACGCCGATTTCGGCATCATCGGCAGTTCCTGAAGTTCTGCGGCATGGATCTTGCCACCGTGCAGTCCGGCATGTTTCGCGGGCAGAGCCGGATCTCGAAGTACGGCAATGCCCGGCTGCGCCGCACGCTATGGATGGCCGGCCAGACGGCGGTCCAGACAAAGACCAACAGCTTTCGGGACAAGTTCGAACGCTACATCTCGAAAGACCGACACAACGCTCATCTGCGCCGCAAGGCCTACACCGCGATCGCGGCCAAGATGGCGCGCACCGTACACGCTGTGGTCAATCACGGCGAACCCTATCGCCCCTTCTTCGAGGGGGTGAGCCCAGGCGGAAGGACCTCTCTCTGACTGAGCCGTGGAGGCAGTCAATCTGACCTCGTAGATAATGTTCGGGCCTTCTGCTTGGGATTTGGGATCTCGTATTAAGGACGGTGAGGGCCGCCAGCGCGCGTACCCTGTGTTTGCTATGGATGAGATCATTTCTTGACGGCAGAGCCCGTCTGGGCAACCTTATCAGGGTATCCGGACAGCCGGATGCCACACGACCTGCTGACCTAAGCAGCCAGATTTTCCTGACATAGGACGTTGTCGGTCAGCACCCCGTGCAGGCGGTAGGGGACAGCCGCATCAGGTCACACAAGAACTGGGCTGCCGCCATCTTCCCTGCCTTCTTGACAAGCAGGGCGAAAGCGAACCTGCCTGTCCGGTCAATGCCGACGAACAGATAGAGCTTTCCTTCCGCCGTCTGCACTTCTGCGATGTCGATATGAAAGTAGCCGATAGGATAACGTTTGAAGCGCTTTCGCTTTGGTTTGTCGCCGTCAACATCGGGCAGCCGTGAAATCTCATGCCGTTGCAGGCCGCGGCAGATGCCACCTCCTCCTCCTTGGACCAGGAGGCCGCGTATCGCCGGACTGAACCGCGCCGGGTTTGCCGGATACTCCAACTCATGAGTAGGATGGAGCATCCGGCAAACCCGGCGCGGTTCAAGCCGAATGGCGGCTACGGCCAAGGAGTTCCCCAATTTTACCGAATGAAGTTGAAGTTTTTTCTTCGTGCCGCGAGCACTTAGCCAATCTCCGTGTCGAGGGACGAAAACAAGGAGGACCATACCGAAGCGCAGACAGGCTTGACGCTGCCACGAATGGCAGACGCGCAACAAACAGGAGGACCACCATGCTGCGCAAGTTTCCCACGAATACCCTGTCCGCAGATCCGCAACTCGACGCCGTGCGCGCACATTTCGACAAACACGGTGCCGCCCTGTGCAATGCCGCCGGGCTGATCAACGGCGAGGCCGGGACGGCTCGCGTCCTACGCCTCATGTCCGGGCTCCGCGAAGCCTCGCGCCTGGACCGAGCCGCCCGGCGCAAGCTGGTCGAGCTGCACCGGCTCCTGTCCCTCGATCCGTTTGGCGATGATCTCGAACCGGATTTGTCGTCCTGGCCTCTACTCGATCCTGCCAGCCCCGTCGTGGAAGAGATATGCCTACTCACCGACCGGCTCTATGACCTTCTGGTCGAGATCGGAGAACTGGATGACGAGCAGAAGGCGCTGGCACTCGCCCACGGGGTGCAGGACGCCGCTTAAAACGCCATGCCGGTCGTGCGGTGTGCGCATGGCCGGCGGCATGCTCTTGGATAGACGCAAAGAAAAAATTGCGGCCCCGCCAGATTTCTTCTTCGTCTCTCAAAAGAACGACCAATGTTCTCATCACCAGCACCCAAGACCAGCTTTTGAAACCAACCAGTAGGAGCCCGCCGAAACCCAAGCATCTCCCGCGAAGCAAGGAACATGACGCCGCAGAATAGGCGCACCGGCACCGTTTCCGCCACCGCATGAAAGGGAGAACATCATGCTCAACACCACCAACCTCCACGCCGCCGAGGCGCGTCTCAGCGCAGCCTACGCCGCAGAACAGCATCTGCGCCGCCATGGTGCAAGTCTGTGCGACCTGCTCGATGCTCTGGATGATCCCAGCGGCTTCGCGGCACTCTGTGACCTGCATGGCGCCTACGGGCAGCCGATCCCAGATACGGATGCCGTCGAGACTGCGCTGCGCGACATCCAACGCATCCTGGCCGAGCAGACGCCGTCATCGCTCGACCGGATCGGTCATGAGCGGCGTCTTCCCGCGTCGGACATGGCGCGGTGGCACGGCGCGCGCGTCAGCGAGCTTCTCGCGCGGTTCCGCCATGCCCAATAAGGCCGTCGGCACACGCTGTGCCCTTCAGGTGGCGCGTAAGCGCCGCCTGAGCGTCAATCCTGACGCGTTCGCGGTAGAGCAGGACATCTGCGACGTGACGCTCTGGCTCTCCGAGAAGCACAACTTGTCTCGGGTCCACGTATGGGTAGACCGGCACTATACACAGGCCGGTCAAGAGATCGCAGGTGTTACCGTGATAAACTCACCGAGCCTCCCCGCGCACCTGACCGAGGAAGCACACGAGGCCTTCCTCGCGCTTGGTTACAAGGTCGAAGATACGGGGGCTGACATATACGCCTATGGATTCTGTCACGGCAATCATTCGAGGCACGAGGCCATCCAAGCTTACGCGCGCATCGAGAACGCGCTGCGACTCTGGCGAGCACCTTAGGAAAATCATAAGCTCCTCGAAAAGGGCGGCGGTAATCCCCCCCGATCTTAGGGGGATGCGGAAGTAGAATTTTCTCGGCAGGATGAACGAGGAGATACCGATGAAGAAGACACGTTTCACAGAAGCCCAGATCATGGGCGTGCTGCGCCAGATGGAAGGCGGCGTTCCTGCTGCCGAGTTGTGCCGTGAACATGGCATGAGCAGTGCCACGCTTTACAAATGGCGGGCCAAATATGGCGGTATGGATGCGAGCCTGATCAGCGAGATGAAGGCGATGGCCGAGGAGAACCGCCGCCTGAAGCGTATGTTCGCTGATGTCAGCATGCAAAACGACCTGCTGAAGGAGGCGCTCGGAAAAAAATGAAGCGGCCAGCTCAACGCCGAGAGTTGGCCGTGAAAGCGGTGGCGATGAAGGGCGTCAGCATCGCACTGGCGTGCCGGGCATTTGATGTCAGCGAGACCTGCTACCGATACAGCCCGAAGCTGGACGATGAGAACGAGCAGATCGCCGACCTGCTGCTTGGGCTGACGAAGGCGAAGAAGACCTGGGGCTTTGGCCTGTGCTTTCTCTACCTGCGCAATGTCCAGGGCCATGGCTGGAACCACAAGCGGGTCTACCGGATCTACCGCGAGCTGGAGCTGAACCTCAGGATCAAGCCGCGCAAACGGCTGAAACGGGAGAAGCCCGACGAGTTGGCCGTGCCAGAACAGCCGAACGAAGTCTGGTCCATGGCCTTCATGGCAGATCGCCTCGGGGACGGACGCCAGTTCCGGCTGCTGAATGTCCTGGACGACTTCAACCGTGAAGGGCTGGGTATCGAGGTCGACTTCTCGCTACCCGCGGAACGCGTCGTCAGGGCGCTGAACCAGATCATCGAATGGCGTGGTGCGCCTCGAACCATACGAGTCGACAACGTCCTATGTCAGGAAAATCTGGCTGCTTAGGTCAGCAGGTCGTGTGGCATCCGGCTGTCCGGATACCCTGATAAGGTTGCCCAGACGGGCTCTGCCGTCAAGAAATGATCTCATCCATAGCAAACACAGGGTACGCGCGCTGGCGGCCCTCACCGTCCTTAATACGAGATCCCAAATCCCAAGCAGAAGGCCCGAACATTATCTACGAGGTCAGATTGACTGCCTGTCAATCGGCAGGCAATCTTGACCCCCTATCGGCGTTCAAAAATGACCCCCATGGAGCGCACGGGTAGCTGGCCCGATGCGGTGTAGCCCCCATACAGCGCAGCCGTATCGGGCCAGCGTGGCCGTCGGTCATTCTCGGGTCTTGAAGCGCCAGCTCTCGTTGCCGGTTTCGACGATGTCGCAGTGATGGGTCAGCCGGTCGAGCAGCGCCGTGGTCATCTTCGCGTCGCCAAAGACCGAAGGCCATTCCCCGAAGTCGAGATTGGTCGTCACGATGATCGAGGTGCGTTCGTAGAGGCGGCTGATGAGATGGAACAGTAGCTGGCCGCCGGTCTGCGCGAAGGGGAGATAGCCGAGCTCATCGAGGATCAGGAAGTCGAGGCGGCAGAGCAGGTCTGCCGTGCGCCCCTGTCGATCGGCACGGGCTTCGGCATCGAGCTTGTTTACCAGGTCTACGACATTGAAGAAGCGCCCCCGCTTGCCGCGCCGGATGCAGGCCCGGGCGATGCTGACGGCCAGGTGCGATTTACCAGTCCCGGTGCCGCCGATGAGGACGACATTGCGCTGCTGTTCGAGGAACTCTCCGGCGGCCAGATCGCGTACCAGCGTCTCGTTGACCGGCGTTTCCTCGAAGCTGAACTCGTCGACCTCTTTCGCCAGCGGCAACTTGGCGATCGTCATCTGATATTTGATCGAGCGCGCCTGCTTCTCGCTGATCTCGGCATTCAGCAGGTCGCCGACGATCTGTTGCGGCTCGTGCTGGCGCTTCACCGCCGTGGTGATGATCTCATCGTAGGCGGCCTTCATGCCGTAAAGCTTCAGCTGGCTCATCGCGTCCAGCACTTGTGATCTTTCCATGGTTGGGTCTCCTGAGACTGTCGTAGCGTTTGCAATCGGCGACGGGCTCGCAGGTCAGTCGCAACGCGGCCGGCGTATCGATGGTCAGTGGCGGTGGCGGCTCCCGATGCCGTGCAAGGATGTTGATGACGACCGAGGCCGCAGGGACCCCTTCGCTCAGGGCCTCGGCACAGGCAGCATCCACCGCATCCAGCCCATCGATCGGGATCATGCTCAGGATCTGGACCATCTGCCGGTCGCCGTTCGGCACCTTGCCAAGCTTGCGCTGCACGCGCCTGATCGCCGGCGGCAGGTCCCAGCCCTTGAAGGGGGCCCCATTCCGGAGGGCGCCGGGCTTGCGAGCCAGAACCGGAATGTAGTGCAACGGGTCGTAGATGGCCTTGTCGCGCCCGAAGGCTCGGGCGTGCTGCCCCACGATCTTGCCGTCCTGCCAGAACTCGACCCGCTCGGCATAGGCACGGATCTCGACAGGTCGGCCAACGGCCCGGCCGTTCACGGAGTAGCGGTTCTTGTCGAACCGGACGAGACAGGTCTTCGAGACCGAGGCTGGCACGGCATGGAAGCCGTCGAACGGACCGACGTAGGGGACAAGACTCGTGCGCTCGTCCTGGAATACCTCCCAGATCGTTCGATCCCGAAGCTCCTGGTGCGGGTTGGCTTTGGCCCAGGCAACACAGCGATCCTCGAGCCAGGCGTTGAGTTCGGCGTAGCTCTTGAACTTCGGCCGAGGCACGAAGAACCGCCGCCGGACAACGCCGACCTGGTTCTCGACCTGTCCCTTCTCCCAGCCGGATGCCGGGGTGCAAGCGACGGGATCGACGAGGTAATGGCTGCACATCTGCTGGAACCGGCGGTTGTAGGCGCGGTCGCGGCCGACGAAGATCGTGTCGACCGCGGTCTTCATGTTGTCGTAGATGCCCCGTGTGCAGGTGCCCCCGAAGAAGGCGAACGCCTTGTCATGGGCGTCGAAGACCATCTCCTGCGTCTCGCGGGGATAGGCACGCACGAACAGCATCCGGCTGTGACACAGGCGGACATGTGCCACCTTCACTGTGGTCGTCGCGCCATCGATCACTACGATCTCATGGCTCCAGTCGAACTGGTAGGCTTCCCCCGGATCGAAGCTCAGCGGCACATAGGCCGCGGCGGATGCCACCACCTCCTCCTTGGACCAGGTTGCCGCGTATCGCCGGACCGCATCATAGCCGCCATCATATCCTCGGGCCCGGAGTTCCTCGAAGATGCGGATGCGGGTCAGTCGCTCGCGCTTGGGCTTCCGCGCGTTCACCGACAGCATCTCGTCGAGCAAGTCTTTCCAAGGTCCGATCTTCGGCAACGGCTGAATGGTTCGCTCGTAGGTGAGCTCCGTTGCACCTGATCGGATCACCTTGCGCACCGTGTTCCGCGACACCCGCAGTTCACGGCAGATCTGCTTGATCGACTTCTTGTCCTGAAAATACGCCCGCCGGATCTTCGCTATCGTCTCCACGACCAACATCCCACACTGTGCTCCCCGATGACCTCGGGGGCATCATCCACATCAGTGTAAGGGGGTCATTTTTGGACGCCGATCACCCCTCTACGGGGTCAAAATTGCACGCCGGTTCACAGACTGCCTCCACGGCTCAGTCAGAGAGAGGTCCTTCCGCCTGGGCTCACCCCCTCGAAGAAGGGGCGATAGGGTTCGCCGTGATTGACCACAGCGTGTACGGTGCGCGCCATCTTGGCCGCGATCGCGGTGTAGGCCTTGCGGCGCAGATGAGCGTTGTGTCGGTCTTTCGAGATGTAGCGTTCGAACTTGTCCCGAAAGCTGTTGGTCTTTGTCTGGACCGCCGTCTGGCCGGCCATCCATAGCGTGCGGCGCAGCCGGGCATTGCCGTACTTCGAGATCCGGCTCTGCCCGCGAAACATGCCGGACTGCACGGTGGCAAGATCCATGCCGCAGAACTTCAGGAACTGCCGATGATGCCGAAATCGGCGTAGGTCACCGGCCTCGGCCAAGATGGTCATGGCATTGATCGGACCAATGCCGGGGATGGTTGTCAGTAGCTGATAATCCGGCAGATCGGAGAGCAGCGCGACCGCCCGGGCCTCGATCTCGTTGCGCTGGCGGACGAGGCTTCTACCTTCGGAAAGGACCAGGCGGAACATGCGAACGGCGTCGGAATCCGGTTCCACGGGCAATCCAACAGAGTTGACCGCCGTAGCGTAAATATCTGAAAGCAGGCGCTCCTTGGCGACCTTCCTGCCCACCACCTGCCAAGCGTCTGCGATGAAGGTTTCCTGGCTCATGGCCGTGATCATCGTCGGTGTCGGATACTTCTCGAGGAAGGCCAGGAACCAATCGGTTCGTGAGCTTCGGTGAAACCGTTCGGCCTCTGGGAAATAGAGCGGCAGGTAATGGGTCAGGATGCGGTGCCAGAGCTCGGTCTTCGAGCGTGAAACGATCTCGTGCGTCTTTGACAATTCCTGGATGTCGGCGGTCCCGACGACCAGCGGATCATGAAAGAACTGCACGGCGCCAATCTCCAGCATGTGCAGGATGACCTGGGCATCCTTCGGGTCGTTCTTGTCCCAACTGTTGTGCAGGGCCTCGCGCGTCCGGGCGAGCCCGACAGAAGGGATGAGCTTCAAGTCAAACCCGGCCTGCCCGAGATGATGTGCCAGTGGCCTGTGATAGTTGCCGGTCGCCTCGAACCCGACCCGCACAGGCAGGCCGTAGCTGGCCAGGCTCGCGGACAAGCGCTGGAAGTCTTCCAACGTGTTCATGATCGTCATGCGACGACGGCGCTTCTTGCCCGGTACCTCGATCAAGACCTCGTGGCGGTGCTTGGAAATGTCGATGGCGACAAGCACAGTCGCAGCAGTAGAATGGTTGGCGGGCATAGCCGGTCTCCTCAGCGGTGTGGTTCTGCAAAACCACTGTTGAGACCTGAGACCGGTTATGGCCACACGCTGCGCTATTTGGGGGCTACGCGCGTGGCCATAACCTTAAAACAGCGCTTCTTCCCGACGTGCTACGGCCCAGAATACATCAGCGGCACCCTCATGGAATGGGCCGAAAACAAGGGCATCTCCTTGGCCCACATACAGCCGGGGAAACCGCAGCAGAACGCTTATGTCGAGCGCTACAACCGGACGGTCCGGCACGAATGGCTGGACCTCCACATCTTCGAAAGCATCGACGAGGTGCAGCAGATTGCCACCGAATGGCTCTGGTCCTACAACAATGAACGCCCGAACATGGGCAACGGCGGGATGACACCCGCACAGAAACTGAGAATGGCCGCGTAAATTCTACGACCAAGCCCCCGTAAAAACGGGGGGATTACCTGGGCTGTCCAGGAAAAGGCGGATGTCGGAAAGAACGTCTTCTTGTCAAACGATTGGTCGAAGATCGACCTCTCTGAGAAACCCCTTCCACCCCGCGACAGAAAGGGCCGCTGATTATGCTGCTACCCTTCTTGCCGTTCGACCCCAATGAGACGCCGTTATCCTATGCCGCGCGCTTGGCTCACTATCATGCCGACAAACCGATAGTTCCATTTCTGAGGGATCTGCAGATCCGACCGGAGGCGATCGCGTCGTCCGAGCCGGACGCTCTCGCAAGGCTGGCGGAGACTTCTGGTGCGCCACTGAACGATCTGCGCCGGAATGCTGCAGTTCGCCAGGGCAAACGGACATATGATCTTCGTGGTGAGCCGGTCACCGCCGAGTTCCTGTCGAACCCGTACACTGTATTCTGCCCTGCCTGCCTGGCAGAGGATGATATGACTGGACGACGCCGTGGACGTTGGCACTGGGCCCTTTCGATCGTGCGGACATGCCCGCATCACGAGATCGCTCTGGTTCGCCAGGCGCAGGCCGCATGGGATGACAAGCTTCACGAGCTTGACCGCCGGGTGCCCGAGCGCGGCAGTGAACTCCAGGCCATGATCGAAAGGGCAGTGCGCCGCTCAGTTTCGCCCCTGCAAGGCTATGTGCAGCGACGCCTCGAAGGAATTGCGGGCCCAGATTGGCTGGATGCCCAGACCCTTGATCAGGCGACCCGCGCGACAGAACTCCTGGGAGTTTTGGTCGTCTACGGGCGGACCCAGAAGCTCCCGGAGCTCACCTCTGATGACTGGGATCATGCCGGTCGCGTTGGCTTCCAGTTCACGTCGCGCGGCGAAGAAGGCATTCGGGAGGCGCTCGAAACGCAGTTGCGGAAATTCGACGAGGCCACTGGAAACGCTGGACCACGCAAGATCTTCGGGTGCTTCTACAACGCCCTCGCGCACTCGAAATCACTCAAAGAACCTGGCGACATCGCGCGCATTCTTCGCGACGTCATTACCGAGAACATCGTAATGCCGGCTGGGACGAAGGTGCTGGGCGTCGAATTTCCCGAGCGCCAGTTGCACACGGTCGCATCCCTGGCCAAGGAGCAATCCCTCGACTCGCGGACCCTGAGTAACGTGCTGGTTGCCGCGGGGGCGATCCCGGAGAATGCACCGGCACATTTCGCGATCCCGGCAGATCTGGGTCGTGAAATCGCGGGACGCATGAAGCGCACGGTGAACGTGATCTCGCTGTGGAAAGACATGAATTGTACTCGCCCGCTCGTCGATCAGCTTTTTGCTGATCGGCTTCTCACTCCCATTTACTACGGGAGGCCGAGCGCGAGAGGGCGTGCCCAAAAAGCCGTGGATCGCGACGAGATTGCCGTGCTGGTTGGCAAGCTCCATGCGAAGGCGGCTGAACTGGATGCCGAAACCGACGGGTTGGTGCCGGTCTCGAAAGCTGCGGAGAAGGCAAAGGTGCCGGCCGTTGCTGTGGTGCATATGATACTGGGAGGTTTCCTCGGTCGTGTATTTCGCTTGGCTGGTCAGGGCGGGATAGGCGCGCTTCGGGTCGACTCTACGGAGGTCGAGCGGCACGCGGCTGCCTTCGGCGTAGGTCTTTCACCGATGGCGGCCTTCGGCGCGCTGAAAATCCCGAGGGATGTTGGTTGGCGCCTGGTCGATCGGCATCCGCAGGAGGTGAGTTTGACCGTCGACTGGATCGCTGGATCCGACGACAGCCACCGGATTCCACGGTTCGATCCGGCGGACGTCGGCGACTTCAAGGCTCGGTTCACCCATCCTGCACGGATCGCCGAGACTCATGGCCTTCAGGTGGGGGAGGTTGTCGGCCGCCTAAAGCGTCGGGGCATTCGTCCCATCTTGACCAGGGCCAAGATCGGCGTGGACTTCTACCGGACCAACGATCTGGAGCCGGATCTGTTCACTTAACATAATGGGGCTTCTCGGCCCTTTCGCCACATCGAAATCTTGAAGCCGCCCTTACGGGCGGCTTTTTTCATGTCTTGGTCTCGGATGTTGCGAAGAAGAGGGCAGGGGCAAGTTATTCTTACAAGGAGTGGTCAGAATATGCTTCCATAGTGGCCAAATTATTGGAGTGATGGAATAAATTATTCAATGAAATCAATGATTCCAATCTTCACAATGGACAATAAGTCCTTACGGCTACAACAAGTGTGATGACAACCTAATTTCGGCCATCAACAACCTTTAAGCCATTGATTTTATTAAACGTAGAATCAAAGTCGGCGGCAAAATGGGCCATTTGACAAGCTAATCTTGGCTACCGGATTTCGTGAGTTGCAGCCCTGCAGCCGAACAAAAGAACGGCCGCCCCCAAGGGACGGCCGACCAATGATGTTACATGTTGTCAGGGATGTCTACACGCGGAAGCGATCCGGCAGATCGCTTCGTCGAAAGATCCGTACGCCGATGTCGGACTTTAGCAAAAAGGGCTTCGCTCCAGCCGCCTTCATCACCGGCTTCAGGTCTCGAACGCCCATCCCCAATGCGGCACCGATATGCACTTCCGTCGTAAATTCGGAAAGAAACGCATCGACGACTTCAGGCTCAAACCGATGGATGACGTGTTCTCCATCTTCGGACCGGATTTCACATGCCCGTAGAAGCCCCCGCCGAACCAGTTCCCAGCCGGATGCAACGGGAATACCCATCCGGATGAATGCCTCCGAAGGCGACAAGCCGCCCATGACGTCAGAAACGACCGCCTTGGCTTCGATCGGATCCAAGTGGATTGCGTCACATCCGTCAAAACCAACGGCTCGTACCACCTTCTGAAGGTGCCCTCCCAAGATGAGATGCACGATCTCGACCGCAGGAGCGTTCGACTTCATGGCTGCTTTCGCGAGATCGACCATGCCGCCTGGGATTTTCTCGACCGGCTTCGTGAAAGCGGTGATCCGACGAAGCAGCTCCTCGGCCTCCTTTTCATCGACAGCCTTTTTCTTGCGACCCGGAGCATCCGAGACCTCGTCGACGATCGGCGTCAAAATCCGTTCGGCAACGAGTTGTTCTGCGAGAGGACGCGTGCAGCCGAGCAGTTTCGGCAGCCCCGAAATCGGAACAAGTCGACGCACGGTCTGCGAGACTTCGCGACCGAGATCGGCGTCAAAGACGTAGTTGGCGTCTCGAGCCGCATTCAATGGGATAACCGCCTTAGCTTCCAGCACATTTCGAAGCGTGCGTGGGTCGAGACCGCTCTCTTTTGCGAGAGTGGCGCAAGTATGAAGCCGACGCTCAGCAAGTGTCTTGCCGAGCACAGTCTTGCCCGCCGGCATTTCGATGTTTTCGACGATGTAGTCACGGAGGATCCGCTTGATGTCTCCGGGCTCCTTCTTGGCTCGGGACCGCGAAAGCCACTGGTACAGGCGGCCGAAGACCGCCTGAGGGCCAAGCTTGCCGCCCTTTCGGTTGGCGCGCGCGTGAATATCGGCCAGGACGCGACGGATACCGTCTTCGCCTTGGGCAGTGATGGCGTAGCCCGCGGCACCTGCCCGATCCCAATCGTCCTCCGTGAGGTTGTCGAGGTTCGGCCTCGCACCGAACAAAACAAGCGCACCAAGCATTTCGCTTGCACGAACAGCTTGCTCGAGGCCTTCGCTGTCGAGCCAGGCGGGGCCGGTCTCTCCTTCGAGGCGCGCGAGGGTATAATTCTGAAGAGGCGATACGGAGCGAGGCTGAAGCTGGCCGATCATGTCTGCGAGGCGCTCGCCCGTTTCCGGGACAATGACTCCAAGCTCGTGAAAACGGTCGCCCGAGAAATCCGCCTTTCGACGCATGAGGGGAAGACCGTGGCTTGGGCAGGTCCGAACGACAGCCAGTTGCCAGATCCACTGGTGACGCCGTTCACCGGTCTGGCCGCCGGATGCCTGATCATCCTCCAGCAGGCACGCCGGACAGAATACCGTATAAGGTGACGCCAGAAATTCCGCTGACACGTGCTCTCCGCGTAGGTCATAATGCCGTCGATCCAAACCCCGAGGGGCGTTGGCGAAGAGCGCATCTGGCGAGACGCCAGTCCAATCTGCCAGCCGATGTACGGCATCAGAATCCCCGCGCGCAAGCTCCGGAGGCTTTATGCCATTGTCGCTAAGGAAAGAGCCCGTTCGACCGCCGATGTGGAAGGCTGCCAGGCGTGCTACGAAGCCCATTACGGATTCGGCCGGATCATGGGCGATGTGAGGTGAGAGCATTGCCATGAACATGAACCTCACGCGGCTTCGTGGAGTTTGGTGAGGTCGATTTGGGCCCACCGTGGAGACAGGAAAACGTTCTTGCCGGGCATGACGCCCTCCTGCATCGCCCACGAATGCGCGAAATGCTGCGCCGTAAGCTGCCCATCGCCCTTCCGGAGGGCCGTTTCGATTGCGGCAATGATGTTCTCGATGCAGCGACCGAACCGGGAGCGGCTCGCATAGACAAGCCGATGGATGATATCCGACCCGGCATCCGGAACGAGACCCGCGTCTTTGCAGAACTTTTCCATAATACCCCGCAGCATCTTTTCGTGAGTGCTCGCAGAGATTGTGGGCAGCGTGACCTTGGAATAGCGCCTTTTGACCTGATCGTCGTAGGATGCGATGTTCCACAGGGAGTCGATGCCAGTCAGAATGACAATCACCGCGCCCTCCCCTTGCATCACCGATTTCAGCATCTTCAGGATGTCTTCGATCGCCTTCCCGGCCCTGAACAGGTCATGGGCCTCGTCGATCCAGAGTACGGCCGTCCCCAGTTGCTGCATGCGGAAACGGACAAGTCGCCAGATGTCCCACTCCTTGCGTTTTGAAGAAACCTCTGGGTACCCGGTAGCCCGAAGTATCTCGAGGCCCAGGCTTTTTAGGGTCGCGGGACTTGGTACGCGGACCCCGATCCACGGCTTGTGGCCAGGCTCTTCGCTCTGCAACGCGGGATGGGTCTTTAGGAAGTGATGCACCAGCGAAGTTTTCCCGCCGCCAGGACCTTCGACGAGCACGATCCCGTGGGTTTCACCGGTTGAGGTAAACGTCACTGGCTTGGCCATAGGCTGACCCTTTGCGTCGTGCTGCAGCAGCAGCTCGAAGTGTTCCTGGAGAATTTTGTCACGAGCCGTCTCGATATAGTTTGCGCGCAGTTCCGCACTGACCCGGAACGGATCGGTTCCACGTTTGTCCATGTTGTTCTCCGAAATTTGAAGGTTGCTGACAGCCGACGTCCGTCTTTCTGCAGCGCACACCGGTCTGTGCTCCGAAAGTGCGTTCATCGGAATTTCAACAGAAATTGTTTGACGACGCGTAGCGACCTGAGACCAGCATTCTTGCTCATGCCAGGGGCGCGGGGGCCCGTCAGCCTCCAAAGGATGTTGTGCTTCGGGTCTGAGGTACCGTCTTGTGATAGACGGTCACCGCGTGGCGGCGAGTTACGCGTCCCCGCGCGGTCGTGTCTGAATTCTCATGACAATTCTCCTCTATCGTCGCACCCAAGAGGTTGGCCAACTTGTGTGGAAAGGAAGAAGATTTCACATGAAATCCGAACGGATGAATGCGAGGCGGTTTATCGCGGCGCCTCGAGCTTTGTCCGGTTACTCGCGACAGCCTACAGCGCAGGCACTCGCAGATAGCAACCTAACCCATTCACGAAGCCCGACGAGATCAAGCACTCTCGGCTCGACGGGAGAACTGGCCCCCAAGTACACCATGGTGATGGTTCGCCGCCCCCCCCAATACCAGGCCATGTCCGGCCCCGCTGAACAGCGTCGCGTTTCAGAATGACAAGCTATTCGGCACCGCTTATCGTGCGATCATGGAAGCAACCGATTGGTCCGATTTGGAAAACGACGCTGTGGTCGCAGCGTATTTCTCGATGCTAAGCGACGAACTGTCGGGGCGTCGCTACAACAAGGCCGCCCAGAACCGCGCCCTTCAGGACCAGATCAACCGCAGCCGGGGCTCTATAGAATTCAAGATGTGCAACGTCTCTGCCGCTCTGCGCGGCCTCGGGTTGCCGATTATCAAGGGCTACGCGCCCCGCTTCAATTTCCAGATGGCGCTCGCCGAGGCTGCAGCCCGCTGGCTGGCATGCAATCCGGAGTGGGAGATCGCGCTTCATCAGAAAGAGCAGCGCCAGATGGCCGAACCTGCGCCGATTTTCGTCGGCGTGGCCCCCACCCTGAGGAATGCGCCGCCCCCGGACGAGCTTGAACAGATGCAACGCATCGCACGCCGTTTCGACGCGGCAGGACGCGACGAGCGCAACCGCGCCCTGGGATACGCCGGCGAAGAGCGTGTATTTCACCACGAACGCGCGACCTTGAAATTAAATGGCAGAGACGACCTCGCCCGACAGGTACGGTGGGTATCGAAGGAGGACGGCGACGGTCTGGGCTTTGACATCGCCAGCTTCACGCCGGACGGACAGGATCGCCTGATCGAGGTGAAGACAACCAACGGATGGGAACGCACGCCCTTTCATATCTCTCGCAACGAGTTGGAGGTGGCCGAAGAACGGCGCGATCATTGGCACCTGTTTCGCCTCCATGACTTCGCACGGGAACCCAAGGCGTTCGAACTGCGCCCCCCACTGGAGGCGCATGTCTCGCTGAGCGCCACGAGTTTTCAGGCGAGTTTCGAATGACAAGCGAAGGACGCATCTTTCGCCGGACGATCGGCATCGACTACTCTGGCGCCCAGACAGCAGAAGCCAGCCTGAAGGGGCTCAGGGTTCAACAAACACAGTACGATGGGCCAGCGATCTCATATGTAAGACGCGTCAGGTCGCAGGCCTGATAGAGTGACCACAAAGCTTGGACATGTTCCGTTGCAGGGTCATGATCAGGCTCCAATGTGCCTGCACCGAACCATTCCCATTTCACCATCTCGGCGCGCGGCACTTCGCTCGCCGCTTCAACGGTTCGCAAAAGCATCAGCGCAGTGGGGGGCCTCAATAGGGCGGTGCATCCCGAGCGGATCGAGACCGCCGTCTTGACCGAGTTCAGTCCACTCGGGGAAACCAGGTTCAAAGTCCTTCATCGTCAATCCACCAATATGAAAATCAAATAGTGGGATGATGGCCGGAACAAGGTTCGTGTGCAACTCCGAGTTACTATTCCCAGAATGCGATGGCCCTCGTAGATCTCATACCGCAACACGTATTTCCCGTAAGTGAGTTTAGGTTGCAACTGCGTCGTTGGTTTTTGGTACGGTGGGGGTTGTTGCGCAAATCAGCGTTCGGGCTGAAGATGCCCTTTCCCGTGGCCTTTCAGGCGATGGCCTCGATCTCGGCCCTGCCGAGGGCCGAGAAGCGGTTCATAATGGCGATGCGGATCTGGATTTCGGCGGTCTGGCGGTCGGGGTCTCGGGACATGATCCGCTCACCGAAGAGCTTCAGGCGGTTCATCTGGGCCTCGACCCGACTTCGGACGTGGTAGCCCGCCCACTTCTTCCAGAGTGCCCGACCGAAGTGGCGCGTCGCGCGCAGGATCTCATTTCGCGCCAATGCGGCGGGGCAGTCTTCTTTCCACGCGCGGCCGTTGCGGCGGATCGGTATGACGGCATCGGCGCCGTGCTCGATGATGGCAGTGTGGCATCGGCGTGTGTCGTATGCGCCGTCCGCGGTGACAGTGGCGATCTCTTCGCCCTCAGAAATTTGCGACAGCAGGTCTGGCAGCAGGGGGCTGTCGCCCTGGCGGCTTGAGGTGAACTCGACTGCGCGTATGTCCTCGGTCTCCGTGTCCATGGCGATGTGAACCTTGCGCCATTGCCTCCGGCGGGAGGAGCCATGCTTCCGGGCCAGCCATTCGCCATCGCCGCGGAACTTCACCCCCGTGCTGTCGACAAGCAGGTTCAAGGGCTTACCCGAGCGGCGATAGGGGATCTGCACCCCGATCCGCGCTTGCCGTCGGCACAGCGTCGAATAGTCCGGAGCCGGCCAGTCGAGCCCCGCCATCCGGATCAGGCTCTCAACCAGCCCGACCGTCTGCCGCAGCGGAAGGCCGAAGAGGACCTTCAGCGTCAGGCAGGTTTGGATCGCGGCATCCGAGAACGCCTCGGGCCGTCCCCGCTTGCCGGTCTTTCCGGCGTGCCAGGCCGTGTCGGGATCAAACCAGACCAAGAGCGAACCCCGCTGGCGCAGCGCTGCGTTGTAGTCGGACCAGTTCGTCGTGCGATAGCGGGTGGGAGAGGGATTCGGCATGGCACTGATCTAACGCACTGGATTCGCGCAGTGAATCCTCATCACTGATATGTGCAACAAGGTCGGTACGGTGTTCAGATGGAAGGGGTGAAATCGATCTGCGAGAGCTTCTACTGGCATCTTCGCCTCCCTATCAATACTCTAAGCTTAAAAGAGAAATTCTTAGGTTGGGCTTAAAGTGATCGATTGGAAAAGAGGCGGCCGGACAGGCAGCATCAATAGGCTGGTAAGGAGGGAGGTGAGCGATCATCTCCGTAAAAACTCGGTGGCGAGACGGTCACGATATCGGTTTGCGCACCGGTTCCTAAGGCGCTTCTTTTCGATCGGGACATTTGGCCGGTTCGTTGGGTTATACATTTTCTTGGACGTTGCATTGGTAGTAACCGAAGGAAGCATGGCGAAATTTGCTCCCGAGTTCCTCTCCAACTGGCCGGTAGCCACTTCAGCATCCGCAATCAAGGAATCCCTGCGTAGTATAGCAAGTTATTTGATCGCGGCTCAGGTCGGTGTGCTTGGTGTAATATCAATGGCGCTCGCATTGATCACCCTGATCGCTCAAAGAGAAAGCTCATCCACCGATGTTAAGGTATACTATCACGAGTCCTTCTGCTTTGAAGTCGTCGCAAGCTCAATTGCGCTCTTGGCCATTCTATGTGCACAGCTTTTTTGGCCGGTTCAAGCGCCGCTGTTCTGGCTGGGGTTGGACCATCCCTCTCCAATTTTCGAGGCCGGGTTGCTTGGATTCCATCTTTCTTGGTTGCTCCTGAACCTTGCTGGGCTTGCTCACTTCATTACGACAACCTTCGGCTTTGTTCAGCAGTCGGAGCGAGAGTTCTTAAGGAACCGCTACACCGCCAACGTCGTGCAGCCAATGGAGATGACCACACGCTTGCGGAGACATTTTTATTCGGCCGCAAATACAATGCTGGATGGGAACGATGAGAATGCGGATGAAGAACAACCCCGTGCTACCTTCGGATCTGAATTTGGCACGCCATATAGTGTTGAATTGACGTCAGTGTTTTCGCGCCCCAAGGCTCTCCGCGATGTTCGCATGACTTGGGTCCTTTGGGCCCTGCGTCGATGGGCGGCCCGCTGCACCGATGCTGCGACAAAGAAACCCAAAGCAACAACCGACGGGCATTGGCAGAAGAGCCCAAAGATATGGTTTACACCGCATCTCGACGGCACCTTGAAGGGAAAGCAAGACTGGTGCCGGCGCTGCGGTGGGGTTCCTCTTGATTGTATTGAGAAATTTGTCTTGCGGCGGGCCTTTTGCTTCCAAAGGATTGATGAGAATGCGTGACCTTCCAACGCCAGAGCAAATCCTCGAAGAACTGGCCGATAAAACCGCTGCCCACATGGATCGCAAGGCTGTTGTCGCTTTCGACGGCGCATTAGCCGAAATGACACGCTATCACCGTTTCTTGCTGGCCTTGAACGCCTCCCAAGCTCGGGATGGTACGGTTTTTAGTTTTGCCGAAGTAGCTGGAGGCTCTTGGAACAAACCTCATCAAGATTGGACTGGGCAATACCGCCGCCTCTTCGAGCGTGCTGCTGATCAAATTCCAAATGAAACACACTACATTCGCTCGCTCGCCCATATTCCTTCACGTCTTCTGCCAGGATCAAATGATCCGAGCCTAACAACTGATGTTACTAATGGAATACTCGATCTCGGGCCAATGATGATGCATCGCCTGGAAGCTTGGGTCACTAAACGAACGGTACTTGATACACCCGAAGGTCAATCCGCTAAACCCCGGCTCTCGCTTGCAGGTTCTGACGCGAGAGCATTCGAAAGCATTTTGCCCGGGTTGGTTGGCGCGTGGGAGAGCATACTGGAACGCGCTCCAAGGTTGTACAACTGGGGTGAGCGAGGTGAGACCGATGAGGCAAAGCGCTGGGAAGCATTCCGGAGAAGCTGGCCCTTCCTTTGGCAGCACCTCACCAATACGGCCTATTGCCTTGCGATCACAGTATGGAATGAGGATGAAATTGCAGCATCCCTATTCCGCGAAGCCCTCGTGCGGTGGCCGGAAACTTTCCAGTACGTACTTGATCGTGACGCTGATCTACCAAGTAGGCGATATCTCTTTCCTGATGTTATGCAAATGGATTGGCCAGCGGCGAGCGGACACGCGGCATCTTTCGCTCATGAAAACATGCAGCCATTAACAACCGACCAAGTGTTTTCGAACATGATCCGAGGCGCGCATGACGACGTAATTCTTCTAACTGCAGGCCTGCTCTTGTTCTGGACCATGAACGAGAAGCAAACATCAAATATTGGCGGTCAAACAGCATGGGCGCTTCTGAAGCGCGAGAGTGGATGCGAGCACCGCAATCAATCAGTTGGTGATAGTGTGCGCTTGCAATCCCTATTCCTGGATTTTCTTCGGATTGAGATGTCCGGCGATAAAAATACTGATGAATCTTATGCCGTAGATCTCGACAAATTGGTCGAATCTTTAGATCGAATGACTGAACGGCGAGTAGTTCCAGGACGAATTTACACCCCATCCACGTTGCACGGGCGAGACGGTATATTGATGCCTTTGGCAGCGGTGTTGGCAGCAGTGACGCCTGAGAACGGTGATGACAGTGTATCACGTCACATCACTGAAATCGCCGAAAAGGATGAGGTGCTACCAGGCAGAGATAGGTCCCTGCGAAGGATCATTCGTGCACTCAAAAGCGTGCAATCGATACTGGAGGAACCTTCGCCCGATCTTGAAGGCGGTGTTTCTGTGCTAAAGCCGGAATTAGCCACACGTAAAGCAATCGATAGACTACGCACGATTGTTGAAGATGCTATAATTTCTATTGAAACCAAACGCCGCGAACGCTTGCAGGAACGACCGGTTGACCCAGCAAAGCTCGAGCGGATCCGCTCGGCGGTTGAAGCTGCGCTACTGAACGAAGCCGCCGAAGTACCGTTCTTTCGAGATGTGCGGATCGAACAAGCGCCACATAATGCTGATGCCGATCCAAGCGAGATAACCTTCTTGAAAATCGATAAAGCACAGATGGTTGATCCAATTATGGAATCATCAATATCTAACTTTGACGATTGGTTCATTCGGGAAACACAACAGAAGGCTGGCCGCGACGCGTGGGATGCCTTCAAACGTCGACCGCGCATGCAAACGGTGGTCAGCGCGAGCGTTGAGGAAGACGCGTTCTGGAAACAAATCGCTGGCCATATAGAACAAGTGGGTCCCGACCCAATTCTCGTGATTTCTCAGTCCGCAGAGGGCCACGCGCTTCGAAGTCAATTAGATCAGGGTGCGGATAACTTTCCTGATCTCAGGATCGAACGCCGCCCACGAGATGATGCGGGGGGCTCCTATATCGTCACCGTGGAAGGTGTGGACGTTTTCGGTGCCGATTTTCCGGCCGGCGTAGGCTGGCTGTTCTCCGGGCAAATGCTTCAACAAATTCGATATGCCGAGCTGGGCACCTCTGGACGCTATGTCGACATCGCCTTCGAACTCAAGGATGAAGAAAAAGTAGACTTACGGTTTGGGTTCCGCCACCAATTTGTCTGGAATGATAGACCAATCTTCGAGATCAAAGGGCAAGACGCGTGACCTGCCCCCCGCGAAATCCCTCACCGTGATGTAGAGTCTGCGCCAACTCTGAAGGAGCAGACAGATGCTGATCTGATCCCCGCAAACTGGGCTCCGGTCGCGGCTGGATGAAAGTTCAGTGGCAGGTCATGCTCTGGCCCTTGTTTGCGCGATTTTCGGCAAGCCAGCGCTTGTGTGTTGCGGTCGATCCGGTAGGTTGTTCAGATACTTGCGGGAAGGTTGGAATGGAAAAGCGCTTTCTCTCCGAACGAGATATTTGCAGCAAATTTATTATGCCCGCTTTGATTGCGGCGGGGTGGGATCTGAAAACACAGATTTCAGAGGAAAAGACGCTGACAGATGGGCGAATAATTGTCCGAGGCAAAATGGTTGCCCGCGGCCAGAAGAAGCGTGCGGATTACGTTTTGTATTTGAAGCCCAACATCCCAATCGCCATTATTGAGGCAAAGGACAATAAACACAGCATCAATGACGGGATGCAGCAGGCATTGACTTATGCTGGGATGCTTCGCGTCCCTTTCGCATTTTCGTCCAACGGGGATGGGTTCGTGTTCCACGACAGAACCGGTCAGTCTTCTGAAATTGAAACACGGATTGGGCTGGATGACTTTCCCTCGCCAGCGACATTGCTTGCGAAATACAAGGCGTGGAAGGGGTTTACTGACATCCAGGCCGAAAGTGCGCTTTTCCCATACTACGATGATGGAAGAACGCCGCGCTACTACCAGATGAACGCTATCAATGCTTCGCTGGAAGCGATTTCGAAGGGCCAAGACCGACTGCTGCTCGTTATGGCTACAGGCACGGGCAAGACACTCACAGCCTTCCAGATCATTTGGCGCCTATGGAAATCGGGAGCCAAAAAACGGGTCTTGTTCCTCGCTGATCGTAACATTCTGATCGACCAAACCATGGTCAACGATTTCCGCCCGTTCATCGGTGACATGGCAAAATTGTCTTCGCACTCCAAGACGATTGAACGCCCGGATGGCAGCACCGAGCAACTGACGTTGGCCGTTGACAAGAAAAGGCGCATCAACACAGCGTATCAAATCTACCTTGGCCTCTATCAAGCCCTCACCGGCCCGAAAGAATCCCAAAAGATATTCAAGGAGTTGTCGCCTGATTTCTTCGACCTGATAATTATCGATGAGTGCCATCGAGGAAGCGCAGCAGAAGATTCGGCATGGCGTGAAATCCTCGATCATTTCTCAAGCGCCACGCATATCGGCCTCACGGCAACCCCGAAGGAAACCGAATACGTCTCCAACATCGATTACTTTGGGGAACCCGTCTATTCTTATACGCTTCGGGAAGGGATTGATGACGGGTTCCTGGCTCCCTACAAGGTCATCAAGTGCCATATCGATAGAGATGTCGAAGGATACAGGCCCGAGGCTGGTCAAGTAGACCGAGATGGCGTTGAGGTCGAAGACCGCATCTACAACACCAAGGACTTTGATCGCGTCCTTGTCATTGATGACCGCACCAAGTTGGTCGCGCGACGCGTCACCCAGTTCTTGAAAGAGAGTGGTGACCGGATGCAAAAGACCATCGTATTCTGCGTCGACGAAGAGCACGCTGCTCGCATGCGCCAAGCCCTCATTAACGAAAATCAGGATCTTGTCGCGAAGGAATCCAAGTATGTCATGCGGATCACCGGCAGTGACAAAGAAGGCATAAACCAGCTCGCGAACTTCATCGACCCGGAAGCGCACTGTCCGGTCATAGTCACGACATCCCGCCTGCTCAGCACCGGCGTCGATGCCCAAACGTGCCGTCTTATCGTTCTTGATCGGCAAATCGGGTCTATGACCGAATTCAAGCAGATCGTGGGCAGGGGCACACGTGTGCACAGCGACACTGGAAAATACTATTTCACGCTGATGGATTTCCGAGGAGCGACAAGCCACTTTGCCGACCCCGACTTCGATGGTGATCCGGTCCAGATATACCAACCTACCGGTGATGATCCCATGGTGCCGCCGGAGGATGGCGACGATGCCATTGATATCGACAACGGCAATGGAGCCGATCCCAACATTGACGGCATCGAAATTCTGATCAATCCCACCGACGGCGACGATACAACGGCCATCGACGGTAGTGACAACACCGGTCCAATCCGGAAAATCTATATCGATGGCGTCGGTGCCACGATCATCAAGGAACGGGTCGAATATCTGGACGCAGACGGAAAGCTCATCACCGAAAGCCTGAAGGATTTCACCCGCAAGCATCTCACACGCCGCTTTGCTTCGATGGACGACTTCCTGAAGCGTTGGAATGCCGAAGAGCGTAAACAGGCCATCATCGATGAACTCGCAGATGAAGGGCTGGATCTGACCATGATTGGTTCAGAACTCGGCCAGGACCTCGATCCATTTGATCTTGTCTGCCACATCGCGTTCGACGCCAAGCCACTTACCCGTAAGGAACGGGCGGAGAACGTCAAGAAACGGGATGTCTTCAACCGCTATGGCGAACAGGCCCGCGCTGTTCTGGACGCCCTGCTTGAAAAGTATGCCGATGAAGGGGTATTCGACCTCGACGATACGAACATCCTCCAAATCAACCCCTTCTCCCACATGGGAACGCCAATCGAGCTTATGCGGGCTTTTGGTAGGAAACCTGATTATCTGCGGGCAGTTCACGACCTTCAAAACGCCCTATATGAAGAAAGCGCTTAGATGAGGACTATTGGAAAATCCAAGTTGCTGAATATTCCGGCGCAAGGGGGAATTCCCGTCGAGCAAACAAACGATCAGATTAGAAAATCAAAACCCACTCCTGTCCAAAATTACTTAGACTTAGCCAACAAAATCGCAGAAGTTCAATATCTAAACCCAGAACACGTTCTGGTTTTTCGTGGCCAGTCCGCTGATCACACAGACGAAAATCACATGACTTCAATTAGGCCAGGAATATTTCGTGGGCACGATTCTACGGTTACCAGGTCGCCGATTGCAGCTCGATTCGAGAAGCTCAAAAGGGCAGAAAAGCTGTTGATTGAAAAATGGTTGGATGCGCCGATTGCCGGAAATGAAAAGATAAGAAAATATCGAATTCTACGATGGTCAATTTTACAGCACTACGAGATCTGCGAGACACCATTACTCGACGTTACCTACTCACTCCGCGTAGCGGCTTCGTTCGCGTCGTTGCACGACGATAGTCACGGATATGTCTTTGCCCTTGGGGTCCCGAACATCTCCGGAACGGTGACAACTGATATGGAAGCCGGTCTTCAGACAGTTCGACTTTCGAGTGTTTGCCCGCCCCAAGCGCGCCGGCCACATATCCAGGAAGGTTATCTGTTGGGAGAGTATCCAGATATCAGTGTCTATGCCGAAAAGCAAAACTACTCGTCCTTTGAGGTCGACTTCGGCCGACGATTGTTGGCCAAGTTCGAGTTTGTCAAAAAAGCATTTTGGAACCGCAACACATTTCCTCAAATCTCGCAGCAAGCACTCTATCCCAACAGAGAAGACACCTTTAAGGACGTAGCAAAACAGATTATAATCGAACTGGGTGAATAAACTATGTCCATGAGAAACCTCGTAAAATCAATTCAGGACGTGATGCGCAAGGACGTTGGCGTCGACGGTGACGCACAGCGCCTGTCTCAGCTGGTCTGGATGTTCTTCCTCAAGATCATCGACGACCAGGACGAGGCCTTGGAATTCACCCGCGACGACTACACATCCCCCATTCCCGAGCGCCTTCAGTGGCGCACTTGGGCAGCCGATCCCGAAGGTATCACTGGCGACGACCTGCTGGAATTTGTGAACGATGACCTGTTCCCGACGCTCAAGGAACTGCCCGGCACGACATCCCGCGCCAAGGTCGTCCGCTCCGTCTTCCAGGATGCCTACAACTACATGAAATCCGGCACGCTCATGCGGCAGGTGATCAACAAGATCAACGACGTCGATTTCAACTCCCTGACCGAACGCCAGCACTTCGGCGACCTCTACGAACAACTCCTGAACGACCTGCAAAACGCGGGCAACGCCGGCGAATACTACACGCCCCGCGCCGTCACCGCCTTCATGGTCCAGCAGATCGACCCGCACCCCGGCGAAATCCTGATGGACCCCGCCTGCGGCACCGGCGGCTTCCTGACCTGCGCCATGCGCCACATGCGCGACAACTACGTGAAACGCCCTGAGGACGAGGCGCTCATGCAGGCCTCCCTCCGCGCGGTGGAAAAGAAACCGCTGCCCCACATGCTCTGCACGACCAACATGCTCCTACACAACATTGAGGAGCCATCTTGGGTCAAACACGACAACACCCTCGCCCGTCCGCTCATCAGCTGGACCAAGGATGAACGCGTCGACATCATCCTTACCAACCCGCCCTTCGGCGGCAAGGAAGAGGACGGGATCGAAAACAACTTCCCCGCCTTCAAGACCCGCGAAACTGCCGACCTGTTCCTCGCCCTCATCATCCGTCTGCTCAAGAAAACTGGCCGCGCCGCTGTGGTCCTGCCCGATGGCTCGCTCTTTGGCGAAGGGATCAAGACCCGGCTCAAGGAACACCTGCTGACCGAATGCAACCTGCACACCATCGTGCGCCTGCCCAACTCGGTCTTCAAACCCTACGCCTCCATCGGCACCAACCTGCTGTTCTTTGAAAAGGGCACGCCGACGCAGGACGTCTGGTATTGGGAACACCGCGTGCCAGAGGGGCAAAAGGCCTATTCCATGACCCGGCCCATCAAGCTGGAACACCTGGACGACTGCGCCGCATGGTGGGGCGGTGCAACCCGCGAGGGGCGCGAGGAAAACGAACAGGCCTGGAAAGTCTCGATCGACACGATCCGCGAACGTGGCTTCAACCTCGACATCAAGAACCCCCATGTGGTCGAGGACGACCACGGCAACCCCGACGACCTGCTGAACGAACTGACCAAGGCAGAGGCGTCTGTTGAAAGTCTGCGGGCCGAGCTGAAGGCTATCCTGACCGAGGCGCTGGCACGATGACACTGCAATCCATTCCCGAAAATGCCATGGGCCGCTTGCGGGCCGCCAAGGCCGCAATGCTGGACAGACAAGACACCCGTGAAATCTTGGAGGCCAAAGACGAAGTCCTCGCGCGCTACAGCCCCGCATTCCAACCCGATACAATCGGCACAATCGACGAAGATGTCCTGCGCTCCTTCCTCTACTTCGAAAACAACCGCCACTGGTCCGGCCTGAACCGTCAGGTCAACCGCGTCTGTGGTGACATGCCGACCACTCGTGCTGCCCTTTTCCACCTCGTCGACGAAGCCCGCCCAATCGCGGAGCGGATGCAGCCTGTCACCGACATCAAAGGCATGGGCAAAGGCATCATCACTGCGATCCTCCATGTCGCCTATCCCGAAAAATACGGTGTCTGGAACAACACCTCCCATGATGGCCTCGTCGAGCTTGGCCTCCTACCGAAAACCCCACGAGGGGCCAGCTTTGGCGAACGCTACGCCGCCGTGAACAAAGTCCTGCTGCAACTGTCGGCCGCGCTTGATGTCGATCTCTGGACCCTTGATGCGGTCTGGTGGTTCCTCCATTCCGATGGAGAAGACGAGGATACGGATCAGCCTGCCCTGAGCACACCGGATGCCCCCGCACCAAGCCCAACCACCAAACCCACCCGCTTCGCCCTCGAACGCCACCTGCATGATTACATGGTCGACAATTGGGACATGCTGGACCTTGCGCAGGAATGGGACATATACACCCGCGACGGAGAGCCCGAGGCAGGCTATGAATTCCGCACTCCCATCGGACGCATCGACCTGTTGGCCAGGCACAAACGCGACCCGCGCTGGCTGGTGATTGAACTCAAGCGCGAGAAATCCTCGGACGCGGTGGTCGGTCAGGTGCTCCGCTATATGGGCTGGGTGCAGAAACATCTGATTGAGGATGGTGAGACAGTCGAGGGCCTTGTCGTCGCCACCGAAGGTGACCCGCAACTGCACTACGCGCTCGAAGTCGTGCCCTCGGTGTCGTTCAAATCCTACGAGGTCGAATTCCGCCTCAAGAATGGCCCGACGTTTGAGGAGTTCGCCAAGCCATGAACGCTGACCGCCTTTTGGAATTGTTTAATCAGATCAGCGAAGCGCCGGATGCCATCGCACGGCTGCGGCGGTTTGTGCTGGATCTGGCAGTGCGGGGCAAGTTGGTGGAGCCGGACCCAACGGAAGGCACAGGAGCAGAATTGGCCCGCTGCATTGCTGCCGAGAAAACGGAAAAGGCGCAAGCCGGTCTGATCAAACCAACAAAGCCACCAAAAGGAATTACCCACGACACGGCATTGGAATTTCCAGATCACTGGCAGCCGTTGTTGATGGCAGATATTCTGGATGAACTCCAAACTGGGCCCTTCGGCAGTTCTCTGAAGAAGTCAGACTATGTTGTCGGCGGAGTTCCAGTGATCAACCCTGCTTCAATCGTGAATGAAGCTATCCGGCCAGTTGCTGAAATGGCCGTTGGCTCTAAGACTCTTGAGCGGCTGGCATCGTTCAAACTGCAACGGGGCGACATCGTGATGGCACGGCGCGGCGAGATGGGCCGCTGCGCACTCGTTGGCAACACTGAAACCGGATGGCTTTGCGGCACGGGGAGCCTAATACTTCGCCCCTCGAAGCTGTTGTTTGGCCCGTATCTGGTGCTTTTGATCGGCTCCCCATATTCCCGGAATTACCTTTCTGGAAGTGCGGTTGGCGCTACGATGCAAAACCTCAACCAGAACATCCTGCTTTCTATGCCCATTGGCTTACCGCCAAAGCTTGAACAACACCGGATCGTCGCCAAGGTCGATGAGCTCATGGCGCTCTGTGATCGGCTGGAGGAGGCCCGCAAGTCCCGCGAAGAGACGCGCGACAAGCTCACCGCCGCCAGCCTCGCCCGTCTGACCGCCCCCGACACCACGCCCGAGGACTTCCCAGCCCACGCCCGCTTCGCCCTCGCAGCCCTGCCGTCCCTCACCACCCGCCCCGACCAGATCAAAACCCTCCGCCAAACCATCCTCAACCTCGCCGTCCGCGGCAAACTGGTGGAACAGAACCAGGCGGATGAACCGGCTTCAGAACTGTTAGAACGGATCGGGACGTTGCCGCCACCACCGCGATACACCAAGCGTAGCCCCGAACTGATACCCGGAGACTGCGGTCTGTCGATCAACATGCCCGAACTTACAGTTCCGAATGGTTGGCTTTGGGTGCCCCTTGTGAAGATCGCGCGTCTGGAAAGCGGGCACACACCAAGCCGAAACCGGCCGGATTGGTGGGACGGTGACATTCCTTGGATGGGGCTCGTCGATGCGCGAGCCCACAACAACGGCCGCATTTCCGAGACGATCCAGCATACAAACGAAGCGGGCCTTGCAAACTCCGCCGCGCGGCTGCTCCCCAAGGGCACAGTCTGTTTCAGCAGAACTGCTTCCGTGGGTTATGTCGTGATTATGGACCGATCAATGGCGACCAGCCAAGACTTTGTGAACTGGGTCCCGACGGAGGCGATCTCGGCGGAATGGCTGCAACTCGTAATGATCGCGGAAAGACCAGCGATCCCAAGGTTCAGCAAGGGCGCCGTTCATCAGACCATCTACTATCCGGCGTGGCTATCTATGCACGTCGCTCTTCCCCCCGTCGCCGAACAACATCGCATCGTGGCCAAGGTCGACGCCCTCATGGCCCTCTGCGACCGGCTGGAGGCCGCCCTGGCCACCACCGACACCACCCGCACCCGCCTCTTTGAGGCCCTCCTCCACGAGGCGCTGGAGCCGAAATCAGACATCTTGGAAGCCGCTGAATGACACTTGCCCCCAAAGACGCCGAGCGCCTTCTCTATGCCCGCTACGTTGAGCCGGCAAAATCGCCGACCAAGTATGTCGTCGGTTTCCACACCCCAACCGGAAAAGTTCTGGCCATCCACCGCACCGTGGCCGAGACCATGGTCTGGTTCCAGCCCCCCGAACCGCCGCGCCTTGATGGCGTCGACCTTCAGTCAGAACCGAACAACGGAAACCACAACATAAATGGTCCTTTGACCCCGCTGAGCCGCCCAGACACCTTGCGCGCTCGTATCGATAGCGCCACCGCTCTGAACCGTTTCCTTGACTGGTATGACGGTGTAGCGGCCAGCGACGCTGTCCCAACGACACCGCGCCCGACAGATTTCGCGGCGTCCTATGCGCATTTCCAGGACCTCGTGACACAGAAGTCCGGCGAGCCTTTCACCCGGTTCGATGAGGGGCTGATTGCGGCATGGGAAAGCTACAAACCGCGCGTGCGGGACTATGCGTTGGAATTGCTGGCCGCCGACCAATGGACGGAAGATCAGATCGGGTCCGGTGAAATCCTGGGAAAAGTCATCTCTGCCATAGAGATCCAGGCGACGCATGGGGATCGCACGAACAACATGGTCTTCTGGCAGAACCGATTTGGACATGCACAGCGGGATCACCGCGCCCTTCTGGACGCGGAGCGCGATGAACGAGATAAGCAACGGTTTGAACGCCTGTTTTTCGACCTATATCGGAGTGATCACGACGAAGGCGCAATCTTTGAGGGCCTTCGTGATCTGTCGGACGGAAAGTATCCGCTTCTCGCCTACCTGTTTTTTCTGAAAGACATGGGGCGTTTTATGCCGATCCAGCCTACCGGGTTCGACAGGGTCTTCAGCGAGCTGGGGATCGAGCTTAAAACCCTGCGGAACTGTTCTTGGGAGAATTACCAGACGTTCAACGCAGTTCTGAACGAACTTCGAGGTGGCATCGAGCGGCAAACCGGTCTGAAAGATGTCAGGTTGATCGACGCCCATTCGTTTTGCTGGTTGTTCAGCACGCTTCTGAGACAAGCCGCAAATGGCGAGTTGGCATCGGGTGGAAAGATCAACGAGCGCCATCTTGGTGCCCGCGAAAAATCCATCGCCGACATCAAGTATTCGGTTAACAAAACCGTGTTCAACTCGAATGGTCAGGTCGTTCCCCGAACGGTCAAGGAAAAGGAACTCCGTATGTCCGATGCGGAGCTGGACAAGCGCATCCGCGAATTGCTGGAGATACAGGGCGACCGCTGCGCGATCACCGGTCTTCCGTTTCAGTTTCAGGGGGCTCATGAAGATTCAAATATGTTGCCGTCGCTGGACCGGATCGACAGCAATGGTCACTATGAAGCATCGAACGTTCAACTCGTTTGCCGGTTTATCAATTTTTGGAAACAGGCCTCTGACGATGCAGAGTTCCGGCGGCTTATGCATCTGGTTCAGGGAGTAGGGTGAGGAAATGGGGTTGCCCACAAATCTCTCTGGGCCGTTTAGAGCCCAGGATACAAAATTCTGCGAGAATCTTAAAGGTCGGTCTTGAACAGCAAGCAGCCTATTAAAAGGCTCGGCAGCCAACATCGGCAGCTGTGCATTCGGCCGAGGCTGTGTGGAAACGTGCTGGCAAAACCTACCTGATGCTGGTTTCCCGCACTGCTCGTTTTTAGCGACCTCCGACCATTCCTTCGCGCGCATGGCGGCCTGATGAGCCCTTGCTGGGCAGAGCGTGACGACTGAGCCCGGGGCGGCTACCCGATCAGGCCGGAATGGCCTGCATCAGGCGCCGGAGGCCAATCAACGCGATCACTCGCTTGATATTATAGGCCAGAACATTGAGCGCCATTTCGGTGCTGACATTCTTCAGCCTCCGCGTCAGGAAATGGGTGTGCCCCATCCAAGCCTTGATCGTGCCGAACGGGTGTTCGACCGTGCAGCGGCGTAGGGTCATCGGGTCCGCGTCCCCGCTCAGCCTTTCGCGCATCGCATCGACCAGATGCTCATGGTCCCATCGCGTGATCCGGCGTTCTTTGCCACTGGTGCAGCGGTGCCGAACCGGACAATGCTGACAGGCATTGGTCCAGTAGCGACCGACCTGCAGCCCGTCTTCCTCGCGCGTGTAGCGGTAGGTCAACTCTTCACCCGCGGGGCAGGTATAGACATCGCGTGCCGGGTCATAGGCAAAATCGGCCTTCACATACATACCTTTGGCCCGGTTGCCCGAGGTTTCCGGGCGCGGCACGGTCGTGGTGATCCCCGCTTGATGGCAAGCCAGGATTTGAGACCCACTGAAATATCCCTTGTCGGCGACGGCGTGCAGGTCGTCGCGCTGCAGGGCTTCCTTGGCGGCGGTCGCCATTGGGCTGAGCTGGTCGCGATCGAAACCCTGATTGGTAACGTCGTGTGCCACGACCAGATGCGTCTCGGTATCGACCGCTGTCTGCACATTGTAGCCGACCATGCCGCTGTGCCGGGCGCTGGTCGACATGGCGCGGGCATCGGGATCGGTCAGGGATATCTGCCCGTCGGGCGCATCGGCCAAAGCCTTCTCCATTGACTTCAGCCGCGCGATCTCCTGCCGGATGCGGCCATAGCGACGGGCGAGATGGGCAACCTTTTCGGCCCGGGCCTTACCCTCCTCTTGACGGTCTATGCGCACCATCTCATCGATGTAGCGCTCAACATCGCTCTCGAGATGTGCCAGACGGCTGGCGATCTTGTTCTTCGTGAAGTTGTGGTCGCGGTTATTCACTGCCTTGAACTTACTGCCGTCGATGGCAACGCAATCCCCCTTCAGCACGCCGATCCGGCGGCAAAGTTCCACAAACTGTGCGCAGGTCCTGCGGATGGCCGGGCCATTGTCCCGCCGGAAGTCAGAGATGGTTTTGTGGTCGGGCACCAGGCGACCGGTTAGCCACATCAGCTCGACATTGCGACCGGCTTCGCGTTCCAGGCGGCGGCTGGACGGGATCCGGTTCAGGTAGCCATAGATGAAGAGCTTCAGGAGGACGGATGGATGGTAGCCCGGGCGACCGGTTCGAGCAGGCACACAGCGTCCGAACCCGAGCGCGAGAAGATCGAGCTCATCGACGAAGAGGTCGACAACACGGACCAGATGATCCTCCCCAATCCAATCTTCGAGACGCTCGGGGAAAAGCGTGGCTTGCTCCCGGTCGATGCCATCAATGAAACCCGCCATCCATGCCTCCCGCTGCCTCGCGGAAGTATACCATGGACTTCAGTTTCCACACAGCCTCGGCCCACAGCGAACATCCGCATATTCCGCCAATGCTGCATCGCAGCTTCCCGAAAGAGGGCGTTCGTGATCATCTGGCCGCAAATTGCTAAGTTCCTACGCGAGAAACCAGTTGGATCGAGATTGATCTGATCCCCGCAAACTGGGCTCCGGTCGCGGCTGGATGAAAGTTCAGTGGCAGGTCACAGCTGAGACGGTAAGAAGTTGCTGTTCTTGTGGTTGCCTTGCGCAATTTGAACCGCCTCAATTATGGCCCTGGCGAAGTTCCAAACGACATCCGAAGTTTCTGCAAAGATTTTTTTCTTCTTCGCGTCGCGATTAGCCAACCTTTCTTTACAGAACCGACGGCACTCCCACCAAAGAAGGCTATCTCAATGACATCAGAGAAAGTTTCGCGCTGCGCCCTGCAGTTCTCCATGAAGCGGAGACTCAGTAAACGGAGGCCCGATGTTCATCCGGACGAACACGCGGTCGAACAGGACATCTGCGACGTGACACTTTGGCTCCGCGAGAGGTACCACCTTCAGTCACTCCACCTCTGGGTCGAACGCCATTTTTCGCAAATCGGCCGACAGATCGCCGCAATCTCGATCTTGCACCCCAAGGATCGAGCCGAACAGCTGGTCCCAGCAGCGCACGCGGCTTTTGTCGCAATTGGGTACGAGGTCGAGCACTATGGGGCCGATGTGTACGCGTATCAGGCCTGCAACGGAAGGCACTCGCAACACGAGGCCTTACAGGCATACTCGAGAATTCAAGCCGCGCTTCAGTCGACAGCAGCAACCGGATAGCCCCATCCCTGAGTAAAGCCTTTACTTGATGGGAAGTAATTGGGAGATGGATTTTTCCATTACAAGTCAGTAGGTTAAGCGTTTCAAATGCGTTTTTCTTGCCCGCAGCGCCCATTTCTTCTTCTGCCAATTGTGGATCGACCAATGTCCTTCTCGAGCCCTTGAATCGGGTTCATAGGCAGAACAGAGAAGGAACGGTCAGTTGGATCACACCCGAAACGCCCCCGTCCCCGGCTGGAGCCGAACAGATAAAACCAGTCTCTCTACGAATGTTGACCATACGGGAAAGGTCGCAATGCTTGCTTTGCCTGAGCGTCCTGCGACGGATCGCACACCAGGAGTGGGCGCGAAGAAACGCTTCTCTTGCACATTTGTGCACGGGCCGGGCGCAGGTTGCGTGATGGATACCGAGAGCCTCACTGAGAAGCGGGTCGCGTTTGTGCTGTTGGCCCGCACGGACGTCGCCAAACTGGAAAACCAGGTTCTTTTCACCTGGGGCCAAGAGGATGGGCCCAAAGAGCGGCACACTTTCGACTTCCGGGCGACAATGGTGGACGGCAGCCGGGTCGCGATCATGGTCAAATACGACAAGAAGCTCAGCGACGAGAAATTCATCGCCAAGAGTTCCCGGATCGTAGCACATGTGACCACCGACTTCGCGGACCGCGTGACCCTGCTGACGGAAAAGCATCTCGATCCTGTCGCTGTCCACAACGCCATACTCTTCAATGCCGTACGCAAGCCTGACCCTGATGCAGATGCCGTCATGCGGGATGCGGTGTCCAACCTTATCGGCGCCGCCAAGATCGGCGACCTGATCCAGCACACTGGTCTTGGTGGTCGAGGTTTCCGGTCGATTGCCCGTCTCATCGGCGCTCATGAGCTTGAGTTGCAGCGGCCGGCGCGGATCGACTACGACAGCTACGTCATGCGGAGGGCCGCGTGATGCTCGATGTGCAGTTCAGCCCGACGTTGCCGCGTTTTGCCTTCGGCGAATTTGATGAAGTGATCATGGATGGGATCTCGTATCGTCCGTCCGAAAGTAACGAATTTGGATATACCTTCCTTCGAACCGACCGCTCGGGTGTCGCGGAATCGTTCACCCACGCAGAGCTGTCGCAGCGGGTCACTTCAGGTAAACTCAAACATCGACGTGATGCATTCCTGCCCGAACATGCAAAACGACGGCTGAGGATGCCGACACAGGAGCTGTCCAAGCTTTCGTTAAAACAGCAGCAGAAGGCCAAATACCATGAGTCCCTCGTGCGCGCGTTCCTGGAGATGGAGTCCGAGGGCAAGGTCAAACGCACCGAAGGTTCCGTGAAACTCGCCTTGTCCGAAATCAAATTCCGGGCCGGAAAGTACCTATCGGTGCCGAGCGAAGGCGACCCGGCCCCCGCCGGCGGCAAAACCATGATCGTTCCCACGAAGATCAGCGCGAGCAGGCTACTCAAGCGCGTAGCCGCCTTCAGCCGAGACGGGATGGTGGCCCTCTATGGCCAGGGCGGACAAGGACGTCGCAGCCGCCGTCTCGGCGCAGATGAACTCGCTCTTTTGTCCCAAACGGTCCGCAACTACCTGACGATGGAAAAGCCAACCATTGCGCAGGTGATCGAAGACGTGGAGCACGCATTCATTGCTGAGAACCTTCGCCGCAAGGAGTTGAGGGAAAGGGAAGTAGCCGGTGAGGCGCACGGCCAGAGTACCAGGCCGCTCGTGATGCCGTCTCGAGAGACGATCCGGCTCGAAGTCAGGAAGCTGGACCCATTCGAGGTGGACCTTGCTCGGTTCGGACTGGAACAGGCCCGCAAGCGCAACGCGCCGGTTGGAAAGGGGCTGGAACTCACGCGCCCCTTGGAACGCGTAGAGATGGATGAGTGGAAAGTTGATCTCCAGTCTTTTCTGGCGACGACTGGCATTTGGTCAATCCTGAGCGAGGAGGAGAAGGCCAGTTTCGGCCTCGAGGACGGCAAGAAGGCACGCTGGTTCCTGACTGCCGCGATCTGCTGCACTACCCGCTGCATTGTGGCCATGAAGCTCTCGCGGGCGCCCAGCAAGCGAAGTGCTATGCAAACCATCGACATGATCGTGCGCGACAAGGGCGTCTGGGCAGACGCGGTCGGCGCACTCTCACCATGGAACATGTCCGGCACGCCTGAGTTGATTGTCACCGATTGTGGTTCCGCTTTCATCGATTTCGACACAAGGGTCGGGGCAACCGATCTCGGCATCAATATCGACGCTGCTCCGGCGGGAATGCCCGAATTTCGAGCGAGGATCGAGCGCCTGTTCGGAACGATGTCGAACAACTTCATCGGGCGGTTTACAGGGCGTACATTCAGCAACACTGTCGTGAAGGGCGACTACGATGCCGAGGCTCGTGCTGCATTGACGGCAGAAGATCTCAGTGAAGCACTGGTCCGCTGGGTGGTGGACGTATACCACCGTCGCCCGCACGCGGGCCTGAACGGGGAAACGCCCCTCAATTGTTGGAACCGCCTCGTCGGACGGTATGGGGTCGCGCCGATGCCTGCGCTCGAGCTACGGCGCAGGGCCCTTGGTACCCGGCTGAAGCGCTCGGTGTCCAAGAAAGGGATCTTCGTTCTGGGCATCCGCTACCACTCCAAAGAACTCGCCCACTGGTTCATGCATAACACCAAAAAGGAAGTCCGTGTCCGCTGGTATTCGGAGGAGCTCGGCGCGATCGCGGTAGAGCTGGATGGCGATTGGATCGAGGTGCCTGCAGTCTTCGAGCGCTTCCGCGGGGAACGTGCGCAAACGTGGATGTTGGCGGTGCGTGAAATCCGTGCGTCGGTGGCAGCGCAGAAAAAATTCGACCAAGAGGTCATCTTCCAGGCAATGACCCGTATCCGCGAGATCAACTCCGACGCCTTGGCGCGGCAGGGACTGTTCGTCGACGACTATTCCGAGGAGCGCGTCGTGCAACTCGAGGACCAGTTCCTGATCGGGCTTGAGGTGGATGAAACGCCGCGCACTCCACGGATGCGACCCATTTCAGACGGCCTTGGCATCGACCTGTCGACAGCGCGTTCAAACACGCAGCCCCAGTCCCCGATGGAGGTTTCAGGCCACGTCGAACCGAAGCGCCATTCTGGGTCAGCAGGCGAACCCGATCCTTTCACCGACCCCGATGCCGAATGGTCCTTCCGGGACAAGTAGGGAGCACTCCTTGGCTCACGACATGGCCCCTGCAGTCGACACGGACTGCGGGGGTTTTCGTTGTTCTGGTGCCACTACAGAGATGAGCTCCTTGGTTCCGCCACGTCTCCAACCCAACGCGTGCAGATCCAGAATCCGCACCACGGTCCTCTTTGGATTGGCTCAAAGTCCACAACGATTTTAAAACGAAAATAATTTTTTTTCTTCGTCCCGGAGACTTGTAGCCAATTTCCTTGTCAGAAGACGAAACTAATACTCATCGAGAACAGAAACGGGAAAAACGACGGACAGGCTTGATGCTGCCGCGATTGGCAGACGCGCAACCCAAAGGAGGACCACATTGCTGCGTAGACTACCCACGAACCCCCTGTCCACTGACCCCCAACTGTCCGCAGTCCGAGCGCATTTTTCCGCGAACGGGGAATCCCTTTGCAACGCTGCGGCCCTGATCGATGGTGACGCCGGGAGATCTCGCGTTCTACGGCTCATGTCTCAGCTGCGGGGCGCATCGCGTCTCGATCGGACGATCCGGCTCTGGCTGGTCGAATTGCATAGGCTTCTTTCTCTCGACCCTGACATCGGCGCGTTCGAGTCAAACCTGTCATTCTGGACCTCCTTCGACCCGGCGGGTCCGGAAGTGGAGGAAATCTGCCTCCTTACGGACCAGCTCCACGATCTCCTCGTCGAGATTGGCGAACGGGATGATGCCCGGGACGCGCAGGCACTCGCGTTCCAAGCCAACGATGCCGCATGAAGGTAGCCCGTTGGTCGAGCACGGCCAGCGGCACTCCACTCCCCAGAAGCGAAATGAGGATATTGCCATGAAATACTTCGACCATATGACAGACACGACGCTCTGCGCCCACATCCTGCAAGGGCTCGACATCCTGCACGATCAGATCCAGCGCAATGATGCGGATATGCCTGCCACCGACCTCATATTGGTTCTGCAAAGTCTATCCGCACTGCGCCGGAACGGTCCACTCTCCGAGACCGCAGCCGATGAAATTGGACGCATCGAGAGCCTTCTCGACCAAGCCATCTCGCAGGAAACCCTCGGCTTCCGGAACGTCTTCGACGGGATTGAAGACCCAGAACTCGGAGCCGTCGGTCGTGTTCGCGCGGTCCCCGTGCTATCCGAAAAGGGTGCCGCTCTCGACAGGCTGCTGAAAGGCTTCCGGCAGTTCCTCGCGATGCGGAATCTGTTGGCAGCCAGGGTCGATAGCCGGCTTATGGTGAACCGAAAAATAGCCGCGTAGTTCTACCTGGCGGAGTGTGGTGAGGAAACGCCAACTGATCAACAATTGCGGTCATGTGGCAACCACCGACAGGCGACCGTTCATGCAAGCATCGAAGGCCACGGGAATACCCGTGGCCTTCTTGCTTTCATGGATCGCAGCCCCAAGAAGATGGCGTTACATCGCTCAAAATAGGGCTCGCCGCTTTGACGCCACTTTGAATGACCGAAAACAAGATAACTTTTAGCTCCTATTTTCGTAAAATTCTACCCGACCCTATAGAAAACTCGAAATACTCCGCTCTCGGAGAGGGCTTTCCAAATAGCCGCCCTTAACTTGTGGAATGGCCATTTTCTTCCGAAAATGGCCAAAATTAGCTTGTCGCCACAACAAGAACACCTGATTGCCGATCAGCCGCATTTCGAATGGCCGCAGCTTGGGCAGGTCATGCAGCCTTCGACCATGCGCATTCCATATTGACCGCAGCTGGGGCAGGCTGGCCCGCGGGGGCGTTCTTCTCCGACGGCCATGACCTCGGCCTTGGGATCCGTCTTGAGGCCGAGACCCTCGCCTTCCAGGAACCCCGTCGCGATCAGGTGGCGCTCTATGACACCACCAATAGCCGCAAGGATCGAGGGAACATAGCGCCCCTGCATCCACGCTCCGCCACGGGGATCAAAGACTGCTTTCAGTTCCTCGACCACGAAGCTGACATCGCCACCGCGCCGGAACACCGCCGAGATCATCCGCGTCAACGCGACCGTCCAGGCGTAATGCTCCATGTTCTTCGAGTTGATGAACACCTCGAAGGGGCGGCGATGGTCGCCCTGAATGATGTCATTGACCGTGATATAGATGGCATGTTCCGAACCCGGCCATTTCAGCTTGTAGGTCGCGCCTTCCAGTGCCGCCGGACGGTCCAGCGGTTCGGTCAGATAGACCACATCCGCGCCCTGATCGGCCTCGGGCGTGGTTTCGGTCTTCTCGCTGACCGACAGCACGCTGCCAGTGACGTCATTGGGGCGATAGGTCGTGCAGCCCTTGCAACCCAGATCCCAGGCCGAGAGATACACATCCTTGAATTCCTCGAAGCTGATGTCCTCGGGGCAGTTGATGGTCTTGGAGATCGAGCTGTCGACCCATTCCTGCGCGGCCGCCTGCATGGCGACGTGATCCTTGGGGGCAAGGGTCTGCGCGTTCACGAAATAATCCGGCAGCGGCGCATCACCATGCAGGTCACGCCACATCTGCACCGCGTAATCGACGACCTCTTCTTCGGTGCGCGAGCCATCCTTCTGCAAGACCTTGCGCGTATAGGCATAGGCAAAGACCGGCTCGATGCCAGAACTGACATTGCCGGCATAAAGGCTGATCGTGCCCGTCGGTGCAATCGAGGTCAGCAATGCGTTGCGGATGCCATGTTCGGCGATGGCGGCGCGGACATCCTCGTCCATCTTGGCCATGAAGCCGGAACTCAGGTATTTTTCCGCGTCAAACAGCGGGAAGGGGCCTTTCTCCTTGGCCAGATCGACACTGGCCAGATAGGCCGAACGCGCGATCGCCTTCATCCAGACGCGGGTTTGCTGCACGGCATCCCCGGCCCCATAGCGCAGACCCAGCATCAGCAGCGCATCGGCCAGACCGGTCACACCCAGACCGATGCGGCGCTTGGCCTGCGCCTCGGCCGCCTGGGCTTCCAGCGGGAATTTCGAGGCATCGACGACATTGTCCATCATCCGCACGGCCGTACGCACCAGATCATCAAGAGCGGCCTCATCCAGCCGGGCAGAACCGGTAAAGGGTTCGGTGACCAGCCGCGCCAGATTGATCGAGCCCAGAAGACATGCGCCATATGGTGGCAGCGGCTGTTCCCCGCAGGGATTGGTCGCGGCGATGGTCTCGACATAGTTCAGATTGTTGGCTTTGTTGATCCGGTCGATGAAAATGACGCCCGGCTCTGCGTAATCATAGGTGGCCCGCATGATCCGGTTCCACAGATCGCGCGCCTGAACGGTCTGATAGACCCTGTCCTTGAATTTCAGATCCCACGGGCCGTCCGCCTTGACCGCATCCATGAAGTCATCGGTGACCAGAACCGACAGGTTGAACATGCGCAGCCGTGCGCTGTCCTGCTTGGCCTCGATGAACTGCTCGATATCGGGATGGTCGCAGCGCATGGTCGCCATCATCGCGCCACGGCGCGAGCCGGCCGACATGATCGTGCGGCACATCGCGTCCCAGACATCCATGAAGGACAACGGCCCCGAAGCATCGGCAGCAACGCCTTTGACTTCGGCGCCACGCGGGCGGATGGTGGAAAAATCGTAACCGATGCCGCCGCCCTGCTGCATGGTCAGCGCCGCTTCCTTGAGCATGTCGAAGATGCCCGCCATGCTGTCGGGAATGGTGCCCATGACAAAGCAGTTGAACAGCGTCACCGAGCGCCCGGTGCCCGCCCCCGCCAGAATCCGGCCTGCGGGCAGGAACTTGAAATCTTCAAGGGCGGCGTTGAAGCGCTCTTCCCATTTCGCCGGGTCCTTTTCGACACGGGCCAGATCACGCGCAACACGGCGCCAGCTATCCTCGACCGAACCGTCGACCGGCTGCCCTTCGGCGTCTTTCATCCGGTATTTCATATCCCAGATTTGTTCGGCGATGGGGGCAGCAAAGCGGGTCATCGATACTTCCTTTAGTGTTGATGGCAGCATAACACCCCAGATATTGATCCGAAGTGGCCTTAGCAAGTGATTATATTAAGACGTTTTCGACCCAAAGTCGAAACCTTCCCGCACAAGTTTTTCGGCGGCGGCAGAGAGCGTCTTACGCGTATGACCTGAAACGGAAATCGGTGCTGACAGCCGCACGGTCACATCGCCCTGCACCGGTGCAGACAGCACCGCAAGCAGGTGATCGGCCAGCGCCATATCGTCCCACCAGCCATAGAATCGCGGATCGGTCCCCGCCGGAGCGCGGTAGATCACGCTCATCGGCTGGATGGCCAGGGAATCGGGCAGATCGGGATCGAGAAAGCCCTGGAACAGCGTCGGCTTGAAGGGCAGCACCCGCTGGCCATCGGTCGAAGTGCCCTCGGGAAAGAACAACAGCCTGTGCCCGGCGCGAATCCGGGCCGCGAATTGGGCCGCCTGTTCGCGCGCCAGCTTGGGGTCACGGGTGACGAAATGGGTATTTGTCACCGCCGTCAGAATATTGATCCCGGGCCAGCTGCGCACCTCGGACTTGCTGACGAAAAACACCGGCATCGCGGCATTCATGGTCAGTATATCCAGCCAGCTTGAATGATTGGCCACCACCGCCCCCGGCCCGCGCATCGGTTTTCCGACGCGGTGCCAGCGCAAACCGATGCAGCGCAGCACCAGCCGGCAGACGCCCTGCACATAGGGACCCGTCCATGGCCTGCGGGGGCCGTGGAACATCCGTTCCGTCAGGCGCAGCGGCAATATCAGGATCACCCCGATCAGCAGCACGACAACCGCCGGAACACCTCGGCGCAACACCCGCCACCAGCCACGCACACCCTGCGGTGCCGGCAGGACAGGAGTGTCGCCATCACGCCATGTCGCCGCCCCGCGGCCCGGATCGACGCGCCCTTGCCTCTCGCTCATTGGGACTGCCAACGGCTTTCATAGAACTTGCGGTGCTTGTCGGACATGGCCTTGGTATCCATCAGCAGGAATACGTCGGTCGTATTGAAAGCGCGATCGACAAAGGCCCCCTCGCCGACCATGCCACCCAGCCGCAGATAGGCCTTGATCAGCGCCGGCATCCCGATCAGTGCCTGACGCCGGTCCAGTTGGTCGGGCGGGATCAGATCCATCGGCTGAAAACCCTCGGCCCGTGCCACCGGGCGCAGGCCCTCGGGCGCAAGATGGTTGTGATGCAGCCAGCTGAGCGAGGGCGCCAGCACCTGAATATCAGTGCCGTGAAAGCTGGCGACGCCAAACAGAACCTCGATCCCCAGATCAAGGACATAATCCGCCAGGGCGTTCCACAACAGGAACATGGCCGTCCCGCCGCGAAAGGCAGGATCGACACAGGAACGGCCCAGTTCCAGAACCGGACGATCCGATTGCCGCAGGGGTGTCAGGTCATATTCGCTGTCACAATAGAAGCGACCAAAGCTGCGGGCGCGATCGCCGGGCAACAGACGATAGACCCCGACCACATGGTCCAGATCCTCGACCGACCGGCGCCGGTCGATCAGGCAGAGGTGATCGACGATATCGTCGAATTCATCGCGCTCGAGACGCGCGTCGTGGTCGACCAGCGGGCCGGTTCCGCCCAGTTCCTCGACAAAGACACGATAGCGCAGCCGTTGGGCGGCGCGCAGGTCACTGTCGGAACGGGCAATGCGAATGTCGAAATATGATGGATCAGACTTCATGCGGCCTTCGATCGAAGGAGGGAAAGACGCCGATCTGTCTAGGGTCAGGGAGACCTCATTGCAACACAAGCTGCAAATCAAGCCGCGTCACAAAAGGGTAATGGTTGCGAAAAACAACCTGTGGCTGCAATCTTCGGTCCAAGCCCAAACCGGATCAGCCGTCGTTGCCAATGATGATTTCCAGTTGCACTCGCTTTCCGTCCAGAACCTGCTTGCCGGCCTCGGCAAAATTCACGGTGATCCGGTCTCCGATGCGCGACTGGACCTGTCCCGGCCCCCACTCGGGCGCCCCGGGGTGACGGACGCGCATACCCGGTTCAAGCATCTCGTTCACAACAAGCTCTCCTGCTTCAATGCGAATGGTAACGGTTCATGACTGTCGACACAACGCGGATGTTACCCGAAGATCTGGCCACGCTGGTGGGATCACGCCTGTGCCATGATCTTGTTTCTCCCCTTGGTGCCATCGGAAATGGCATCGAACTGCTGGAAATGTCACCGGATTTCCCCGGTCTGGCAACCAGCCCCGAAATGTCCCTGATCGCGCAATCGGTCAAGGCCGCGCGCGACCGGATTCATGCCTTCCGAATGGCCTTTGGCCAGGCCCGATCAGACCAGCGGGTTGCGGATCGCGAATTGCGCGACCTGCTGCTTGGCGCGTCGGCACAGGGCCGGCTGCAGATCGAACTGGACGCGCAGGGAGATTTTCCCCGCAGCGAGGTCAGAATGCTGATGCTGGCGGTGATGTGCCTTGATACCGCAATGCCATGGGGCGGACGGCTCTCTGCGCAGCATGACTCTGCGGGCTGGAAGTTGCGGGCCGAGGCCGAGCGCGTGAAACAGGATGACGCCCTGTGGGCATGGCTGGACGAAGCGGCGGAATGCGAAGGCCGCAGAATTGCCCCTGCGGAGGTGCAGTTTCCATTGCTTGCGCGGGCGGTGCACAATGCGGGACGCAGGCTGACATGGCATCTGGATGAGACCGGCGGCGACATCAGTTTCTGAGCGCCTCTGGCCCGGATCATCCCGACATCACACCGACGGACAACGCCCCCTGATCATGGGGCTGCTCGACACGGGTGACATGACAGCAGACGCCATGATCGAATTTTCCGCAAATGTGTCCTGTGCAAAACCCCCATGGCGTGCTTACTTGCCGCGACATTCAATGCCTTCGGAACGACGCAATGACCAGAATCCTGCATACCGCCGATATTCATCTGGATTCCCCGCTCAGATCGCTTGCCATGCGGGATGAAGGTCTGCGCGAAGTGGTCCGCACCGCGACACGGACGGCTTTCACGCGGATCGTCGATGCAGCCCTGTCCCATGAAGTCGCCGCCCTGCTGATTTCCGGCGACCTGTTCGACGGGGCCGAGCGCAGCGCCAAGACCGGCGCATTTCTGACAGGTCAACTGGACCGGCTGCGCGAGGCCGGGATCGCGGTGTTCTACATCAAGGGCAATCACGACGCGGAAAACCCGATCACGGGAGAGGTCAAACTGCCCGAGAATGTCCATGTCTTTGACGGGCGCGGCGGCAAGAAGCGATTGGGTGATCGCGACATCTGGATCCATGGGGTCAGTTTCAGCGGGCGTCACGCCCCCGACAGCCTGCTGCCGAAATTCCACGCGCCCGAACCGGATGCCATCAATATCGCCATGCTGCATACCTCACTCGCGGGGGCCGAGGGCCATGACACCTATGCGCCCTGCGCGCTTGCCGATCTGACGGCCGCGGGATTTGACTATTGGGCTCTGGGTCATGTGCACAAGCGCCAGATACACAGCAGCGCACCCTGGGTGGTAATGCCCGGCATTCCGCAGGGCCGCGACATTGGCGAGGCCGGCCCGAAATCGGCCACGCTGCTGCATCTGTCCGATGACGGCATCACCATCGAGGAAATCCCGACTTCGGCCGCCGAATTTATGGAACACCGACTTGATGTCAGCCCCTGCTCCGGCGACGATGAATTGCGCAGCCATCTGCGCGCCACCATGCAGGATATCGCGGGCAGGCTGAACTCCGATGCCGGATTGCTTCGCCTGCGCTTTACAGGTCGCAGCGAAAGGCGCTGGCAGATCCTGCGCGACGCCGATCAATGGGCCGAAACCGCACGTGACATGGCTGCCGAGACCGGTGCGATCTGGCTGGACAAGATCAGCTTTGATCTCGACACGACCGAAGAAGGCACCGACACCGCGTCCGCCGTCAGCGAGCTTGCAGCCCTGATGGATGACATCCGCAGCGAGCCGGGCTTCGCGGCCGAGATCACCGCCACCCTGTCCGCGATGCTGTCGGAACTGCCCGCGCATCGGCGTGCTCATGTTGCCGCCGATGAGGCCACGGCCGAACGTCTGGGGCAGGAGCTGGCCGGCGACGGGGCACTTCATGTCATCGCAGCCATGCGGGGTGCCTCGGAATGATGCGGCTTCGCCAGCTTTCGCTTGACCTCTTCGGCCAGTTCTCCGGCAAGACCTATGACTTCGGCGCGGCCACGCCCGGCAAGCCGGATTTCCACATCATCTACGGCCCCAATGAGGCCGGGAAGACCACCACGATGGAGGCCTTTCTGCGCCTTCTTTACGGATTCCCCCATCGCGACGGCTATGATTTCCTGCATCAACGAAAGAACCTGCGGGTTTCGGGTGTTCTGGATATCGACGGGCAAAGCCACGATCTGGTCCGCCTGCCCAAACGCGATGGCTCATTGGTGGATGGCTCTGGCAATGCCCTGCCGGAAATGATCCTGCAGAACGCGCTGGGGCGGCTGAGTCTTGATGACTATCGCACCCTGCTGTGCCTTGATGACGAGACCATCGAAAAGGGCGGCGAGGAAATCGTCAAAAGTCGCGGCGATATCGGCAAGCTGCTCTTTTCGGCGGCGGCCGGGGTCAGCGATCTGACCAGGGTTCTGGACGGCATTCGCGAACAGGCCGATCTGCTGTATCGCAAACGCGCCAGCAGCACCGAACTGGCGCGACTCAAGAAGGAACTGGCCGAAACCGACAAGCGCATCAAGGAGTTGGACATCCCGGCCAGCGCCTATCGCAAGCTGCGCCAGGGCTTTGATCTTGCCCGCACAGAGGAAGACGCCACCAGACAGGAACGCAGCCGGCTGCGCCGGAAACATGCCCGTACCGAAGCACAAAGCAAGGCCCTGCCCCTGATTGCACGGATCGACGCGCTGGACGCCAGCCTGACCTCATGTGCCCATTATCCTGAACGACTGGATTTCAATCCCGAAGATCTGGTCGAACTGCTGACCCAGCAAACCAGCGCTCAAGGCGAAACCGACAGGCTGAAGGCGCTTTTGCAGGATCTGAAGGCACAGCGCGACGCCATCACACGCCGCCCCGATCTGCTGAGCCTGGGTCAGGCTCTGGAAGAGCTGGATATCCTGCGCAGCCGCGATGCAACCGCCCGGCTTGACCTGCAGCGGCGACAGGAAGAACTGCGACAGGTGTTGGCGGATATGCAGCTGGCCGCGCGTAACATGCAGGCTGCGCCCGACATGAACCTTCAGGATCTGGTGCCGACCGAGCCTGAGCTGGCCGAACTGGAGGCGGCACGCTCTGCGCTGCACAGCGCAGAGCAACAGCTGGACGCCGAACAGAAGGAAGTCGCCCGTCTGAAGACCCGTCTGGACAGGGCAGAGGCCGCCCGTGACGCATTGGGTCAGGGCGATGAGACCGGCGCAAAGGTCGGGCAAATCCTCGAGCGGTTTTCGCTGGACAGCCTGGCCCCGCAACATGCCGCCGCACAGCAGGCCGTCGCCGATGCCAGGACCCGAATGCAGGACGCGCTGCATGCGCTGACCATTCAGGGCCGGACATTCGACCCGCTGCCCGCCTGCCGGATCAATGCAGATGAGGCCGAGGAACTGGCCCGGCAGTTCCGCAGGCTGGAAGAGCGGCTGGAAAAGGCGCAGGAGGAAGACAGGCGCCTTGCGAAAGAGGAAGACACCCATCGGCTGCAGATCGAGGGATTGATCGAAAGCCACGGGCTGATCAGCGATGAAACCGCGCAGGCCCAGCTTGATGCACGTGACAAGGCCTGGGCGCAGCATCGCGCAACCCTGGACGAAGACAGCGCCAATCATTTCGAAGCCGCCATGCGACAGGTCGACGCCAGCGCGCAGGCCCGGCTGACCCATGTCCGAGATCAGGAACGTCTGCGTCATGCGCAACAGGAATTGGCCAGCCTGCGGGTTCAGCGCGAACATCAGGCCCGCATCATTCAGGACCTGCGGGACCAATGCGATGCCCTGCGCGCGCCCTTGGTCGAGGCGGCTGCGGACTTGGGCCTCGATCCGGACATCTCGCCTGCGGTCTTTGCCAATTGGGCCATCAAGCGCGACGCGGCCAGCGCCGCCAATCAGAAACTGGTCCAGGTCACGGCCCAACATCAGCCAAGCTTTGACAAAGCCGCGCGCCTGGTGGCGGCGCTGTCAGCGGAAATGGATCTGGACGCGCCCGATTTCGACACGCTGGTCGCCAAGGCGCGGCAGTTGCAACAGCAAGAGCAGACACGGCGTGAACAAAGCGCGCAGGCCCGCAAGAGCTGCGATGATCTGCAGGCCGAACTGACATCGCGCCAAAATAATCTGGACGAGATCGCCAAGGCCGCGCAAGCCGCGCGGCAGCGATGGCATGATCTGGTTCAGAACAGTTTCAAGGGCCAGTTGTCGCCAGATAGCTTGATTCACAGCCTGGCACCCCTTGGCAAGTTGCGCGAGTTCTCGGTCCGGCGGGACAATATCCAACGTCAGATCAACGGCATGGAGCGGGATCAAAAGGCCTATGCCGCCCGGCTGGCCGATCTGGCGGAGAAACATGGGGTTGCCGCAGATGCCGGTCCCGAGGATCTCTATGACACCTTGCGCGAACTGGCACGACAGGCCGCCGAATCCGAAAGCCGATATGTTGCGCTTTGCGGACAGATCGAAAAGGCCGAGCATGCGCTGGTACCACAGCAGCAAATCCTGACCCGCATCGCGCAGCGGGTCGAACAACTGGCAGCGCTCTTCCCGCCCGATCTGCCAACTGCGACCCTGCCCCAGTTGCGCCAGACTGCCCTGCAGGCCCAGAAGGTGATCGAGGACCGTCAGCGGCGCAGAGATCTGGTCGATGAAGCCTGCGCGGTACTGGGGGCATCCTCTCTGGAAGAGGCGCGCAAGGAACTGGAAGGTTGCGACCCCAATGCGCTTGCAGCCGCCCTGGCCGATCTGGATGCCGACCTGCAGCGTATCGATACGGCGCTGGATGAGGCCATCGCGACCCGCAGCGCCAAAGAGCGCGATCTTGCCGCCGTCACGGGGGATTCAGATATCGCGGAACTGACCGAGACCAGGGCCACGCTGGAAGCCCAGATCGAAGAAACGGTGATGCGCTACCTGACGCTGGATCTGGGACATCGTCTGGCAGACGAGGCCATCCGCCGCTATCGCGACAGCCATCGCAGCACCATGATGGAGGCAACCGAGCGGGCATTCCGCGACCTGACCAATGGTGCCTACGGCAGATTGACCACCCAGCCTTCGGGGAACGGTGAAACGCTGCTCGCGCTGGATCAGGCAGGCATGGCCAAACAGGCGCAGGACATGTCCAAGGGAACACGCTTCCAGCTGTTTCTGGCGCTGCGGGCAGCCGCCTATGAACAATTGGTGGCGCAGGGCACCTGTCTGCCATTCTTCTGCGACGATATCTTCGAAACTTTCGATGAAGAGCGGACACGCTCGGCCTGTCGGCTGATGGGCCGCATCGGGCAGACGGGGCAGGCCATCTATCTGACCCATCATCGCCATGTCGTCGACATCGCCCGGCAGGAATTCGGCGAGGATCTGACTCTGCACGCAATTCATTCGGCTCGATAACGGTCCGGACCAACCGCCTGCAAGAGCGGTCCGCGCATATCCGAACCGGATCGGGTGATCAGCCGCCGCTGTCGCCCTCACCTGCCCGCGCCGCGATCTTCAGGCCTGCCGACCACGCTGTTCTGTCCCGACATCGTGGCTGGCAAGCCTGTCGGCAGCTCAGGCCGCTGTCCCATTGCTGCGGGCGGCAGTCAGGATGATCTCGACCTTGTAATCGGGCGTGGCAAGGCGCGCTTCACCACAGGCACGGGTCGGTGCGTGCCCTTCCGGCACCCATTTGTCCCAGACGGAATTCATTTCATCAAAATCGTCCATAGAGGCCAGCCAGATGGTCGCCTGAAGCATATGTTCCTTGTCGGAACCGGCCTCTTCCAGAAGTTTTTCGATCGACGCAAGGCAGTCCTGCGTCTGCTCGGCGACGCTTCCCCCCGGGCGACCGACCTGACCGGCCAGATAGATCGTGTCCCCATGGATGACGATCTGAGACATGCGTTGACCGGTGTGATGCCGGACGATGGTATTTTCCATGACTTCCTCGTGATTTGTCAGGTGAGTAAAACAAGTTTCGGATGGTCCCCGACCGCAACTGCGCAGGGGCTTGCCGTGACCACAGGCCGGTCAATTTGCAACGGCATTCCTGCCCCTGCCTTTCCGGCTTTGCGCCATCAGCATACCCGAGGTCAGGATGAGCGCGATCCCGGCCCAGGCCAGCGCATTCGTGCCACTGCCCCAAAGCAGAAAGGCCCAGAGGCTGGCAAAGACCAGGAAGGAATATTCGAACACGGCGACGACGGCGGGCGTCCCGATCCGATAGGCCTGTGCGATCAGGGTCACCGCGCAGATCGACCCGACCGCCTGAAGCAATGTCAGCCAGATGAAACGCGTGCTGGGAGCAACCCATGGCACCGAAATGAAGGCATCTCCGGGCCAGATCGTCACCACACAAAGCATGATCACTGCTGCCAGACCGATGGTGATGAAAATCCCCAGGGCCAGCGCGATCGCGCTTTCCTCAGCGCAAAGATGTCGTGTCAGCATCATGCCAAGCCCATAGAAAAATCCGGCCGCCAGAGGCAAGAGCGACAGCGTGGTCAGATTCGCCAGATCAGGCTGCAACAGCATCAGCGCCCCGACGAAGCCAAGCAGAACCGCGCCCGTGCCGATGAGGCCGATGTTCTGACGGAACAGGACAACCGACAGCAGGGCAACCCAAAGCGGGGCGCTGAACAGTCCAGCACCCGCCTGAGACACCGGCAGGCTGCCAAGGGCCGCGAAATAGATCAGCAGACCGACGGATACCGCAAGGCTGCGCAGGGCCAGTCGGGGCAGGTTCACCGGACGGATCCCCTGCCCCGAAATTCTTGCGGCAAGGATCAACAGGGGCAGGGCAAACAATGTTCGAAAGACCTGAAACTGCCACAGCCCGGCTTCCTGACTGACCGCCGCAACGAAATTGTCTATGAAACTCAGCACCGCCGAAGCAGCCAGGGCCAGCCCGGCCGCTTTCAGCCCCTGATCAGGCTGCATGGCTTTCCGCCTGGGCCTGCATTGCGGACAGGACCTCGTCCAGACTGCGCACCGCGCCATGCTGCAGATATTCCATCGCCTTCAGAGATGCCTGATGGGCTTCGAGACTGGAACCCGCCACGCAATCCTCGATCACACGGCAGAAATAGTCACCCTGATGGGCGTCCACGAATGTGTAATGCACGCAGACATCCGTCAGACCACCGACAAGGATAAGTGTATCGGCCTTCAGCCCCTTCAGCAGGATCTCCAGATCCGTCCCGTAAAAGGCGGAATAGCGCCGTTTCGCAATGCGGTAGTCATCGGGCAGCATGCCCAGTTCCTCTTCGGCAAATTCGGTCAGCGGATTGTTGTCGAGGCAATGAATATCCTCGTCACCATCGGTTTCACGGCCCATGTCGATCAGATCGGCGCGGTGGACCTCCTTGATGAAGACAATCGGGATCCCGGCTTCGCGCGCCTTGTCGATGGCCAGCTTCGACCGCGCCATGCGTTCGGCATAGTCCGGCATGTGGGCAATCGCACGCTTGTCATCGGGAATGGGCGCGAAAGCCGATTTCATGATGTCGATGACGACAAGCGCGGCACGCCCTTCGATCAGGTCACGTTTCTTCGTGGTGGTCATGGAAATACCTTTCAGCAGCAAGCAACTAGAAGCATGGGGAGGAGTCTCCGCGTGTCGGCGCTCAGGCCAGCGCGGGGGCGGTCTTGGGTTTGGGGGTCTCGCGCGGGCGCAGATGGCCAAGGAATTTCCTTTCGGCCAGCCGGAACGCGAAGGAGATCAGGAAGACGATGGCCATGTAGAACAGCATCGCGGTCAGGAAACCTTCATAGGCCAGATAATAGCGCCCATTCAGCCAGCGCCCGACGCCCAGCAGATCCTGCAGGGTGACCGTGCTGGCGATGACCGAGCCATGCAGCGTGAAGATGACCTCATTCGAATAGGCCGGCAGGGCGCGCCGGAACGCATTGGGCAGCACGACGATCCGCATCCGCGTGACGGGGGACATGCCGCAGGCCTTGGCGGCCTCGATCTCTCCGTGCGGTGTGGTTTCGATCGCGCCACGCAGGAATTCGGTGGTATAGGCCGCCGTATTCAGCGTGAAGGCGATCAGAACGCACCACCAGGGGCTGCTGAGAACCCGGTCCCAGAGAAAGCTTTCCTGCACCGACTGGAACTGGCCCAGACCGAAATAGAACAGATAGACCTGCACCAGCAGCGGCGTTCCGCAGAAGACATAGGTATAGGCGCGGATGATCGGGTTCAGAAATGGCTTGCGATAAGCCCTTGCGATGGCCAGCGGAACGGCGATCAGACCGCCGACAAGCAAGGCCAGGAAGGTCAGTTGCAGGGTGACCAGAGCGCCATCGAAAAAGCGATCCAGATTGTCATAGATCAGCATGAAGTTGATCGGAGAGCGGGTCTCGCTGAAGCTGTGCAGATATTCCAGGAA